>NZ_JBSFQJ010000029.1:0-50437 GCF_053588655.1 Gordonia sp. NPDC003424
AACCCTTGGATTCCGCACTCCCGCACACGAACTCAATGAGCTACTCTTAGCACCGAAACAACACGACGGTGTTGCGTCGACCCCCTGAATTCGCCCGGCAGATCTCGATGCGCGGGCTCGCAAGCTCGCTCGCTTACTCGATCAGCGAGGTGGGGCAGCTCTTCGGATCAGGCTCCGAGCGCAGCGAGGCGCCGCATCGAGATCACCTCACCTCGTACAGAATTCCGCGCATGATCGCCTCTCGGACCACCGGCAGGGCGGCCTGGGCCAATGCGTCGGAATCCACCTCGTGGAATCCGGCGAGCAGGTCGATAAGTGCACCCAGCGGCACCTGGCCGCGGCATCCCGCGAGCAACGCACGGGACACCTCGTCGACGCCGAGCACCGCCGCGGGGCCGCCTGGTCGTCGTACCGCCGATGAAACCTGTTGCCAGCCATCGTCTCCGGGCAGCGACTGGTCTTCGAGGAACACGGGTGCCGTGGTCAGGCAAGCCGTCAGAAGCTGCGCGTCCGACGTCGTGCGCAGGTAGTGCCGACGCGCGAGGAACGCATCGGCCTCGGGTCCGGTGACCTCCTCGCCCGCTCCGGTGATCTCCTCGACGATCTGGTCGGGCGGCCCGGCGTCACCGTCACCGTCGGCGCGCTTGCGTAACGTGATGACGCCCATGCCGATACCGGCAATGTCCTGTTCGGTGAACCAATTGAGCCACGCCGCACCACGATCGGCGGTCGCGTCCGCCGATTCGCCGGCGTCGGCAAGCCAGAGCGAGATGTAGCTGACCGGGTCGGCGAGCTCACGCTGGACCACCCACGCGTCGAGCCCGGTGCCGGCGAGCCAGCCCCGAACCCGTTCGGCCCAGTCGGGTATCGGTGTGGACGATCCAGTTGGCCAGGAGTTGTGCTGTGCCACCGGGATTCAGATGGTCGGGAATCTGCCGGATCAGCTCTGCGCACAGCGCGTCGCCCACCATGCCGGAGTCCCGGTAGATGTAGTCCTGGGCGCCCGCGCCGACGACGAAGGGCGGATTGGACACGATGAGGTCGAAGCGCTCGCCGGCCACCGGCTCGAACAGGCTGCCCGCGCGCAGATCCCAGGACATCCCATTGAGTCGAGCGGTGGCCGCCGCCAGCGCGAGCGCCCGCTCATTGGTGTCGGTGGCCACGATCTCGTCGCAGTGCGCATCCAGGTGCAATGCCTGGATGCCACATCCGGTCCCGATATCCAGTGCGCGCCGCACGGGCCGGCGAATCACCGCTCGCGCCAAGGACACCGACGCACCACCGATCCCGAGCACATGATCGTGGCGGACCGGCGCCGACCGCATCACGGCATCCTGGTCGGACACGACGAGGTAGTCGCCGACGTCGTCGGCGTGCGGCCGGATGTCGAGCACCGCACCCAGCGATCCGTCGGTGCGCTGCTCGAGCACGCCGTTGCCGACGAGGCGAGCGATCCCACTTCGGGAGAATGCATGTGCAACAGCGTCTTCGGGTTCATCAGTACCGAGCAGGAACAGCCGGACAATGGTGGCGAGATCGGCACGATCACCGGACACGCCGGAGGTCGCAGCCATGGCCGGCCACCAGATCCCGCGCCCGAGCGCCTCGTTGGCCGCATCCGAGAGCAGCGCTCCGACACCATCCGAACTGTAGTGGGCCGCACGGAGATCGGCGCCGAGGTCAACAACGACCGCGGCATCGGACAACGGCTGGATCGGACTCACCCGACCTTCCGGTACTTCTTGTGCATCGCCTGTTTGGACACTCCGAGCAGGAGCCCGATCTCGGCCCACGAGAGGCCGGCCTGCCGGGCGCGCCGCACGGCGACCTCCTCCTCGCGTGCGATGTCGCGTCGCAACGCCGCAATACGCGTCAGCTGCTCGATCGGCGTATCGCCGTCGCCATCTCCCACCACCGTTCTCATGCGTCCATGGTGCCCAGGAAGGACGCGATCGTCAACCTAGGTTGACTCCGGCCGGACCGGCCGCCGGGTTTCATCGCCCGCGTGCCGGTCGGTTGACGCCCCTGCGGCCGCCCGCGTCCGTGCCCGTCGCGATGTGGCCGACGACACGAGTCCGGCGCGCCGTCGCCGGATGGGAGATGATCTGGCGATGTCCGGTCGCCTGATCTACTACCACGGCCCGATGGGTGCCGGGAAGTCCACCTTCGCCCTGCAGACGCAGTTCAATCAGCAACAGCAGGGGCGCGCGGGAATGCTCGTGACCAAGCAGGACCGGTCCGGCGGGGCGCTGGTGAGCAGCCGGATCGGCCTGGAATCCGAGGCCGACCTGCTCGACGACGACACCGACCTCTACACCCTCGTCTCGACGCGTCACGAGGAATGCGCGGTCGACTTCGTGATCTGCGACGAGGCACAGTTCCTCACGCCGGCTCAGGTCGAGCAGCTCGCCCGGGTCGTCGACGTCGAGAGCATCGACGTGTTCGCGTTCGGTCTGCTCACCGACTTCCGGTCCATCCTGTTCCCCGGCGCGGCGCGGCTGGTGGAGATCGCCGACGAGGTGCACCGCATGCAGTCGATCGTGTTGTGCTGGTGCGGCGGTGCGGCATTCCTCAACGCCCGGATCGTCGACGGACTGGTGATGCGATCGGGTGACGTGATCGCGGTCGGTGATACTCGCGGCGGACCGGTCATGTACCGCGCGCTGTGCCGCAAGCACTATGTCGAGGGCCGGATCGGTCGCTGACTGCCGCGCTGGGGTGCCGACTCTCGGGATTTCGCGCCCCTGTCCGCCGCGACGGTGTGAAGTTGGGGCATGAAGGTGCTCTTCCTCGACATCGACGGCGTCGTCAACAGTCGGCGGACGAGTGTGCGTCACGGACGGATCGTCGGGATCGACCCGACACTGGCGAAGCGGGTGCGCCGCATCATCGCGGAGACCGAATGCGAGGTCGTGCTCTCCTCGACGTGGCGTCTGTGGGAGGAGAACGTGGCCGAGGTTCGGGCGGAGGTGACACCGGACCTCTACGGCATGACACCGTCGATCCCGCTCGCGCCCCGCGGCGACGAGATCGAACAATGGCTCGCCGACCATCCGGAGGTCACGCGCTATGCCATCGTCGACGACAACGACGACTTCGCCTCGGATCAGCCGCTGTTCCGGACCTCATGGGAGGTGGGACTGACCAACAAGGTCGCCGACGCGGTGATCGCGTATCTGAACGGCGAGGGCGATGTGGCCTTGGCGACCGGACAGCGCCGCAGTTGGTGGCGACGGTGGTTCGGCAGGTGATCGGTGGTGCGCGAGGGGGGACTTGAACCCCCACGTCCGTAGACACTGGAACCTAAATCCAGCGCGTCTGCCAATTCCGCCACTCGCGCGTGGCACCGGACACATCCGGCGCGGCCCCAGCGTACCGCCCGCGACCCGATCAGTGCTGGCCAGGTACCGTCGAGGGTATGCAATCCGGTTCCACCACGCCTCGGCGGCGGCATCGTCCGGCGCTGATCGCACTGGTCGGCGTCGCCGCCATCACGTGCCTGCTCCTGGCGTGGTGGCAGTGGGACCGCTACGAATCGGACTCGGGAACCGCCCAGAATCTCGGGTACGCCCTGCAGTGGCCGGCGTTCGCGGTCGCGTTCGTCTACGCGTACCGCCGATTCGTCGTCCTGGAGAGCGACCCCGAGGAACAACGCAAGCTCGCCCCCGACGCGAAGGGCGCCGCGGAGATCCCGGAAGGCATCCTGCCCGATCGACCGACCACGCCCAGCGCATCCTCGCTGGCGTCGTCCCCCGACCCGACCGAGGACTCGGCGCTCGCCGAGTACAACTCGTACCTGGCCGAACTGTCCGGCCAACCAACCGCAACCCCCAGCAGTGAGGAACAGCCCCGGTGACCGACACCACCACTCCGGCATCCACCACCCCCGTCGACAAGGTGCGCAGCGCGCTCGTGCGCTATCGCGTCCTGGCCTGGATCACCGGTCTGTGGTTGCTGCTGCTGGTCGCCGAACTCATCGTCAAGTACGGCTTCGGCAACGACTCCCTCGACTTCGTGCCGATCGTGCACGGCTGGGTCTACTTCGTCTACCTGATCTGCACCATCGACCTCGCCATCAAGGTGCGCTGGCCGCTGGGCAAGATCATCGTCACCGCGATCGCCGGCACCATCCCGTTCCTCTCGTTCTACTTCGAGCACATCCGCACCAAAGAGGTCAAAGCCACCTACAACCTGTGACCGAGGCGCACGGACCCCGGCTGTTCACGAGCTGATCCTCGGCGCGTGACCGTGCGATCGGCGTTGGTTCATCCGAACCCGACCACACTGTGCGAGTGCGCATCGTGCAACTCGCCAACTTCTACGGCGCCCGCTCCGGCGGACTGCGAACCGCCGTCGACCGCTGGGGTGCCGGCTACGTCGCCCTCGGTCACGAGGTCATCCTCGTCGTGCCCGGCGTCCGCGATTTCTCCGAGACGCTGGCCGGTGGGGTCGAGCGCCTCCACGTGCGTGCGCCGCGACTCCCCTGCTCCGGCGGCTATCGGGTCGCGTCCGCCCGCCGGGTCGCCGACGTTCTCGCCCACCTGAGGCCCGACGCCATCGAGGTGTCGGATCGGTTGACGCTGCGCGGTTTCGGGCGCTGGGCCCGCGCCCGTGACATCCACGCGACGATGGTCTCCCACGAACGCCTCGATCGACTCCTCGGCATGGTGATGCCCACCCGTCCGGCGCGCGCGATCGCCGACGAGGCCAATCGGCGCACCACCCGCTCCTTCGATGCGGTCGTCTGCACCACCGATTTCGCGGCCGCCGAGTTCCGGCGGATCGGGGCGAGCAACGTCCACCGGGCACCGCTCGGCGTCGACCTCGACCTCTTCGACCCGCGGCATGCCGATCCGACCATGCAGGCGCGATTCACCGACGAGTCGACCACGTTGATCACCCATTGCGGCCGGCTGTCCCCGGAGAAGCGCGCAGACCGCAGCATCGCCGCGATCGCGCGACTGCACGCGGCGCGGCGACCGGTGCATCTGGTGGTGGCCGGTGACGGTCCCCGACGACCCGCCCTCGAACGCGCGGCACGCGGACTACCGGTCACCTTCCTCGGGCACGTGCCGGATCGTCGTGAGATCGCGACGCTGCTGGCCACGACGGAGATCACCGTGGCACCGGGACCGCACGAGACGTTCTGCCTCTCGGCGCTGGAGTCGCTGGCGTCCGGAACGCCCGTGGTGGCGTCGCAATCGTCGGCGGTGGCCGGTCTGGTCGACGCGAGTTGTGGTGCGCTGGCCGACGATTCGGGCGACGGGTTCGCCGAGGCGATCGACCGGGTGCTGGCGATGCCCCGCCCGCTGCGGGAGCGCGCGGCGCGGGCACGCGCGGAACGCTACCGCTGGCCCGATTCGGTCGCCCGCATGCTCGAGATCCATCGTGGCTCCGAGCGCCCGGGAGAACCGGACACGAGTTCGTCCGCGGCCTCTTGATTCCTTCGCGCACAATTCACCGCCGACGAATCAAGACCCCGCGGACGAACAGGCCCTCAGCCCCCTGACAGCTCCCGCAAGGCGGGCACCAACTGCGCCAACGCCTTTCCGCGGTGACTGAGCGCATCCTTCTCCGCCGCCGAGAGCTCCGCCGACGAACGACCTTGCGCCACATCGTCGTCGGGGGCGAACAGCGGATCGTAGCCGAACCCGTTGGCGCCCCGGGGCGCGGCGAGAATACTGCCGCGCCACTCGCCGCGCACCACCGTCTCCTCCCCCGGCGGGACCACGAGCGCGCACGCCGACACGAAGGCCGCACCGCGGCGCTCGGCCGGGACGTCGGCGATCTGGGCGAGCAGCAGGTCGTTGTTGGCCCCGTCGGCGCCGTGACGCCCGCTCCAGCGCGCCGACAGCACGCCCGGCATCCCGTTCAGCGCATCCACCGACAGGCCGGAATCGTCTGCGAGACAAGCCAACCCGGTTGCCGATGCGCCGGACCGCGCTTTGATCAGCGCGTTCTCCTCGAAGGTCGCGCCGGTCTCGGGTTCCTCCGGATAGTCGTCGACGTCGTCGAGTCCGACGACGTCGAGCCCGGTGATCCCGGCGGTCGCGACGACCCGGCGCAACTCGGCGAGCTTCTTGGCGTTGCGGCTGGCGAGGAGAACCGTCGCCATCAGGACTTGCCGGGCAGCGTGCCCGGGTAGGGGGCGGCGAGCACCTCACGCTGCGCGTCGAACAACTTCCCGGTGCCGACCATCGCCATGTCGAGGAGCTTGTCGAGGGTGGCGCGCGCGAAGGTGGCGCCCTCGCCCGTGCCCTGCACCTCGACGAGGGTACCCGCGTCGGTGGCGACGACGTTCATGTCCACCTCGGCCCGCGAATCCTCCTCGTACGGAAGGTCAAGTCGCACACGGCCGTCGACCACACCGACGCTGACCGCGGCGATCATGCACGACAGCGGCTGCGGGTCCTTCAGCCGGCCCGCCGCACGCAGCCAGGTGACGGCATCGTCGAGCGCGACGTAGGCGCCGGTGATCGCGGCGGTCCTGGTGCCGCCGTCGGCCTGCAGCACGTCGCAGTCGAGCGCGATGGTGTTCTCGCCCAGGGCGGCGAGGTCGATGCACGCGCGCAACGACCGGCCGATGAGCCGGCTGATCTCATGGGTGCGGCCACCGATGCGGCCCTTCACCGACTCGCGGGACGACCGATCATGCGTCGACGACGGCAGCATCGCGTATTCGGCGGTCAGCCAGCCGAGCCCGGATCCCCGACGCCACGGCGGCACCCCCTCGGTCACGCTCGCGGTACACATCACGCGGGTGTCACCGAACTCCACCAGCACGGATCCCGCGGGATGGGAGGTGAATCCGCGGGTGAACGTGATCGGTCGCAGTTCGTCGTCGGCTCTGCCATCGGCTCGTGTCGTCACGGCGTCAACTGTAGTCAGTGCCGGATCCGCGCCCGTCACGGCACGAGGTCGAACACCTGCCCTTGCCGGACCAGGTCGACCGGACCGGAGAAGGTCGAGCGCGCCTCGGCCAGGATGGCGTCGGCGTCCGACCAGGGCGCGACATGGGTGAGCGCCAGCGCCCGCACCCCGGCCTTGGTCGCGATCTGCCCCGCCTCGTGCCCGGACAGATGCAGGTTGGGTGGCCGGTCCTCGGGCGCGTGGGTCCACGACGCCTCGCACAGGAAGATGTCGGCGTCGGCGGCGAGGTCGACCGCCTCGTCGCAGAATCCGGTGTCGCCGCTGTAGGCGATGACCTGCCCGTGGGGCCCGGTGATCCGCAGGCCGAAGGTCTCCGGCGGATGGTTGACCGACATCGGGGTGATCGTCAGACCACTCAGCGACACGTCGACGCCGTTGCGCCACGCGATCACGTCGAACGTGTCGGTGATGTCGTCGAGTTCACCCGGGACCTCTGACGACGCCGCACCCAGCCGCACGTCGGTGCCGGCCGGACCGTAGAGCCGTGCGCGGGTGGTGGCCGGTTGCGGGGCGTACCGGCGCCACACGAGCATCGCGGGCAGGTCCAGGCAGTGGTCGGCGTGCAGATGGCTGAGGATGACGTCGACGTCGTTGGGGTCGATGCGGCGTTGCAGCTCACCGAGCACGCCGGGTCCGCAGTCCATCAGTACCGGCTGCTCGCCGTCGACCTCGAGGAGATATCCGGAGCAGGCGGCACCCGGGCCACCCACACTTCCGGAACACCCGAGGACCGTCAGACGCATAGGGCTACTGTGCCATGCCCGCAGGCGGCCGTGACCGGATATCGGTCACAAGTCGTCAACGATGACTCATCACGGTTCACAAGTGCTGCACCTGGCCGATCGCGGGCCCCAGGAACCGGGTGGACAGGCGCGCGAAGAACTCGGGGTCGCCGGTGGCCTGGAACAGTCGCAACGCCACCCGGTCGGTGTGCGGGTGCAGCAGATCGCCTTCGGTCAGCACGCGGAAGACGTCCTTGGCGGTCTCCTCGGCACTCGACACCAGGGTGACCTGGTCCCCCATCGCGAGCTGGATCACCCCCGACAGCAACGGATAGTGCGTGCACCCGAGGACGACGGTGTCGACGTCGGCCTCCTGCAGCGGTTCGAGGTAGCCCTGCGCGAGCCCCAGGATCTGCCGGCCGCTGGTGATGCCGCGTTCCACGAAGTCGACGAACCGCGGGCACGCCACCGCGGTGATCTCGGCGTCGCGGGCTGCGGCGAACGAATCCTGGTAGGCCCGTGAGGAGATCGTCGCCTGGGTGCCGATCACCCCGATCCGGCCGGTCTTGGTGGCGATGACCGCGCGCCGGACCGCGGGCAGGATCACCTCGATCACCGGGATCGGCGCGTAGCGTTCCCGCGCGTCACGCAGGCACGCCGCCGAAGCCGTATTGCACGCGATGACAATCGCTTTCACCCCGCGCCCGGCCAGGTCGTCGCCGATGGCCAACGCGTGCCGCCGGATGTCGGGGATGGCCAGCGGCCCGTAGGGCCCGTTTGCGGTGTCGCCGATGTAGATGACGTCTTCGTCGGGCAGCAGGTCGATGATCGCCCGGGCGACGGTGAGTCCGCCCACGCCGGAGTCGAAGATCCCGATGGGCGCCATCGGGTCAGACGGGACGGTGTCTATGACCGCACCCCCGGATACTGCGTGCCCGGGTATTGGGGTCCGGGAAACTGGGGTCCGGCCTTCGCCTTTCGACGACGATCACGGTCCGCGATGTACCACGCGGCCAGTACGCCGCCGGCCGCGCCGAAGAGATGACCCTGCCACGACACCGTCGGGTTGCCCGGCAGGATGCCCCACAGGATCGACCCGTAGATCACGAACAGCACGAGGCCGCCGAGCACCTGCCAGATGTCGCGGTTGAACAGGCCGCGCACGAGCAGGTAGGTGAGCCAGCCGAAGATGATCCCCGACGCGCCGACGGTGATCGTGTACGGCGGCGCGAACAGCCACACCCCGAGCCCGGATACCAGCCAGACGATCGCGGTCACGATGACGAAGTGCCGGGTCATCAGCACCAGGAACCCGAGCACGAGGCCGGGGATCAGATTGCCGATCAGGTGCGCCCAGTCGGCGTGCAGCAGTGGCGCCCACAGGATGCCGTCGAGTCCGTCGATCTGCCGGGGCTCGATGCCGTTGTTGTCGAGCTGATAGTGCGTCGCGGCGTCGATGGCCTCGATCACGAACAGCAGGGCCGCGATCGCAGCCATGATGATGACGGACCGTTGCCACAGGGGCCGCGGCGTGGGCCGGGTGGGCGCGGGGCTGGCTGACATGCTGATCCTGTTCGGGCTAGGTCTCGATACGCCCGCGGGTCCTGAGTGAGCGAGCTTGCGAACGCATCGAAGGGCGGCTGGCACCTCGCGGGCTACTCGACCAGCGAAGAACTGGGCGTCATGCCCAGAGCTGGCCCTCGAGGGCTTCCTCTGCCTGCTCCAGGCTACCTTCGTACGCTCCGGTGCTCAGATACTTCCATCCGGCGTCGGGGATGACGAGGCCGATGTCGGCGCGCTGTCCCTTCTTGAGCGCACCGCGACCGATCCCCCGGGCGGCCTGCAGGATGGCGCCGGTCGAGATGCCCGCGAAGATGCCCTCCGCGTCGATGAGTTCCCGCACCCGGGCCACCGCGTCGACACCCTGGACGGAGAATCGCCGGGTGAGCACCGTGTCGTCGTAGAGCTCCGGCACGAAGCCCTCGTCGATGTTGCGCAGCCCGTAGACCTCGTCGCCGTAGCGCGGCTCGGCCGCGACGATCTCGATGTCCGGATTCTGCTCCCGCAGATACCGTCCGACACCCATCAGGGTTCCGGTGGTGCCCAGCCCGGCGACGAAGTGCGTGATCTCCGGGAGGTCGGCATACAGTTCGGGTCCGGTGCCCTCGTAGTGGGCGAGCATGTTGGCCTCGTTGCCGTACTGGTAGAGCATCACCCAGTCGGGGTTCTCGGCGGCCAGTTTCTTCGCCACGGCCACCGCGGTGTTCGACCCTCCCGCCGCCGGCGACGAAATGACCTCGGCGCCAAACATTTTCAGCAGTGAGCGGCGTTCTTCGGAGGTGTTCTCCGGCATCACGCAGATCAGCCGGTAGCCCTTGAGCTTGGCGGCCATGGCCAGCGAGATGCCGGTGTTGCCGCTCGTCGGTTCCAGGATGGTCGAGCCGGGCCGCACGAGCCCGTCACGCTCGGCCTGTTCGATCATCCGCAGCGCCGGGCGGTCCTTGATGGAGCCGGTCGGGTTGCGGTCCTCGAGTTTGGCCCACAGCCGGACGTGAGGTCCGCCATCAGGATCGTCGGGGTCGGTGTCGTCCCACCGCGGGGACAGACGCTGCAGGCCGATCAGCGGGGTGTGCCCCACCGACTCGATCAGCGAGGTGTAGCGCGCCACCTGCGACTATCCGCCCGCGACGGCCGGCAGGATGGTGACGTCGTCGCCGTCGTCGACGCTGGTGTCGAGACCACCGGAGAATCGGACGTCCTCGTCGTTGACGTAAATGTTGACGAAGCGATGCAGCTTGCCGTCCGCGACGAGGCGCTCCTTGATGCCGGGGTTCGCCGACTCGAGGCTGTCGATCACCTCGGCCAGTGTGGCGCCGCCGGCCTCCACGCGCTTCTCGCCGCCGGTGTGGGTCCGGAGGATGGTCGGGATGGACACGGTTACCGCCATGGTCAGCTCCTGATCTCGATGGGTTCTTCGGTCACCACGCCGTCGACGATGCGATAGCTGCGGATCTCCGCGGTGTCGGCGTCGCGGGTGGACACCAGGACGTAGTGGGCGCCCGGTTCGCTCGCATAGGAGATGTCGGTGCGACTCGGGTACGCCTCGGTGGCGGTGTGCGAGTGGTAGATCACCACTGGTTCCTCGTCGAGGCGCTCCATCTCGCGCCACACCTTCAGCTGTTCGCCGGAGTCGAACCGGTAGAAGGTGGGCGACCGTTCGGCGTTGGTCATCGCGACGAACCGTTCCGGCCGATCGGATCCCTCGGGTCCGGCGATGATGCCGCACGCCTCGTCCGGGTGGTCGGCGCGTGCATGCGCGACCATCTCGTCGACCAACTCCTGGCTGATCGTCAGCACCAGCTCTCCTTCTGCAGACATCGCCTCTTGCCAACACCCGGTCCTTCGACCCTATTCCGATTGCCCCATGACATCAGCCACACCGCTGCGGCACCTTCGCGTGCACAGTGCACCCGAGCACCGTCGACAGCTGTGCCCGGTGTCAGCCGAACGCCGACGGCACCACATCCCGATAGGCTGGAATCCCGGCCACCGACGTGGCCGAGAGCACCGCGTCCACGATCGCGCGGGCAACCACGACGGCGGCGACCCGCCCGATCTCGGCCACCACTGCGACGTCGGGATTCATCCCCTGCGGGACCGGTTGCGGCGGATCGGGATGCACCCGGCCGGTGGCGACCGCGAAGACCGTGTCGCCGTCCAGCGGAGAATGGGCGGGCACGATTGCGCGCGCGAGTCCGTCGTGGGCGGCCATCGCGACGCGTTTCGTCGACGCGGGGTCCAGCACGGCGTCGGTGGCCACCACCCCGATGGTCGTGTTGAGCACCGTCTGCTTGGCCACCAGGTCGGCGTACCGTGCCACCTCGGCGGCCACCGGCTGTCGTAGCCGATGATGTCGCATCTCAGAAGATGTTGCCGTCCAGGGCAATCCGGTTTCGGGATCGATGACCGAGCCGACCGGATTGGCCACCATCAGCGCGCCGACGGTGACGCCGGCGGCCGGTCCGTCGTCGATCCGGATCGACGCGGTGCCCACCCCGCCTTTGACCGCACCGGCCCGCGCTCCAGTTCCGGCACCGACCGAGCCGACGGCCACGTCCGCCGACGCCGCGGCCAGGGCACGGCGACCGAAGTCCGCATCGGGCCGCAGATCCCACGCACCCACCGGGAGGTCGAAGATCACCGCGGCGGGCACGATTGGTACGACGTGTCCGCGCTCGTCCATCGCCAGTCCGGCACCTGCTTCCTCGAGGCCGGCCATGACGCCGTCGGCCGCGGCCAGCCCGTACGCACTGCCACCGGTGAGCACGATCGCGTGCGCCGTCCGCACCGTGTTCGACGGATCGAGCAGATCGGTCTCCCGGGTGCCCGGGCCGCCGCCGCGGACATCGACCGCGCATGTGGCATCCGGCGCGGTGATCCGCACGACGGTGGTGCCGGCCGCCCATCCCGATCCGTAGGACTCCGGCGTCGCGACCGAAGCCGCCGGATCGAGTCGATGATGGTGCCCGACCTCGATTCCCGTCACATCGGTGATCCGGTCACCCGCAGTGGCGAACGAGGTCATCGCATCAGCGCTTCGACGAGCAGTTCCTGCATCACGGTCAGCCAGTGATACACGTCGAGATGCGCGGCGTGCGGATGGTCGGGCGGCAGCTGGTCGGGAGTGTCCTCGGTGATGCCGAGCATCGCACCGAGCGCGAGGCGGACGTCGTTGAGCGCGGTCAGCCACTCCGTCGCCTGGGCCTCGGTCAGCGCGAGTTCACCGCCACCGGCCGGCAGCGTGTCCAGCACGCACTGCGCGGCCGCCATCTTGGCGTCGATGATGTGCGGCTCGTGCACACTGCGCAGGGCCGCGTTCAGATCACCGTTCACCACATCCGCCGAAAGCGTCCGGTCCTGGTCGGGTCGGTGGAAGTCGGGCAGCAGCCGGCCGAGCGTCGCATCGGTGGGTGCGGTCGTGTGGCCCACCGGGATTCCGGTGAGCTCGGACAACTCGTCGTGGGGCGCGGTGGACTCGCGCTCGGTCAGCAGTTCGGTCAGCGACGTCACCATCGACGCGAGCAGTTCCACCTCGTGCACATCGAGATGGGAGTAGATACGCATCGATGCGCCACGGCCTTTGCGCTTCCAGGTACGCACGTGGTTGGTCTCGACCCCTTGTCAACTCGTCGGCGATGTCAGCTGTCGTGCTGCATCGTCGCCCACAGTCCGGCGGCGTGCAGCTTGCGGACGTCGGCTTCCATCTTGTCGCGGTCACCCGCCGACACGACGGCCTTCCCTTCCGTGTGTACCTGCATCATCAGTTCGTTGGCACGCGATTCCGAGTAGCCGAAGATCTTCTGGAACACGAACGTGACGTAACGCATCAGGTTCACCGGGTCGTCCCACACGATGGTCACCCAGGGCCGGTCGAGTGCCGTCGCCCCGTCCGCGACGCCGGGTTCGGCCACCGCGGTGCCGCCGGGAGATGTCCCGTCGCCGCCCCCGCCGGGGGTAGCCTCATGCGCACGAGTCTCGTCAGGCGCCATACGGACAAGGGTAAGCGATTGTGACCATCGACAACACCGCGTTGCTCACCGACCAGTACGAGCTGACCATGGTGTCGGCCGCGCTGCGCACGCCGATGGCTCATCGCCCGTGCGTCTTCGAGGTGTTCGCCCGGCGGCTGCCCGACGGCCGGCGCTACGGTGTCGTCGCCGGTACCGGACGGCTGCTCGACGAGTTGGCGCACTTCCGTTTCGGCGACGACGAACTGGCGTTGGTGAGCCGGTTCCTGGACCCGGACACCGTCGACTGGCTGCGCGACTACCGCTTCTCCGGCGACATCGACGGATACCGCGAGGGCGAACTGTACTTTCCCGGCTCGCCGATCCTCACCGTGCGAGCGAGTTTCGCCGAGGGGGTGCTGCTGGAGACACTGGTGCTGTCGATCCTCAACCACGACAGCGCGATCGCGTCGGCCGCCGCTCGCATGGTCAGTGCCGCCGCATCGCGGCCCATCATCGAGATGGGCTCTCGCCGTACCCACGAACGGGCCGCCGTGGCCAGCGCGCGCGCCGCGTATCTCGCCGGTGTCGCGACGACCTCCAACCTCGAGGCCGCCCGAACCTACGGCGTCCCGAGCGCCGGCACGGCCGCACACGCCTTCACCCTCGGCTTCACCGGCCCGGACGGGCCCGACGAGAAGGCGGCGTTCGCCGCGCAGATCGACCGGCTCGGCGTGGGCACCACACTGCTCGTGGACACCTACGACATCACCCAGGGCGTGCGCAACGCCATCGAGGTCGCCGGACCCGAACTCGGAGGTGTGCGCATCGACTCCGGGGACCTCGGCGTGCTGGCCCGGCAGGTCCGCGACCAGCTCGACGCCCTGGGCGCGACAAAGACTCGGATCGTGGTGTCCGGCGATCTCGACGAGTACGCGATCGCGTCGCTGCGCGCCGAACCCGTCGACATCTACGGGGTCGGCACGTCGCTGGTCACCGGCAGCGGCGCCCCGACCGCCGGCATGATCTACAAACTCGTCGAGGTCGACGGCATCCCGGTGGCCAAACGGTCCAGCCACAAGGAGTCCAAGGGGGGCGCGAAGGCCGCCGTCCGATCGGCCCGATCCACCGGCACGATCGTCGAGGAGATCGTCTACCCGGCCACCGGCGCGCCACCGCCCGCGGACGGATTGACCTTGCGCCCCTTGCAGATTCCCCTTGTCCGGGACGGCGATCCGGTTCCGGGCCTGCCCACGCTGGCCGACGGCCGCACCCACCTGGCCGACAACCTTGTCAGTCTCCCGTGGGAAGGTCTTGGTCTGTCCCACGGAGATCCGGCGGTACCCACGCGGTATCTCCTCGGTGCGAGCGGATAAGGAGTACCCGATGCCCGACAACAGCCCCGCCGACAAGGCGCCCCGCGATCAGGCACTCATCGTCGTCGACGTGCAGAACGACTTCTGCGAGGGCGGCGCGCTCGGCGTGAACGGCGGCGCCGCGGTGGCGCGCGCCATCGACTCGATCCTCGACGAGTACCAGACCGTGGTCGCCACCCGTGACTACCACATCGATCCGGGTGATCACTTCTCCGACCGTCCCGATTTCGTCGACTCGTGGCCGCCGCACTGCCGGGTCGGCACCGACGGCGTGTGGTTCCATTCGTCGTTCGACGCGTCGCGGGCTCAGGCGGTGTTCTCCAAGGGCGCGTACTCGGCCGCCTACTCCGGGTTCGAGGGCACCGACGAGGACGGCACCGGACTGGCCGACTGGCTGCACCGGCAGGGCATCAACCGCGTCGACGTCGTGGGTATCGCGACCGACCACTGCGTGCGCGCAACGGCGCTCGATGCGGCGGCCAACGGGTTCGGCACCCGGGTACTGCTGAACTTCACCGCCGCCGTCTCGCCGCAGACGACGTCGCAGGCATTGCGGGAGATGCGTGAGGTCGGCGTCGAACTCGTCGGCGACCTGCTCTACAACGGATCGTCGCGCACCGAATGAGCGGTGCCCCACCGGTGACCGCGTTGCTCGACTCCGCGGTCACCGCACTCGGCGGCAGCCGCCGCGGCGGCCAGGTCCGCATGGCCTCGGCGGTGGCGCACGCGATCGACACCGGCGAGCACCTCGCCGTGCAGGCGGGCACCGGCACCGGGAAGTCGTTGGCCTATCTCGTCCCGGCCATCCGCCACGCGATGGAATCCGGCCGGACCGTGGTGGTGTCGACCGCCACGATCGCCCTGCAACGCCAGCTCATCGAACGCGACCTCCCCCGGCTCGCCGCGGCCCTGGCCGGGCAACTGGGCCGCGAGCCGTCCTTCGCGATCCTGAAGGGACGTGGAAACTACCTGTGCTTGAACAAGATTCACAGTGGGACGGCCGAGGAGCCGGCCACTGAGCTGTTCGATGCGTTCGAGTTGTCGCGGACCGGGCGGGAGGTGACACGGCTGCGCGAATGGGTCTCGGACACCGACACCGGTGACCGCGACGATCTCTCCCCTGGCGTGTCCGACCGGTCGTGGCGTCAGGTCAGCGTCACCGCCCGGGAATGCCTGGGTGCGGCCAACTGCAGCTACGCCGAGGACTGCTTCGCCGAGAAATCGCGGCGCGCGGCGGGCACCGTCGACGTCGTGGTGACCAACCACGCACTGCTGGCGATCGACGCGATGAGCCCGGCGAGCATCCTGCCCGAGCACGACGTCGTGGTGATCGACGAGGCCCACGAACTCGTCGACCGCATCACCTCGGTGTCCACCGAGGAGATCTCCGGGGCGGGCATCACCCTGGTCGCCCGACGCTGCGGCAAACTGCTCGACGACGAGATCGCCGATGCCCTGCTCGGTGCCGGGGAGCTGATCGGCGAGCTGCTCGACGATTGCCCGGTGCGGGAGTGGACCCGCCTGCCGTCGGGGATGGCCGAGGCATTGGCATCGCTGCGCGACCGCCTCTGGCAGGCGCGCTCGGGGATCGGGCCGGTGCGCGTGCCCGGCGGCGGGAACGACGAGTCCGCGGCCGCACGCTCGGCAGCGCTGACCTCGTTGGACGAGACCCACGACACCGTCGTCCGCATCCTCACCGCCTTCGAGGTCGTCGACGAGACCAGAAAACGCGACGTCGTGTGGCTGGCGCAGGACAAGTTCGCCGGTGAGGTCCGCCCGGTGCTGCGGATCGCGCCGCTGTCGGTGGGCGGGTTGCTGCGCGCGTCGTTGTTCGCGCAGTCCACCGTGATCCTGACGTCGGCGACCCTGACCATCGGCGGCAACTTCGATGCGCTCGCCGCGACGTGGGGGTTGCCGGCGAGCGGGCGCCGCGACACGAACGGCCAGGTGGCCGGGCCGGACACCGGCACCCGCACCTCTGCGGTCGACGTGACGGCCACCGGCCTGACCGCCCCGTCGGACACCGGGACGATCCGCTGGTCGGGCCTGGACGCCGGCTCCCCGTTCGACTACCCGAAATCGGCAATCCTTTATGTCGCCCGCCACCTCCCGCGGCCCGGCCGTGACGCCATCGCCCCGGCCACCATGGACGAGTTGGCCGGGCTGATCGATGCCGCCGGTGGGCGCACCCTGGGGCTGTTCTCGTCGATGCGCGCGGCCAAGGAGGCCGCCGAGGCCATCCGCGGCCGCACCGCCCATCCGGTGCTCTGTCAGGGCGACGACATGACCTCTGCACTGGTGCGCCGCTTCGCCGACGACCCCGAGACCTGCCTGTTCGGCACCTTGTCCCTGTGGCAGGGCGTCGACGTACCCGGGCCGTCGTGCAGTCTCGTGGTGATCGACCGGATCCCGTTTCCGCGTCCCGACGACCCGCTGCTCACCGCCCGCCAGCGCGCGGTGGAGGCCCGCGGCGGAAACGGTTTCCTCACCGTCGCCGCCAATCACGCCGCGCTGCTGCTCGCACAGGGCGCGGGTCGCCTGTTGCGGTCGACCGATGATCGGGGTGTCGTCGCCATTCTCGACTCCCGACTCGCCTCGGCCGGATACGGTGGATACCTGCTCGCGTCGCTACCGCCGTTCTGGCGGACGACCGACGGCGATCTTGTCCGTTCTGCGTTGGGCAGACTGGCCTAGATCCCCTACGGTTGAGAGGAACGGCAACAGCAGGCAACGGTGCAGCCGGATCGGCATCCGCCGACGGGTCGCGCAACGCGACGAGAGGAGATCGTGAGTGATCGGGCGGATGGGGATCGACGATATCCAACCCCTCGTGTCGGCAGGCCAATTCCCGGTCAAAGCCGTTGTGGGTGAACTCATTCCGGTCAGCACCATCGCGTGGCGGGAAGGCCACGACGCCATCGGCGTCACCGTGCACATCGATGGCCCTGACCACAGCAGCCGCGACATCCGGATGGTCCCGGCACCGGAAACCCCCGACGCCTTCAACGCGGCGTTCGTACCCGACGTCGAGGGCTTCTGGGTGTACCGCATCGAGGCGTGGAGCGACCCGTACACGACGTGGCGGTCCGCGGTCATCAAGAAGGTCGACGCCGGTCAGGGACCCGAGGACATGGCCAACGACCTCGAAACCGGTGCACGCCTGCTCGAACGGGCGCGCGACTCCTTCCCCGTCGAGTCCTACGAGGTACTCGACGACGCGATCGCCTCGCTGCGCGCGCAGCGCAGGCGGATCGAGAACCGCGTGATCCTCGCGATCTCCGACGAGATCGTCGAACTGTTCCACCACCATCCGATCCGCGAATACATCACGAAGTCCAGGTCGTACCGCGTCTGGGCGGATCGCCGTCGAGCGCTGTTCGGTTCCTGGTACGAGTTCTTCCCGCGCTCGACCGGCGGCTGGGATCACGACGGCACGCCGGTGCACGGCACGTTCCTCACCGCGGTCGGCGACCTCCCGCGCATCGCGGGGATGGGATTCGACGTCGTCTACCTGCCGCCGATCCATCCGATCGGCCAGGTGAACCGCAAGGGCCGCAACAACACTCTGGTCGCCGGCCCCGACGACGTCGGGTCGCCGTGGGCGATCGGCTCCGACGAGGGCGGCCACGACGCCATCCATCCGCAACTCGGCAGCGTGGAGGATTTCACCTACTTCCTCACGCGCGCGCACGAACTCGGACTCGAGGTCGCCATCGACCTCGCGCTGCAATGCGCCCCCGACCACCCGTGGGCGGCCGAGCATCCCGAGTGGTTCACCGTCCTGCCCGACGGCACCATCGCCTACGCGGAAAACCCGCCGAAGAAGTACCAGGACATCTACCCGCTCAACTTCGACAACGACCGCAACGGCATCTACCGTGCCGTGCTCAAGATGGTCCTCGGTTGGGTTGGGTTGGGTATCAAGATCTTTCGCGTGGACAACCCCCATACGAAGCCACCGAACTTCTGGGAGTGGCTGATCAGCGAGGTGAAGAAACGCGACCCGGACGTGCTGTTCCTGTCCGAGTCGTTCACCCGCCCGGCTCGGCTGTACGGCCTGGCCCGCGCCGGGTTCACCCAGTCCTACACGTACTTCACCTGGAAGACCACCAAGTGGGAGCTCGAGGAGTTCGGCCGGGAACTCGCCGAGCACGCCGACGAGGCGCGCCCCAACCTGTTCGTCAACACCCCCGACATCCTGCACGCCAGCCTGCAGCACGGCGGGCCCGGAATGTTCGCTCTGCGCGCGGCGCTGGCCGCCACCCTGGCGCCGACATGGGGGGTGTATAGCGGTTACGAACTCTACGAGCACGTCGCCGTCGCCGAGGGCAGCGAGGAGTATCTGCACTCGGAGAAGTACGAGCTGCGGCCGCGGGACTACAAGGCGGCGTCGAGCCGTGGCGAGTCGCTGGAACCGTGGATCACCTCGCTCAACGCGATCCGTCGCCGCCATCCGGCACTACAGCAGTTGCGCAACATCTGTTTCCACCACGTCGACAACCCGGCCCTGATCGCCTACTCCAAGGTCGATCCGGTCAGCGGCGACCGGGTCATCGTCGTGATCAACCTCAATCCGTACGGCACCGAGACCTCCACCGTCTGGCTCGATCTGCCCGCCCTCGGTTTCGAGTGGCACGATCGCTTCCCCGTCCGCGACGAGGTCACCGGATACGAATACCACTGGGGCCAGGCCAACTACGTCCAGCTCGAACCGTGGCATCAGGTTGCCCACATCCTGGCGCTGCCCCCGCTCGACCCGTCCACCGCCCGTCGACTCGCCTATCGGATTCAGTGAGGTTGCCGTGACCAAGACACCGGAAAGCCCTCGGTCGAGCAGTGCGACGAAGACCTCGAGGTCAGCCAAGAGCACCAAACCGGCTGCTCCCCAACCGTTTGCGTCCGATCACGATCTGCGTCGCATATTCAGCCTGACCCACCCCGACCCGCACTCCTTCCTCGGCGCCCACGACGCCCCGGACGGCCACACGATCCTGCGGACACTGCGGCCCGACGCCGAATCGGTCACCGCGGTGATCGGCGGAGTCGACTATCCGATGCTCCGGCAGAGCGACGACCTGTGGGTGGTCGCGGTTCCGATGCCCGACCTGATCGACTACCGCTACCGCGTGGTCTACCCCAACGGCGAGGGAGGTTCCGACGAGTATGTCGTCGCCGACGGCTACCGCTTCCTGCCGAGCTTCGGAGAGATCGACCAGCACCTGTTCTCCGAAGGCCGGCACGAGAAGCTGTGGGAGATCCTCGGTGCGCGGCCCATCTCGTACACCACGCCCGACGGCGAGGTGAACGGAACCGCATTCTCGGTCTGGGCGCCGAATGCGCACGGCGTGGCGGTGATCGGCGATTTCGATGCGTGGCAGGGACGTCTCGCACCGATGCGCATGATCGGCAGCAGTGGCATCTGGGAGGTGTTCGTCCCCGACGTCGGCGCCGGCCAGCAGTACAAGTTCCGGGTGCACTGCGCCGACGGCGCCGTCCGCGACAAGGCCGACCCAATGGCCCGTGAGACACGGACCCCGCCGTCGACGGTGTCGGTGATCACCTCGTCGGACTTCACCTGGTCCGACGACGACTGGGTCGCTCGACGCGTCTCAGCCGATGCGGTCACCGCGCCGATGAGCGTCTACGAGGTGCACCTGGCGTCGTGGCGGCACGGCTTGTCGTATCGGGAGATCGCCGACCAACTCGGTGACTATCTCGTCGAAAAGGGTTTCACCCATGTGGAATTCCTGCCGGTCGCCGAGCATCCGTTCGGTGGGTCGTGGGGATATCAGGTCACGTCGTACTATGCGCCGACGGCTCGGTTCGGCTCCCCCGACGACTTCCGCTACCTGGTCGATCATCTGCACTCGCTCGGCATCGGTGTGCTCGTCGACTGGGTACCGGCGCATTTCCCCAAGGACGACTGGGCGCTCGCACGGTTCGACGGAACCCCGCTCTACGAAGACGGCGACCCGATGCGTGGCGAGCAACTGGACTGGGGCACATACGTTTTCAACTTCGGCCGACGCGAGGTACGCAACTTCCTGGTGGCCAACGCGCTGTTCTGGTGCGAGGAGTTCCACATCGACGGCCTCCGCGTCGACGCGGTCGCGTCGATGCTGTACCTCGACTACTCCCGCCCGGCGGGTGGCTGGCGCCCGAACATCTACGGCGGCCGGGAGAACCTGGAGGCGGTGCAATTCCTCCAGGAGACGAATGCGACTGTGCACAAGCTGTTTCCGGGCGTCGTGACGATCGCCGAGGAGTCCACCGCGTGGCCGGGTGTCACCCAGATGACCACGCTCGGCGGGCTCGGGTTCAGCTTCAAGTGGAACATGGGGTGGATGCACGACACCCTGGGCTATCTCGGACGCGACCAGGTGCATCGCAGTTTCCACCACCACGAGATCACCTTCTCGCTGATGTATGCGTGGAGTGAGCATTTCGTGCTGCCGATCTCCCACGACGAGGTGGTGCACGGCAAGGGCACACTGTGGTCGCGAATGCCCGGTGACTCGTGGACCAAGGCGGCCGGTGTACGAACATTGTTGGCCTACATGTGGTCCCACCCCGGCAAGCAGCTGCTGTTCATGGGACAGGAGTTCGGCCAGACCGGCGAATGGTCGGAGAGCCGCAGCCTCGACTGGCACCAGATGGAGGGCTGGGAAGGTGAGCTGCATTCGGGCATATCGGCTTTGGTGACCGACCTGAACAGCACCTACCGCGCACGGCCCGCCCTCTACACCCAGGACGGCACCCCGTTGGGCTACGAGTGGATCGACGCCAACGACACCGCCAACAACGTGATCACGTTCCTGCGATGGGGTTCGGACGGTTCGGTCGTCGCCTGCCTGTTCAACTTCTCCGGTTCCGACCGCGACAACTACCGGGTGGGCCTGCCGAGACCCGGTGTGTGGGAGGAGATCCTGAACACCGACTCGCAGGCGTACAACGGCGCCGGCAAGGGCAACCTCGGCAGCGTGACCGCCGACGGTCCCGGCTGGCACGGCCGGGAGACGTCGGCGACCGTGGTGATCCCCGCCAACTCCGCGATCTGGTTGGCCCCCAAGTCCGATCAGTGATGCCGCGAGTGGACCCCGCCGGTCGATCTCGATGCGCTCGTCGCATCGAGATCACCTCGCCCGCCCGCTGATCGAGTAAGGCACCGAGCGCAGCGAGGCGCCGCATCGAGATCAACCGGGCGCCAAACGATCTCGATGCGCTCGTCGCTACGCTCCTCACTTACTCGATCAGCGGAGGCGGGTCCCGCTGATCGTGGAGTGGGGCCCACCGCCCACTCGATCAGCGGAGGCGGGTCCCGCTGATCGTGGAGTGGGGCCCACCGCCCACTCGATCAGCGGAGGCGGGTCCCGCTGATCGTCGAGTAGGTCCCACCGCCCACTCGAACAGCGGCCCCCTCCGCCGATCGAGTAAGGCACCGAGCGCAGCGAGGCGCCGCATCGAGATCACCAGCGCGCCAACCGATCTCAATGCGCCACATCGCGATCAGTACAGCATCGTGATCAGTACAGCGCCGTCGCCAACTTCCGCCGCGCGCTGACGACGAACGGCTCGGCCGGGTCGAACAGCTCGAACAGTTCCAGCAGCCGCGTCCGCGCCCGGGTGCGATCGTCGCCCGCGGTCACCTTGACGACGTTGATGATGCGGTCGAAGGCGGCATCCGGCTGTTGCGCGAGGAGTAGCACGTCGGCCGCGGCGAGTTGCGCATCGACGTCGGTAGGGGCGGCGTTGTCCACGATCGCCGGGTCGTGCGCCTGGGCACGCAGCACGAATTCGAGATTGCGTGCGGCCGAGGCGGCCTCGGTGTTGGTGGGCTCCACCTCGGCGATCGCGCGGTAGATCGCGAGCGCGCCGTCGAAGTCACCGGCGTTGAGCCTCTCCTCCGCGGCGACCATTCTCGGGTCCTCCGGCTCGGGCTCGGGTCCGCTCGGTTCGCCTCCGACGAGGGTGTCGCCCACCTGCGCAAGGATCTCCGAAACCCACTGCGAGATCTCCGCCTCCGAGCGCACCCCGTTGAACGCCGCCACCGGCTGACCGTGCGCTATGGCCACCACCATCGGGATCGACTGCACCCGGAAGGCCTGAGCGACACGCTGATTGGCGTCGACGTCGATCTTCGCGAGCACCCATGCGCCACCGGCACGCGAGGCCAGCGACTCGAGGACCGGCGAGAGCTGCTTGCACGGTTCGCACCATTCGGCCCAGAGATCGACGAGCACCAGCTGCTGCTCGGAGCGGGCGAGCACCTCGGTCTCGAAGGTCGCGTCGGTGACGTCGACGACCGCCGCACCCGCGGGAGGCCCGGACGGGGCCGCCGCCGACGGGGGTGGCCCCGTCGGAGCCGTCGGAGCGGAACGCTGGGCTCCGGCGCGTTGAGCCTCGGCGCGTTCCTTGAGGCCGGACAGGTCGACGGCGCCGGACATGGCCACCGCCGCGGAGGCAGCCTGCTGGCGTGCCGCGGCCGCCTGCTGCCGGTTGGTTGGTCTGCTCACCCCACCAGTGTGTCACGGGACGGTGTCGGCTCGATCGCTCTGCCTGCGATAAGGACCGCCCACCGACGCGTCGACCGGTCAATCCCGGATCGGCACCTGCCGCGGCCGCACGACGCCCGCCGCCGCAATCGCGACCACCAGTGCGACCACCGCGACCACCAGACCCGTCGCCAGCGAGCTGCGGTTGCTGATGAAGCCGACGATCGCCGGACCGGCCAGCATCCCGAGGTAGCCGCACCCGACGACCAGCGAGATGCTGCGGCCGCTCGCACCGTCGGTGAGATTGCCGGCGGCGGTGAAGATCTGTGGGATCAACCCGGCCAGGCCGACGCCGAACACCGCCCACCCGGTGATCGCCCAGCCCGTCGTCGGAGCGAGGATCGCGGTCAGCATGCCGACAAGGCCGATCAGCGATCCGATCCGCACCACTGCCACCGGGCCGACCGCCGCGGCGACGCGGTCCACCCCGAAGCGCGCGACGGTCATCGCCGCGCTGAACGCACCGAACGTGATCGCGCCGACCGCGTCGCGCACGCCGTAGGTCTCCACGACGTGTAGCGCACTCCAGTCGTAGGCGGTGCCCTCGGCCAGCATCAGCGCGAACGCGACGACGGCCAGCACCGCGAGCCGGCGCATGTCCACCCCGCGCCACCACGGTGCCCGCCGATCCGGCTCATCGGTATCGCCGACAGACCGGCCGCCGGCGGCCGCATCGGGTCGACCGGCGAGATTACGTGCGACGACGGCCGTGACGAGCACACCGAGGACGACCGCGGCGAGGACCGTCCGCACGACACCGAGGTCCGCCCACAGCGCAGCGGCCACGATGGCCGACCCGGCGAGGCTGCCGACGGAGAAGAAGCCGTGGAACGTGGACATGATCGGCCGCGCGTAGATCTGCTCGACGACCACCGCCTGGGCGTTCATGGAGACGTCGAGCGAGCCGTTGGCGAAGCCGAAGACGGCCAGCACGGCGGCCAACGGCACCGGCCCGGCCGCCGTCACCGGGCCCAGGATGGACAGGCTCAACAGGATCGCCGCCGCGACGGTGGTGGGGCGCGATCCCCAGCGATCGATCAGTGGACCGCAGATCTGCATCCCGACGAAGGCCGACATCCCGAGCAGCAACAACAACCCACCGAGCTGATCATGCGAGACTGCGGTACGCGCGGAGATGACCGGGATGTGGGCGACCCACATCGCCGCCAGAAAGCCGTTGAGCGCGAAGACAACCGCAACCGCGACCCGGGATCTGCGCGCGTTCGCCGTCTCCATCGGATCAGCGGAGATGCTGATCGACCCGTTCGACCTTGCCGGTGAGCTCGTCGGTATGCCCCGGCCGGATGTCGGCCTTGAGGACCAGGCCGACCCGCGGGGCGTGTTCGGCGACGGCGTCGGCGGCACGCTTGACCACCGCCATCACCTCGTCCCACTCCCCTTCCAGGTAGGTGAACATCGCCGTGGTCTGGTTGGGCAGACCACTCTCGCGCACCACCCGCACCGCGGCGGCGACAGCTTCACTCATCCCGCCGTCCGCGTCGACGGCATCACCGCCCGACGGCGACAGACTGAACGCGACGATCACGGAGCCTCCTCGACTCTCGAGCCGCTCAGGCGGCCAGTTGCTGCGGCGCCGACCCCTCCGACAGTTCGGCCAGGTGCCCGTTCTTCTGGGCCCACCACTCGAACACGATCGTGCCGAACGGCGGAATGCTCGAGATCAGCGCGAGCCCGGTGACGGGCAGCGACCACCGCAGCTGCCGGGCGGTCAGCACCGAGGTCAGCACGAACACGATGAACACGATCCCGTGCACCATGCCCGGCACCGCCACCGCCTCGGTATGCCCGAGCACCCACTTGAAGAACATCGCGACGAGCAAGGCCAGCCAGGTGACGGCCTCCGCGACGGCGACGAATCGGAAGCGCTTGGCAGGTGTGCTGAGATCAAAGAACTGCGACATGGTCTCCATTGTGCCGAATCACCACGCCCGGCTACTACCTGCTGTAGTACAGATCTCCATTCACTGCTTCGGAACGCGGACGATCAGCGCGTCGCCCTGGCCGCCGGCGCCGCAGAGTGCGGCCGCGCCGACACCGCCGCCGCGGCGCTGCAGCTCGAGTGCGAGGTGCAGCGTGATGCGGGCGCCGGACGTGCCGATCGGGTGCCCGACCGCGATCGCGCCACCGTTCACGTTGACGATCGACGGGTCGACGCCCAGTTGTTGCGTGGAGGCCAGCCCGACGGCGGCGAACGCCTCGTTGATCTCGATGACGTCGAGGTCGGTCGGTGCGATTCCGGCGCGCGCACAGGCCTTCTCGATGGCGTTGGCCGGCTGCGCCTGCAGCGACGAGTCCGGACCGGCGACCACGCCGTGCGGGCCGATCTCGGCCAGCCAGGAGACGCCGAGCTCTTGCGCCTTGGCCTTGCTCATCACGATGACCGCGGCCGCGCCGTCGGAGATCTGCGACGAGTTGCCGGCGGTGATGGTGCCGTCCTTACGGAACGCGGGACGCAGGCCGGCGAGCGAGTCCGCGGAGGTGTCGGCCCGCACGCCCTCGTCCTCGGCGAACGAGATCGGATCACCCTTGCGCTGCGGGATCTCGACCGGCACGACCTCGTCGGCGAACACCCCGTTCTTCCACGCGATGGCCGCCCGCTGGTGGCTGGTCGCGGCGAACTCGTCCTGCTCGGCACGCGTGAACCCATTGGTGTCATTGCCCTGCTCGGTCAGCGCGCCCATCGGCTGATCGGTGAAGGCGTCCCACAGTCCGTCGTAGGCCAGGTGGTCGACGAGTTCGGTGTTGCCGTACTTGAAGCCGTTGCGGCTGCCGGGCAGCAGGTGCGGCGCCTGGGTCATCGACTCCTGGCCGCCGGCGACCACGCATTCGAACTCGCCGGCGCGGATCAGCTGGTCGGCGAGCGCGATGGCGTCGATGCCCGACAGGCACATCTTGTTGATGGTCAGGGTCGCGACGTCCCACCCGATGCCGGCCTTGACCGCCGCCTGGCGGGCGGGCATCTGGCCGGCTCCGGCCGTCAGCACCTGGCCCATGATGACGTAGTCGACGGCCGATGCGGGAACCCCCGTGCGCTCGAGAGCGCCCTTGATCGCGACGGCGCCGAGATCCACGGCGCTGAAGTCCTTCAGCGACCCCAGCAGCCGGCCGAACGGTGTCCGGGCCCCGCCGACGATGACCGTCGAGAACTGGTCGGTGTTCGTGGACATGAAGTACCTCCAACATCGGGAAATTCCGGGCAGACCGAACGCCCGCTCGGCACGCGTGTACCCCCAACGCTACCGTTAGGGCATGACGTCTTCAGCAACTGACCCCACGACCGATGCCGCCGCTCCGACGGCGCTGATCTCCGACCTCGTGGTCGCCGTCGACCATGCCGGCATCGCGGTACCCGATCTCGACGCCGCCAAGAAGTGGTATCTCGACAATCTCGGCTTCGAGACCCTGCACGAAGAGGTCAACGAGGGCCAGGGCGTGCGCGAGGCGATGGTAGGCCCCCGCTCGGCCGCCGCGTCCGGCGGCACGGTCATCCAACTCCTCGCCCCGCTCGACGAGTCCTCGACCATCGCGAAGTTCCTCGACCGCAACGGCCCCGGCCTCCAGCAGCTCGCCGTCCGCGTCACCGACGTGGAGGCCGTGATGGCCCGCCTCACCGAGGCCGGCATCCGGGTGCTCTACCCCGCTCCGCGGCGCGGTACCGCCGACTCGCGGATCAACTTCGTGCACCCCAAGGACGCCGGCGGCGTGTTGCTCGAACTCGTTGAGCCTGCAAAGGATTCCGCAGGTCACTGACCTACTCGGGACCGAAGTCCCGGGCCGCGTGTCGGGGGCATGCCCTAGACTTGCTCCCATGTCAGCACCCGCACCGCGGCCGTTACCGTTTGCCACCGTGATGCGCGGCTTCGACCGCGATCAGGTGGCCGAACACCTGCGCCGGATCGATGCCGAGATGCGCGTCCTCGCCGCCGACCGCGACGCCGCCACGGCCAACGCACACGAACTCGCCGCTCATCTCGACGAGGCGCGCGACGAGATCGAAGACCTGCGCCGCGAGGTCGACAAGTTGTCGGTGCCCCCCACCACCGCGCAGGGCATGAGCGAACGTCTGTCCCGGATGCTGCAGTTGGCGGCCGACGAGGCCTCGGAGATGCGTGCGGACGCCTCCGCCGAGGCCGCCGAGACCACTTCGGTGGCCCGGCAGGAGGCCGACTCGATGCGCGCGGATGCCGAAGCCGACGCTGCGCGTATCCGCGCCGAGGCGCAGGCCGAAGCCCAGCAGATCATCGACGCCGCGCACGAGGCCGAGCGGCTCACCACCGAACGCCGGGCGGCGATGGAGGTCGAGCACACCGAGACGATGGCGGCCGCCAAGGCGGAGGCCGAACGTATCGTCGCCGCCGCCACCGAGGAGGCCGCCGAACTCGAGCGGCAGAGTGCCCAGACGCGACGGGCCGAGCGCGAGCAGCATGACGCCGAGCTCGCCGACCAACGGGAGAAGGCCCAGCGTGACGCCCGGCAGGTGCGCGACGCCGCCGCCGCCATCGCGACCGAACGGCTGGCCCGCTCGCGGGACGTGGCGGCGATGGCCGAACTGGCCCGCCAGGATGTCGTCGACCAGCTGAATCAGGTGCGCGACCACGTGGCGCAGCTGCCGATGCACCTGACCGCGCACCACCGCGAACTCGCCGAGCTGAATGCCGCCGATGACCTCGAGCTCCTCAACGGCTCACTGTCGGCGCAGGCCAAGATCGGTTCGTCGTCGAAGGGATCGGCACCCAACGGGGTGGCATCCGACGCAGTCCCAACCGACGACGCGCCGACCGACAAGGTCCCGACAGACGGGGCGGCATCCGACGGGACCCCGCAGACCGTGTCCGCGACCAAGGGTTCCCCGCGGTCCTGACCGATCCCGGCCGACGGTCTCAGAACAATCGGAACTCGGTGCTCTCGGCTCCGCGCAGCGCATCGTAATCCAGGACGAGACAACGGATTCCGCGATCCTCGGCGAGCGTGCGCGCCTGCGGCTTGATCTGCTGCGCGGCGAACACCCCGGACACCGGCGACAGCAGCGGATCCCGGTTGAGCAGCTCGAGGTACCGCGTCAGCTGTTCGACCCCGTCGATCTCACCGCGCCGCTTGATCTCGACCGCAACCGTGCCGCCCCCCGCGTCCCGGCAGAGCAGATCCACCGGGCCGATGGCGGTCATGTACTCGCGACGGACCAGGGTGTGTCCCGGCCCCAGGGTGTCGACGTGCTCGGCGAGCAACTCCTGCAGGTGGGCCTCGACGCCGTCCTTGACCAGACCTGGGTCGACGCCGAGTTCGTGTGCGGAGTCGTGCTCGATGGCGGCGATGGTGATGCGCAGTTCCTCACCGGCCTTGTTGGTGACCACCCAGTACGCCTGCGCCTCGACGCCGTCGGGCACGGGCGCCTCGGCCAGCCAGCACGGCGGGCTCATCCAGTTCAGCGGCTTGTAGGCGCGATCGTCGGCGTGCACGCTGACCGATCCGTCGGACTTGATCAGCAGCAGCCGTTTCGCCATCGGCAGGTGCGCCGTCAACCGACCCACGTAGTCCACTTGGCATTCCGCTATGACCAGACGCACGTGGGTCAGCTTAGAGTGTCCTCGCCGGGCACAGCAGCATCCCCGCCGTCGAGCATGTCGCCGGCGAGGCGGCGTTTCAGCTGGAACGCCTCGGCGTCGGCGACCGCGGCGTCCATCGTCGAATGGACGTGCGGCAGTGTCGGATCGAAACCCCGAAGCGCTTCGGGTGCAACAAGATCCGGAGAGATGTGATCGTGCCGATGACGCTCGACGCTGGCTTTGAGCACGGAATCCGGATCGACGACCAGACCGAGCTGCCCGCGGGATTCCAGGGTGTGCTTGAACGTCAGCAACATGGTCCGGGCGACGGGGTCGATGGCATCGATGCGGGAGAGATCCACGATCGCCGCCTCGAAGGCGTCGATGTCGCTCTCGAGTCGACGCATCGCCGATTCCGCTCCCGAGAAGGTCAGGTCACCCTGCAGCTCGTAGACCCGGACACGGTCGCGGCAGGTGCGCAGGAAGCTGCGTTCACGTTCTCCCCAGTCCGCACCCACCTCGAACTCGCCGATGTCGTAGATCGTCCGGATGGTGACGCGACTCTCGCGCGTGAGGTTGAACATGTGCAGTCCGAGGTCCGTCGACAGATGCCGGCAGGTGAGGATGCCGCGCACGCTGTTGCCGTGCCGGTCCAGCCGCGGCGAGTACACGCCGATACCCAGCTGCCCCGGCAGGACGGCCAGGATTCCGCCACCCACACCGCTTTTCGCGGGTAGGCCGACCGCCGACACCCAGTCACCCGCGCCGTCGTACATCCCGCACATGGTCATCACCGCCATCACCCGCTGCGCGACCTCCGGTTTGAGGACCTGACGGCCGGTGCGCGGATTGACACCCCCGCAGGCGAGGGTCGCGCCGATCACGGCGAGATCGGCGGTCGTCACCTCCAGGGAGCACTGCCGGTAGTAGATGTCGAGCGCCGCCTCCGGATCCGTGTCGACCACTCCGAAGCTGTCGAGCATGTAGGCGATCGCGCGATTGCGGGCACCGGTCTGCGCCTCCGAGCGGTAGACGTTCTCGTCGAGCGTCAGCCGGCGGCCCGCGCACTCGGAGAAGAACTCGACGAGTTCGGCGAAGACACGGTCGACCGTCGACGGATTCACGTCCCGCACCGGCGGCAACAGCAACGACGAGGCAAGGATCGCACCCGCGTTGATCATCGGGTTCTTCGGTCGACGTCGATCGTCGACCCGGATCTCGTTGAAGGCCTCGCCGGAGGGTTCCACACCGATCTTGTCATCGACCTCCGCGAACCCGAGTCGGGTCAGTGCGAGGGCGTACGTCAGCGGCTTCGACACCGACTGGATGGTGAACCGGTGCCCGCTGTCCCCGTCGTTGTAGAGGTGACCGTCGTGCATACACAGCGAGAGGCCATAGCCGTCCGGGTCGACCTGCGTCAGCTCGGGGATGTAATCGGCCGGCTCTCCCGATCGGTCGTCGGCGCAGACATCCATGATGTGGCGGAGGTACCCGCCGACGTGAGAGATCACGATGACAAATCTAGGGCATGTCTCCCAACCCTTTGCGGGTCTTGGCAGTGGAATTGAGACACATGCCCTAGTCCTGAACCGATGTCGTCCGGATCGGGATCGGACGCGCTCAAGCTCCGAAGTGGTGAAGGCGGGCCGATCGCACACGCCAGTTCGTCGGTGGTGGCCGGTTGCGGCGCCGGGCACGGTGGGACCCGACATTCACGCCGATGACAAAGGAGTCTCGCGGTGATCGAAGCCAGCACGTCCCCCACGCACGAACCCACCGACCTGTCCCATTCCCCCGACGCCCCGTCGCTCACCTTCGCGCCGAGCGGTCCGGGCGCGACCCGGGTGCGGGCGACGCTGACGTGGCCGCACAATGCACCGAGCATGACCGGCCTCATCGCGACCTTCGGCCACTTCGGTCTCGAGGTGATCGCGCACGAGGCGGGTGTGGATGACGCGGAGGTGCCAGTGCATCGACTCGTCCTGCAGATGCCGTCGTCGTGCGCGTGGGACCCGGCCACGGCCGACTCGGTCTCCGAGGCATTCGGGCTGCTCGGGCAGGACACCTTCGAGGTCGACGGCCACCTGCGCCACGTGGTCACCGCGTCGCTGTCGGGCGCCGAGGTCGTCCTGATCCGGACGCTGTGCCGCTACGTCGCCCAATGCGGCCTGTCGATCGAGGCGGAGAACGTGGCGGCCCTGCTGGCCGGACGCCCCGATGTCATCCGCGGACTGCTCGATCTGTTCACCGCACGGCTGCGCCCACAGCTGACCGACCGCGAGGCCGCGATCGACGACGCCGAGCGGCGCCTCGACGCGGCGATCGCCACCGCAGCCACCCTCGACGCCGACCGCCTGTTCCGCTCGCTGCGGTCGGCGGTGCGGGCTACGTTGCGCACCAACTGGTTCCAGCAAGGTGTCCCGTCGACGCGGGCTCTGGCGCTCAAACTCGATCCGTCGCTGGTCGAACCGGCCACCGCGGTGGTCCCGTTCCGGGAACTGTTCGTCCACTCGGCAACCGTCGAGGGCAGCCATGTGCGCGGCGGACCGATCGCCCGGGGCGGGCTCCGGCATTCCGAGCGCCCCGGCGATTTCCGCACCGAGGTGCTCGGCCTGATGCGCACGCAGGTCGTCAAGAACTCCCTCATCGTGCCGGTCGGTGCCAAGGGTGCGTTCGTGGTGCGCGGTGGCGAGCCGACGCCCGAGCGTGTGCGAGCCGCCTACTCGGAGTTCATCGAGGCACTGCTCGACGTCACCGACAACCGCTCCGGTGAGGGAGTCGTGCATCCGGCCGACACCGTGGTCACCGACGGTCCCGATCCCTATCTCGTGGTCGCCGCCGACAAGGGCACCGCTCGCTTCTCCGATGTCGCCAACGCGATCGCGCTGCGGCGCGGGTTCTGGCTCGGCGATGCGTTCGCCTCCGGTGGGTCCGCCGGCTACGACCACAAGGCCATGGGCATCACCGCCCGCGGCGCGTGGCTCGCGGTGAGCCGTCACCTGTCCGAGTCGGGCATCGATGCGGAGACAGACGAGTTCACCGTCGTCGGGATCGGCGACATGTCGGGCGACGTGTTCGGCAACGGCATGCTGTCGTCGCCGGCGATCCGCCTGGTCGCGGCGTTCGACCATCGGCACATCTTCCTCGACCCGAATCCGGACGCACAGTCGTCGTTCTTCGAGCGCCAACGGCTCTTCCATCTGCCGTCGAGCACCTGGGACAACTACGACCGCAGCCTGATCTCCGTCGGCGGTGGCGTGTGGCCGCGGTCCACGAAATCCATCCCGCTCTCCCCCGAGGCGCGTCGTGCACTGGACGTCGACGACGCCGAACTCGCACCGCACCAGCTGATCTCGGCGATTCTGCGCGCCCGGGTGGATCTGCTCTTCAACGGCGGCGTCGGCACCTACGTGAAGGCGTCGACCGAACCGCATTCGGCGGCCGGCGATTCGGCCAACGACATCCTGCGCGTGGATGCGACGACGCTGCGCGCCACGGTGATCGGCGAGGGCGGCAACCTGGGCCTGACCCAGCGCGCCCGCGTCGAATACTCATTGGCGGGCGGTCGGGTCAACGGCGACTTCATCGACAACGCGGCCGGTGTCGCGACCTCGGACCGAGAGGTGAACCTCAAGATCGCCCTGGATGCCCTCGTTCGGTCGGGCGAGGTCACCGCGGCGGCGCGCGACGAGCTGCTCGCCGGCGCGACGGATGATGTCGCCGCAGCCGTGCTCGCCGACTGCGATCGCCAGACGCTGGCCCTCTCGCTGGCCGAGTCGAATTCGTCGTTCCTGCTGGGCCGGCATGCGCGGCTCATCGAGAACCTCGAAGCGACCACCGGGATCGACCGAACCGCCGAGGTGCTGCCGACCAGCGGCCAACTCGACGGACGGCTACGGGACGGCAGCGGACTCGTCCGGCCGGAGATCGCGGTGCTCCTGGCCATGTCCAAGAACGTGGTCCGCGACGATCTGCTCGCCTCCACCGTCCCCGACCACGACGCGTTCGCGCACATACTGACCGACTACTTCCCGGGCGCCATCCGAGACACGCTCGGCGACAACGTGTTCGGGCACCGCGTCGCGCGCGAGATCGTGGCGGTCCGCCTGGCCAACGATTTGATCGATCACGTCGGACCCGGTTTCGTCTACCGTGCCGAGGAGCGGTTCGGGGTATCCACCCCGGAGATCGTCAGCGCCTACGCGCTCGCCGCCGACACCCTGGGGCTGCCGGACCTGTGGGACGCCGTCGTCGCGCGTCGGGACCTGTCCCACGGCGAGCGCATGAGACTGCTGACCGACGTTCAGACGGCGATCGAGGAGGCCACGGGGTGGATTCTGCGACAAGGGAACTCGCGTCGCTTCGGGTCGCCGCACGACCTTGTCGCGCAGGTGCGCGCGCTGGCGCCAGTCGTCACCGAACTCCGGGCGGGCCTGTCCCCGCTGACCGGCGATCCGGCGATCGACCGGACCACCCTCACCGCGGTTACCCACGCGCTGCCGATCGCCGACGAGGCCGCCTCCCTCGACCTTCCGGTGAGCCGTGTCTGGGAGACGTGGCGCGTCGCGGGTGAGCGGTTCGGTCTGGACGGATTGCGTGCCCGGATGCTCGCGGGTGCCCGCGGCGACCACTGGGCCGCGATGGCCGCCGCGGTGGTCGCCGACGAGATCACCGCGGCGCACCGAGCCCTGGTGCGGGTGATCCTGACCGACACGCGGGCCGGCACACCGGCCGCCGAGGCGATCGAAGTGTGGGCAGGGCGTCATCACGCGCCGATCGCACGACTCGACGACATGGTCGCCCGCCTGCGCGACGACGACCTGGACACCGCGCGTGGCCTGTTGGCCGCCGCCGAGGTTCGCCTGCTCGTCGATCACGTTGCGCGGCAGCCACTTACCACTCCCTGAGCCGAGGGGCCCGGCCGCAACGCGCGGGCACCACCCCCATGCTCAGGTCCGGGCGATGATCGCGAGCAGCAGCTCGGCGCGCACCCGGGCGACGGAGAGGTCGCAACCCAGCACCTCTTCCGCCCGCGCGATCCGTCCGCGCAGGGTGTGCCGGTGCACGCCCAGCGCGGCGGCCGCGGCCTCCCACTGACCGTTCGCCTCCAGGTAGGCGCGCAGGGAGGCCAGCAGGTCGGTGCCGTGGGCGGTGTCGTATTCGACGAGCGGTGCGACGAGGATCTCGGCGAGCCCGTCGAGTACCCGCCGCGATTCCGGGAAGGAGAGCAACGCGCGGCCCGCGAGCGACGTCGACTCCTCGGGAAATCCGCGCCGCTCGGCCGAGGCCGCCGCCATTCGGGATTGGTCGACGGCGGTGCCCAGATCGTCGATGCGATGGGCGGCACTGAGCCCGATCCGCAGCCCGCGGCGCTGCGCCGGGGTCAACCCCTCGAAGAGCCGGCCGGCGAACTCGACGGTGTCGGTGCCGCGGAGCAGCACCACGAGGGTGCCGGCATCCTCGATGACGAACACCGGCCGCGCCGATGCCGCGAGCGCGTCGTCGATCGTGGACACCACCGATGTGCCGCGTTGCGGCAGATCCAGCACGGTCAGCACCCGCACCTCGTCGTGGGCGTCGCCCGCGGCCATCACCACGTCGCGCGCGGTGTTGCGATCCGCGGTGCCCGACAACAGGATGCGCAACGCCGCGGTGTTGATCCGGGACTGTTGCAGATGCAGTCGGCGTGGTTTTTCGAAGTCAAGTGCCAGAAGCGAATTCGCGTGTCCGATGAGAACCTGGTCCGTCGGGCGCGGATCGCCGGCGAACACCACCCCGAGATACCCGTGGACCCGCTTCTCGACGCGGATCGATTGCGTCACCACCACACCGAACGGGCTCGACGACACCCCGCTCACCACACTCGAGGAATCACGCGAGATGAGCTCGGCCACCGACGCCACCACGTCGGCGGCAAGATCGACCGGATAGGTGTCGATGACGCGTTCGTCTCCGTCGAGCAACACGACCGCGGCGGCACACGCCACCGAGAGTTCCTTGATCAGCGCCGACGGCCCGCCACCGACGGCAGCCCTGGTCATCCGTGGTTGCGCCCGTGACGCCAGGAGGACCGCGTCGTACTGCAATTCGGCGAGGCGATCCGTGACGGTCTTGACCACCGCGACGAACGGTGTCGGCAGCGGGACCGTGAACAGGGTGAGGCCGTGGTCGTCGGCGGCCGCGATCAGTTCGGCCGGGACGTTCTCGTGCGAGAATCCGATGCCGACCCCGAGGGCGGCGGCCCCACTCTCGACGAGCTCCGCCACGTAGCGGCGTTGACCCGCGTCATCGGAGGGCAGTCCCAGGCCGGTGGTCAGCACCGCCTCACCGCCGGAAAGCCATTCGCCCGGCCGTTCGAGCTCGGAGGCGACCACGAAAGTGATCTCGGCATCGTCGGCACCACCCGCAACCCGCCGCAAGCCGAGTTCGCGGCGCCCGAGCAACCAACGGACCGGCACACCCATGGCAACTCCAATCTGTCCGGCGCGGGCGGGTTCAGCCGGACATTGTGGCACCCACACTCGCCCTTGGAGGAGAGCACAGTTGAGGGCGGCGGGGCAACCCCCCGCCGAGTTCTCTCCCAGCTGTCAGAAATGGAGTTCACGATGCGGCTGCTCGTTGCCTACCTCGCCACCACCGGTGGCGCCGACGCGATCGCCGTCGGTGTGCGACTGGCGCGGACACTGCACGCCGACCTCGACATCTGCCTCGTCGTGCCCCGCGAGCGCTCCGCACCGCTCCTCGGCTCGGCCGCCTACGACGAGGTCGTGGTGGAACAATCCGAGCAGTGGCTCGCCGAAGCCACCGATCTGGTCCCGTCCGACGTGTCGGCCACCACGCACATCGTCGTGGCCGACTCGATCGCGGCAGGGCTGATCGCCGAGACACAACGTCTCGGAGCGCACGCGATCGTCGTGGGTGGCTCGGGTGGCGGCGTCGTCCGCGGCCACACCCTCGGCTCGGTCGTCAACGAGCTTCTGCAGTCGTCACCGGTGCCCATTGTGTTGTCCCCCAGAGGAATACGACACTCGACGGTTCACCGCGCGCGCGAGGTCACCTGCGCGCTGGGCATGCTGCCGGGTGCCGGCGAACTCCTGGACACGGCGGTGCGCACGTGCGCCCAGGGCGGGCTGCCGCTGCGTCTGGTGTCCCTGGTCGCCCTCGACCCGGCCGCCACAGTCGACGCGCAGCGTCTCCGGCGGGCGCTGGATCACGCGCACGAAACGGTGGACAAGGCACTCGCACCGCTGCCGGCGGAGTTGCGGGTCACCTCGGCGGTCGCCGAGGGCACATCCGTGGAAACCGCTCTCGACGCCCTGACCTGGAGTGACGGCGACCTGATCATGGTGGGGGCGAGCAGACTGGCCCAGCCACGCCGACTCTTCCTCGGTTCGATCGCCGCCAAGATGCTGCGTGTCCTCGGCGTCCCGGTCGTCGTCGTGCCGCGTGACAACGACTGACACGAGCGCGACCGTCAACCTGACAAAACGTCGTCGCGATACGCCTTCGGTTCACCGGAATGTCGATATCGCCGACCACCCATCCACGAAACACTTCAGTGCAGAGACGCACCCGACACCTCAGGAGCCCGTCATGACCGACCTCACCTACCGCCTGCCCCAGAAGCGGCACCTCGTCACACCGCTGCCCGGGCCGCGCTCCGAGTCGCTCACCGCACGTCGTCGCGCCACGGTCGCGGCCGGCGTCGGATCGTCGGTGCCGGTGTACGCCGCCGATGCCGACGGCGGTGTGATCGTCGACGTCGACGGCAACTCGCTCATCGATCTCGGCTCCGGCATCGCCGTCACCAGTGTCGGAGCGTCGGATGCCGGTGTCGCCCAGGCGGTCCGGGAGCAGGTCGGCCACTTCACCCACACCTGCTTCATGGTCACGCCGTACGAGGGGTACGTCCGCGTCGCCGAGGAACTCGCGGCCCTGACGCCCGGCGAGCACGAGAAGCGCACGGTGCTGTTCAACTCGGGTGCCGAGGCCGTGGAGAACGCGGTGAAGGTCGCGCGCCTGGCGACCGGACGCAACGCGGTGGTCGCCTTCGATCACGCCTACCACGGTCGCACCAACCTGACGATGGCGCTGACCGCTAAGAACATGCCGTACAAGCACAACTTCGGTCCGTTCGCCCCGGAGATCTACCGGATGCCGATGAGCTACCCGTTCCGCGACAGCGACGGGCTGACCGGTGAGCAGGCCGCCCGCCGCGCCATCTCGCAGATCGAGAAGCAGATCGGCGCCGACGCGCTCGCCGCCATCATCATCGAACCCATCCAGGGTGAGGGCGGGTTCATCGTGCCCGCACGTGGATTCCTCCCGACCCTCGTCGCATGGGCCAAGGACAACGGGGTCGTGTTCATCGCCGACGAGGTGCAGACCGGCTTCGCCCGGACGGGCGACTGGTTCGCCTGCAATGACGAGCAGATCGTGCCCGACATCATCACGATGGCCAAGGGCATCGCCGGCGGCATGCCGCTGGCCGCGATCACCGGCCGCGCCGACCTGCTCGACAAGGTCCATGCCGGTGGTCTCGGCGGCACCTACGGCGGCAACCCGGTCGCCTGCGCCGCCGCGCTTGCCGCGATCGACGCCATGCGCACCCACGACATGCCGGCCCGGGCCCGCCACATCGGTGACCTCGCCCTCGCGCGGCTGCGGTCACTCGCCGACGAGGTCGACGTGATCGGCGATGTCCGCGGCCGCGGCGGCATGCTCGCCATCGAACTCGTCCGGCCCGGCACCACCGAGCCGGACCCGGACCTGACCAAAAAGGTTGCGGCGCAGTGCCTCGCCGAAGGTGTCATCATCCTGACCTGCGGCACCTACGGCAACGTCATCCGCCTGCTCCCGCCGCTGGTCATCGACGACGACCTGCTCACCGACGGCCTTGATGTCCTCGCCGACGCGATCCTGACCGCCGCCGCAGCGTAGCCCGCTTCCCCGATCCCTGAGCAGCCCGCGAGGCGATAGCCGAGCGCGCGTGTCAAAGGGCCCCGTCACACAGGAGCACACCATGAGCACCCCCTCCCTCCCCGCACTGCCCACAGGCCTCTGGCTGGGCGGACAGTCCGTTCCCGCGAGCAACGGCAACGAGTTCGACGTCATCGCCCCGGCGACCGGTGAGCTGCTCGCCCGGGTCGCCGACGCCACGATCGCCGACGCCATGACCGCCCTCGACACCGCCGCTGCGGCCCAGGCCGCGTGGGCCGCGACCCCTGCCCGCACCCGGTCGGAGATCCTCTATCGCGCCTGGGAACTCGTCGTCGAGCACACCGACGACCTGGCCCTGGTGATGACCCTGGAGATGGGCAAGCCACTCGCCGAGGCCCGGGGCGAGGTCGCCTATGGCGCGGAGTTCCTGCGCTGGTTCGCCGAGGAGGCGGTCCGCGTCGGCGGGCGCACCGCGCCGGCGCCGTCCGGTAACGGCCGCATCCTGGTCACGAGGGAACCGGTCGGTCCGGTCCTCGCCGTGACCCCGTGGAACTTCCCGCTGGCCATGGGCACCCGCAAGATCGGTCCCGCGCTCGCGGCCGGCTGCACCGTGGTGGTCAAGCCGTCCGAGGACACACCGCTGACCATGCTGCTGCTCGCCCGCCTCTTCGCCGAGGCCGGCCTGCCCGCCGGCGTGCTGTCGGTGCTGCCGACCCGCGACGCGGTCGGTGTGGTCGGTGCGCTGATGAACGACTCGAGGCTGCGCAAGATCTCGTTCACCGGTTCGACCCAGGTCGGCCGAAAGTTGTTGGCACAGGCCGCCGATCAGGTGCTGCGGACGTCGATGGAGCTCGGCGGCAACGCCCCCTTCATCGTGTTCGACGACGCCGACCTCGCCGCCGCGGTCGACGGCGCGATGGCCGCCAAGATGCGCAACGGCGGCGAGGCGTGCACGTCGGCCAACCGTTTCCTGGTGCACAACTCGGTGCGTGAACAGTTCACCGCGGCCCTGGCCGATCGCATCGGTGCGCTGCGGGTCGGCCCCGGGTGGGCCGACGGGACCGAGGTCGGGCCGATCATCAATGAGCGGCAACGCGATCGGATCGCCGCGCTGGTCGACGGCGCGGTCGCCGAGGGTGCGGTCGTCCGCACCGGCGGCAAGGTGATCGAGGGCGACGGCTGGTTCTACTCGCCCACCGTGCTCGACAACCTCCCCGCCGACGCCGCCATCCTCGACGAGGAGATCTTCGGGCCCGTCGCCACGATCACCGGCTTCGACACCGAGGCCGAGGCGATCGAACGCGCCAACGCCACCGAGTACGGACTTGCCGCCTACTTCTACACCCGCGACCTCGACCGGGCGCTACGTGTCTCGGCCGCACTGGAATCCGGCATGGTCGGGGTCAATCGCGGCATCATCTCGGACCCCGCCGCGCCGTTCGGTGGCGTCAAGCAGTCGGGCCTCGGCAGCGAAGGTGGCAGCGAGGGCATCGACGAGTACCTCAACACCAAATACATCGCGCTGCAGTCCTGACGGAGAAAACCGATGACCACACAACTGTCCCCGGCCCATGACGCGCCGGCGGTCGAGGACCTGACCACCAAGGGCCTGGCCGCCGGCAAGATCGGCGTGATCTCCGGCGCCGTCCTCGGCATCTCCACGGTCGCACCGGGATACACGCTCACCGCGTCCATCGGGCTGATCGTCGCGGCCGTCGGATTGAAGATGCCGGCCATCCTCATCGCCGGCTTCATCCCGATGTTCCTCACCGCGTACGGCTATCGGGAGCTCAACGCCGACAACCCCGACTGCGGCGCCTCGTTCACCTGGTCCACCAGGGCATTCGGGCCGTACGTCGGCTGGATGTGTGGGTGGGGCATGGTCATCGCGACGATCATCGTGCTGTCGAACCTGGCCGCCGTCGCGGTGGAGTTCTTCTACCTCATCCTGGGGCGCGCATTCGACTCGGTGTGGCTCGCCGATCTCGGCGGCAACAAGGCCGTCAACATCGCCACCACACTCGCCTTCCTGGCGATCGCCACCTGGGTGTCGATGCGCGGCATCACCACCAGCCAACGAATTCAGTACGTACTGGTGGCTTTTCAGATGATCGTCCTCATCGGCTTCGCCATCGCCGCATTCGTCAAGGTCGCCAACGGCGAGGCGCCCGGACAGCTGCATTTCGATCTCGACTGGTTCAACCCCTTCACCGGCCTGACCATCGGCGCGTTCGCGGTCGGCCTCACCGGATCGATCTTCGCGTTCTGGGGCTGGGACACCTGCCTGACCCTCGGCGAGGAATCCACCGACCCCAAGCGGACGCCCGGACGCGCCGGACTGCTGTGTGTGATCTCGATCCTGCTCACCTACCTGCTCATCGCCGTGGCCACGATGATGTACGCGGGTGTCGGCGAATCCGGACTCGGACTGGGTAATCCGGACAACTCGGAGAACGTGTTCGGCGCGCTTGCCGAACCGATCCTCGGACGGTGGGGCGGCGTCATGCTGTTCAGCGCCGTGCTGGTGTCATCGATCGCGAGCCTGCAGACCACCTTCCTGCCGGTCGCGCGAACCATGCTCGCGATGGGCACCTACCGCGCCTTCCCCACCAAGGTCGCCGACATCCACCCGCGGTTCATGTCGCCGTCGTTCGCCGCACTCCTCGCCGGCGTCGTCACCGGCGGGTTCTACACGGTCGTGACGATCCTGTCGGACAACACGTTGTGGGACACCATCGCCGCGCTGGGCATCATGATCTGCTGGTACTACGGCATCACCGCGTTCGCCTGCGTCTGGTACTTCCGCCGCACCCTGTTCGCCAGCGTGCACAACATCGTGTTCCGCCTGCTCTTCCCACTGATCGGCGGCATCGCCCTGCTGGTCGTGTTCGTCATCTCGGTGGGCGAGAGCATGAATCCCGCCAACGGCAGCGGCGCCTCGATCTTCGGCATCGGGCTCGTCTTCTACATCGGCTTCGGCGTCCTGGCGATCGGTGCGGTGCTGATGCTGGTGATGCGCACCGCCCAGCCCGCCTTCTTCCGCGGTGAAACCCTTCCGCGATCCGTAGCTGCGTCGAAATAGCTCTTCCCCCAACACCTCAGGAGCAAGCAACCGTGACCACCATCATCGAACGCGATGTCGTCGTGATCGGCGCCGGACCGTCCGGCCTGACCGCCGCCCACGAACTCACCAAGGCAGGCCGAACAGTAGCCGTCGTCGAGGCCCGCGACCGCGTCGGCGGCCGCACCTGGACCGACACCATCGACGGCGCCATGCTCGAGATCGGCGGCCAGTGGGTGTCGCCCGACCAGTCCGCGCTCTACGAAACCCTCGACGAACTCGGCCTGCAGACCTTCCCCCGCTACCGTGAGGGCAGTTCGGTCTACGTGAGGCCCTCCGGCGAACGCGTGGTCTACGACGGCGAGGACTTCCCTGTCGCCGACCACACCATCGCCGAGATGAACCGCATCACCGCGATCATCGACGACCTCGCCGCCGCGATCGGCGCCGAGGAGCCGTGGGCACATCCGCGCGCGGCCGAACTGGACACGGTCTCGTTCCGGCGCTGGCTGGAAGACCTCACCGACGACACCGCGGCGATCGACAACATCAGCCTGTTCGTGGCCGGCGGCATGCTGACCAAACCGGCTCATGCGTTCTCCGCCCTGCAGGCCGTACTGATGGCGGCCTCGGCCGGATCGTTCAGCAACCTCGTCGACGAGGACTTCATCCTCGACCGACGGGTCGTCGGCGGTATGCAGCAGGTGTCGGAGCGGTTGGCGGAACGGTTGGGCGACAACGTCTTCCTGAACTCACCGGCGCGCACGGTCCGGTGGGACGCCGACGGTGGGGTCACCGTGATCGCCGACGGCGGCCTGGAATTCCGTGCTCAGCGGGTGATCCTCGCGGTCCCGCCGAATCTCTACACCCGGATCTCGTTCGACCCGCCGCTGCCCCGCCGTCAGCATCAGATGCATCAGCACCAGTCGCTCGGCCTGGTCATCAAGGTGCACGCGGTGTACGAGACACCGTTCTGGCGTGCCGAGGGCTTGTCCGGCACCGGATTCAGCGGCTCCGAACCGGTGCAGGAGGTCTACGACAACACCAATCACGGCGACGAGCGTGGCACCCTGGTCGGCTTCGTGTCCGATCAGAAGGCCGACGCGATGTTCGAGCTGCCCGCCGACGAACGCCGCAAGGCGATCCTCGCCTCCATCGCCCGCTTCCTCGGACCGCAGGCGCTCGAACCTGTCGTGTACTACGAATCCGATTGGGGCGCCGAGGAATGGACGCGCGGCGCGTATGCCGCCAGCTTCGATCTCGGTGGACTGCACCGCTACGGCAAGGATCAGCGCCGCCCCGTCGGACCGATCCACTTCTCCTGCTCGGACATCGCGGGCGCCGGCTACCAGCATGTCGACGGCGCGATCCGGATGGGCAAGCGCACCGCCCAGGCCATCCACGAGGACCTGACCATCAACGCCCCCGCCCGTTGAGCCTGTCGGAACGTTGAGCCTGTCGGAACGTTGAGCCTGTCGGAACGTTGAGGCTGTCGAGACGTCGAGCCTGCCAGAACGTCGAGCCTGTCCGAACGTCGAGCTCGCCAGAACGTTGAGCCTGTCGAAACGTCGAGCCCGTCGAAACGCTAGTCGGCCACCCGTACCGTCACGCCGTCGGCGTACCGGTACGGGTTGGCCGCGAGCAACCCGCCGAGGTGCTTGCGCAATCGCGACACCTCGGCGCGCACCGTGATCGTGCGGTCGTCGACGCCGAACAGGTGCTTCGACATCTCGGCGGCACTGCATCCCGCCGGATGCCGCGCCAGCAGACCGAGAATCTCGGCGTGCCGCGGCGACGGCTGCATCGTCCATCGCCCGGTGCTGCTCATGACGGTGACCACGGGAGCGCGCATGTCGTGGAAGTCGAGATCGATCACCGTCGCCGACGACCCGTCACCCTCGGCCACCCGGACCAGCCATCCGCCCGGCAACGGTTCGAGGTCACAGTCACCGAGGCTGTGCAACCACACGCGACCGGGCGCGGCCTGCTTGGGCAGGGTCAGCCGGGTGCGCGGCGCCACCGCGTCGAGCGCCGCGACCCACCCGTCGGTGTCGACGGCGAGGGCCGGTCCACCCAACCGGGCGAGCATCGGCGCGGCCACCGACCGCAGTTGATCCAGGGTTCGGCGGTGGTGATCACGCAGTTGCGACTCGGCGAGCTTGGCGACGACATCGACGAGTGCGATGGTCGTCGGATGGATAGTGGCCGCCGGTCCGCTCACGTCCACCACGCCGAGGACTGACCCGGTCCGCGGATCGCGGATCGGAGCGCCGGCACACGTCCACGAATGATGGCTCCGCACAAAGTGTTCCGCGGAGAACACCTGCACCGCCCGGCCCGACATCAGGGCGGTGCCGATCGCGTTGGTGCCGACGGCGGACTCACCCCAGTCGGCACCTTCCACGAACCCGAGCCGGTCGGCCCGGTGCAGCACCCGTGGCGAACCGCTGCGCCACAGCACCGACCCCTGCGCATCGGCGACCACCAGGATGTTGTCGCCGTCGGCGATGACCGAGTCGAGCCCGCGGGTCAGATCCTCGAGCACCAGCGACAGCGCCGACTCCCCGCGCCGCGACTCGAGTTCGCCCACATCGAGCGCGTCATCCGACGAGCCGAGCTCCGGATCGACACCGGCCTCGAGCACCCGGCTCCACGACTCACCGATCACCGATCGGGGTCGCGCGGGCATCTTCTCCCCCGCCATCGCGGCGTCGTAGACCGCCGACAGCAGCTGGGCGTAGTGGCGCGGATCCTCCCCCGCGGCGACCGCGGGTTCCGGACGAGGTTGCGCATCGGGTACGGACACATCCCGATTGTGCTCCCGATCACACCGCGCTCGCAAAGACGCAACCCGATGCAACCCTTGTCGCCCATACTCGACAGGGGGTGTGCTGTGGATCACAGATCGACCGAGCCCGAGGAGAACACGATGACGCAGACACTGGAACCCACCGCCCAGGCACGACCCGACGATCCACAGCAACGCGTCGACGCGTGGCTCGCGGGCTTCGAGGCCGCCCTGGCCGCCCGAGACATCGAGGCGGTGACCGGCATGTTCGCCACCGACAGCTTCTGGCGCGACCTGGTGTCGTTCACCTGGAACATCAAGACCGTCGAGGGGCGCGAGCAGATCGCCGGCATGCTCGGCGAACGGCTGGCCGACACCGACCCGAGCGGATTCCGCACAAGCGAGACACCCACCGACGACGACGGCGTGGCCTCGGCATTCATCGAGTTCGAGACCGCCATCGGACGCGGGGTGGGACACCTCCGGCTGCGTCGCGACGACGAATCGGGCAGCGACCAGGCCTGGACACTGCTGACCGCGCTGCAGGAACTCAAGGGATACGAGGAGCCGAGCGGACACGGCCGCGTGCTCGGTGCCGTGCACGGCGCGGACCCCGACCGCCGCTCGTGGGCGGAGAAGCGTGAGGACGAGGAAGCGGCGCTCGGCCGCAGCGTGCAGCCGTACGTCCTGGTGATCGGCGGCGGGCAGGGTGGCATCGCGCTCGGCGCGCGACTGCGGCAGCTCGGTGTGCCGTCGATCGTCGTCGACCGCCACGACCGGCCCGGCGACCAGTGGCGTCAGCGGTACAAGAGCCTGTGCCTGCACGACCCGGTGTGGTACGACCACCTGCCGTATCTCCCGTTCCCGGCGAACTGGCCGGTCTTCGCCCCCAAGGACAAGATCGGCGACTGGCTCGAGTTCTACACGAAGGTCATGGAGGTGCCGTACTGGTCGAAGACCACCTGCCTGTCGGCGTCCTACGACGAGGACGCCGAGCAGTGGACCGTCGAGATCGACCGCGACGGCGAGCGGATGACGCTGCATCCCACTCAGCTCGTGCTGGCGACCGGGATGTCGGGCAAGGCCAACGTGCCGACGATCCCCGGGCAGGACGTGTTCACCGGGGAGCAGCATCATTCCAGCCGACACCCCGGCCCGGACGGCTACGCCGGTAAGAAGGTCGTCGTGATCGGCGCCAACAACTCCTCCCACGACATCTGTAAAGCCTTGGTGGAGAACGGCATCGACACGACGATGGTGCAGCGGTCGTCGACGCACATCGTGCGCTCGGACTCGCTGATGGAGGTCGGACTCGGCGGACTCTACAGCGAGCAGGCGGTGGAATCCGGCATGACCACCAAGAAGGCCGACCTGACCTTCGCCTCTCTGCCCTACCGGATCATGCACCAGTTCCAGATCCCGATCTACGACGAGATCCGCGAACGCGACAAGGACTTCTACCAGCGGCTCGAAGACGCCGGCTTCGACCTCGACTTCGGCGACGACGATTCCGGACTGTTCATGAAGTATCTGCGACGCGGCTCCGGCTACTACATCGACGTCGGCGCCTGCGAGCTCGTCGCCGACGGCACCATCAAGCTCGCGCACGGCGAGGTCGATCACCTCACCGAGAACAGCGTGGTGCTCGCCGACGGCACCGAGCTACCCGCCGACGTCGTCGTCTACGCGACGGGCTATGGCTCGATGAACGGCTGGGCGGCCGACCTCATGGGCCAGGATGTCGCCGACCGGGTGGGCAAGGTGTGGGGTCTCGGCTCCTCCACCACCAAGGACCCGGGTCCGTGGGAGGGTGAGCAGCGCAACATGTGGAAGCCCACCCAGCAGCCGGGTCTGTGGTTCCACGGCGGCAATCTGCACCAGTCACGCCACTACTCGCTGTATCTGGCGCTGCAGCTCAAGGCCCGGTACGAGGGCCTCGACACCCCGGTCTACGGACTTCAGGAGGTGCACCACCTGAGCTGATCGGCACCCCACCGATCGCCGACGGCCCGGCCGCCCAACGTATTTGGGCGGCCGGGCCGTCAACGTTGCAGGGTCAGGCCTCCATGACCTTCTCGGTGGGCAGGTCGTACACGGGGCGCTCGGCCACCCCGATGGTCTCGCGGGTGATGGCCTCCACCTGCTTCTGGGTGGCCTCGGCGTCGGTGACCCAGTTCCGGTAGAAGTCGAACGGGCACTCGGCGACACCCTTGTCGCCGTCGCCGCCGGCCAAGACGCCGGTATATCCCCGGTGCAGCAGCTTGAAGAGGTGGTTCTGCGACTGGTCGTAGCGCCGCGCGTCCCGGATCGTCGACAGCGACAGCTGCGCGTACTGCACCCCGTACTCCTCTTCGCCGCACTCACCGAGGGTGCGACCGTCGAAACCGATGATCGCGCTGTGACCGAAGTAGGAGTACACCCCGTCGAAGCCGGTCGCGTTGGCCACCGCGACGTAGCAGTTGTTGGCCCACGCCATCGACTTCGCCATCAGCACCTGCTGTTCCTTGGCCGGATACATGTAACCCTGCGGCCGGACGACGAGTTCGGCACCCTTCATCGCGCAATCCCGCCAGATCTCCGGATAGTTGCCGTCGTCGCAGATGATGAGCGAGACCTTCAGGCCCTTCGGGCCGTCGGTCACATAGGTCTGTCCGCCCGGATACCACCCCTCGATCGGCGTCCACGGCAGGATCTTTCGGTACTTCTGCACGATCTCGCCCTGGTCGTTGATCAGTACGAGCGTGTTGTACGGCGGCTTGTTCGGATGATCTTCATGGCGTTCGCCCGTGATTGAGAAGACTCCCCACGTCTTCGCCTCGCGACAGGCCGCAGAGAAGATGTCGGTCTCGTCACCGGGCACGGTGGCCGCGGTCGCGTACATCTCGTCGGTGTCGTACATGATGCCCTGGGTGGAGTACTCGGGGAAGACGACGAGGTCCATTCCCGGCAGTCCGCTCTTCATCCCGACGACCATCTGCGCAATGGCCTCGGCGTTGGCGATGACCTCGTCGCGGGTGTGCAGGCGCGGCATCTTGTAGTTCACCACCGCCACGCCCACCGTGTCGGGACTGGATGCGATGTCTCCGTGCCGCATGTCGACTCCTCCTCGATCGATTTACTTTCATTCGGAAGTATATGAGGGTGCACGGTCTCCCGCATGCCGTGATCTACTTTCATACGGAACAAAAGGAGGAGCGGTGTCGGGTTATCTCGCGACCAAATTCAACGATCTCGACGTGACCGGCGGTTTCCGGCTCGGCGATCTGCGATCGCCCGAGACTCTGGCCGGCGCGCTACGCGAATCCATCCGAGGCCAGGACCACGCCGTCGACGCGGTCGTGCGCGCACTGACGATCGCGGCGGCCGGCATCCGCGACCCGCACCGACCCATCGCCTCCCTGCTGCTCGTCGGCCCGACCGGAGTCGGCAAGACGGAACTCGCCCGGCAGGTCGCCGCGAGCGTCCGGGGCGACGCGGACAACCTGTGCCGGATCGACATGAATTCCCTTGCACAGGAACACTATGCGGCGTCGCTTTCCGGAGCCCCGCCCGGCTACGCCGGCTCCAAGGAGCAATTCACCCTGTTCGAACGCGACAAGATCGAGGGCAGCGTGTCGCGCCCCGGCGTGGTGTTGTTCGACGAGATCGAGAAGGCCCACGGCACGGTCCTGCGCGCGCTGCTGCAGATCCTCGACACCGGCACCCTGCGTCTGGCATCGGGAACGACGTCGATCGACTTCCGCAACTGCCTCGTCCTGCTCACGTCGAATCTCGGTTCGCGGGAACTGCACGACATGCACCGCGGCGCCCGGTCGGTCGTCGACGGCACGCTGACCGCGATTCGCCGCACCTTCGGACGGCCGCGCACCGAGACCGAGATCGTCCTGGAGGCGGTGCGGGAGTTCTTCGACCCCGAGTTGTTCAATCGCTTCGACGAAGTGATCCCGTTCGTCTCCCTCGACCGTGACGTCGCACGGGAGATCGTCGATCGCGAGATCGACACCCTGCTGGCTGCGCTCGCCGGACGCGGCATCGGCTGCTCGGTGTCCGACGGCGCACGCGCGCTGCTCGCCGAGTCGGGATTCGACGTGCGCTACGGCGCCCGCCACGTGAACCGGGTATTGCGCCGCGACCTCCTCGCACCGATCGCCGACGCGATGGTCCGGCGATCCACGATGCCCGGGCCCGGACGTCCGTCGACCGTCAGGGTGTCGGTCGTCGATGGGAGGATCACCGTCGTCGAGGATCCACCGGGGGAGGTCGATGATGACTGACGAGGTCGACGGTTCACCACTGCTCCTGCAGCTGTTGCGGGCGGTCCAGGTCATCGAGGAACGTCTGGCCCCGATGCTCACCGCACTCGAGGTGACCCCCGAGCAGTGGCGGGTCCTGACGGTGCTGGCCGACGGCGATGGCCGGACAATGTCCGACCTGGCGCGCCAGGCGGTACTGCCACCTGCGACGGCGACGCGGATCGTCGATCGCCTGGTCTCGCGGGCGATGGTCTACCGGAGGATCGATCCCGTCGATCGGCGACGCATCGTGGTGTTCCTCAGTCCACACGGGTCCGATCAGATCGCCCCGGCCCGTCAACGACAGATCGATCTCGAACGTGACCTCGCGGCCGAGATCGGCTCGCGGCGGTTCCTGTCACTCAGCGACGGGCTCACGCATCTGACCCGGTGACCCACGTCGACCCGTGTGCTGCCGAGCAGAGAACTCGACGAAACCGCGAGGTAACGCGGTCCTGGCAGACTTGCTGCGAGGCCGAGACCGGTAGAGGGAACTCATCATGCACCTGGGGCTCGTGATCCCGCAGAGCGGACCATCGGGAATCTTCGGGCCGTCGTGCGCCGCGAGCGCGGAGCTGGCCATCGAGGAGATCAACGCGTCCGGCGGGCTGCGCGGCTCCGAGGTGACCGTGACGACCATCGACGGCGGCCGGGCGCCCGACGTGGTGGCCGCCGACGTCGCTCATCATGTTCGCCGAGGGCTGGATGCAGTGGTGGGCTGGCACACGTCCGCCGTGCGACGACGCCTGGTCCGGGTCTTGGAGGGGCGGACACCGTACGTCTACACCGCGGTGTACGAGGGCGGCGAGTCGGCGCCCGCAACGTTCATGACCGGCGAGGTCCCCGAAGCACAGCTGCTGCCGGCGCTGTCGTGGATGGCCGACGAACTCGGGATCCGGCGGTGGGCCGTGGTGGGCAGCGACTACGTGTGGCCACGCAGCACCGCCACCCGCGCCACGATGCACCTCACCACCGACGACTCGCCGGCGCGGATCGTGCACACGGCGTTCCTGCCGCTGGGCACGACCCGTTTCGGCGAGGTGCTCGACGACGTCGTCCGCTCGGGCGCCGACGGCGTCCTGGTCCTTCTCCTCGGCGACGACGCGGTCCACTTCAATCGGGCTTTCGGCGCCGCCCGCCTGCACCAGCAGTGTGTCCGGCTCAGTCCGTTGATGGACGAGAACATGCTGCTGGGGACGGGAGCCGCCGGATCGCGCGGGCTGTACTCGGTTGCCGGCTACTTCGAGTCGCTGCCGACGGCGCACAACCTCGACTTCGAGCACCGCTATGGGCGACGGTTCGGGTTCTGTGCACCACCGCTGACCTCGCCCGGCGAATCGTGCTACGAAGGCCTGGCACTGCTCGCCGAACTCGCCCGTCGGGCACCGGACCTCGGCGCGTCGTCGCTCGACCGCGCGGCCGGCGACATGTTCCGCTACGACAGCCCCCGTGGCGAGGTGTGTTTCGCCGACGGCCACGTCCGTCAGGACGTCTATCTGGCGGCTGCCGACGGCCTCGAATTCGATGTCGTCGCACAGGTCAGCGCGGTGTGATCGTCGATCCGAACGCCGAGGCGGACGAAGTCCCCACCTCCGCGGCGCCCACGTGCTGAGATGGGAACGGAGAACTCACGTCTCGTTCCCGACCGCACGATCGGAGTACACGTTGAAGCTGCTCGTCGCCTACATCGCCACCTCGGGTGGCGCGGACGCAGTCGCGCTGGGGGTCTGTCTCGCCCGCACCCTGCGGGCTCCGCTGGATATCACGCTGGTCATCCCGCCGGACAACCTGCAGGGCTACAGCAGAACCGAGAACTTCGCCGAGATCCTGGACGAGCGGGCACACGAGTGGCTGAGGGAAGCCGAAGCCATGGTGCCCGACGACATCTCGGTGCAAACCCATGTCTGCCTCGAGGAGAACGCGGCCGACGGGCTGATCAAAGAGGTCGAGCGGCTGCATTCGAACCTCCTGATCGTCGGCGGATCCGGTGGCGGCATGCTCGTCGGGCGGCATTCCCTCGGCTCGGTGGTCAACGACCTGCTCCACTCGTCGCCCGTTCCGGTTGCGTTGGCACCGAGTGGTTTTCGATACACCGGCGCCGACACCATCCGTGAGATCACCACAGCCATCGGCCGGCGCCCCGGAGCCGAGACCCTCATCGACACGGCCGCCGCACTGAGTGCCGCCGGCAACGTCCCTCTCAGGTTCCTGGCCCTGGTGTCACGGGACGACATGCCGCCGCGCAAGACCGACGAGGACGAAGACGAAGCGCAGGCGTTTGCGACCAACCTCGCACACAAGGCGATCACCACCGCTCACGAACGACTCCCCGAGAACACCCACATCTCCTCGATGGTGGCCCACGGCCGCACCATCGAAGATGCGGTCGCGACGGTCGAATGGCACCCAGGCGACATGATCATGGTCGGCTCGAGCCGGCTGGCCGCACCGAAACGACTGTTCCTCGGTTCGACGGCCGCGAAAATGCTGCGCGTCCTTGCGGTTCCGATGATTGTGGTGCCCCGACACGAGAACGGGTGACGCGATCGGAAAAGACCCCAGAAACGACTGTGACCCCCGGACGAATCCGGGGGTCACAGTGCAATATTAGTTCGGCGGTGTCCTACTCTCCCACACTGGTTAGGGTGCAGTACCATCGGCGCTGGAGGGCTTAGCTTCCGGGTTCGGAATGGGGCCGGGCGTTT
>NZ_JBSFQJ010000030.1:0-50220 GCF_053588655.1 Gordonia sp. NPDC003424
GTTCCCCTCGCACCTGCGTAAGGCGATCATCATCCGCGACACCTGCTGCATCAAATGCGGGACCCGCGCCGGCTACACCCACGTACACCACATCAACTTCTGGGCTGAGGGTGGTCCCACCGATCTGGACAACGGATGCCTGCTGTGCCCGGCCTGTCACACCCAAATCCACCACGGCGACTGGCAGATCATCCTGGGCGCCGACCGCCACCCCTGGCTCATCCCACCAGCCTCGATCGACCCGACACGCACACCGCTACCCGCCTACAACCGACGCACCCTGACCCTCGACGACCGCATCGCCGCATGACCCAAACGCGGGCCGGGCGGAAGGCTTCGCCACGCCCCGGCGCTCAGCATACGAGGATGCGAGTGCGCCGAACGGCACCCAGCGGTCGGCGCGGCCCGGCCGACACGGCTCAACCAGCGCACACCCGCGGCCCGCCCGAACCTGTCGGTACCCGGTGATACAACAGCCTCAGCCAATGAAGCAGAGTCAGCCACCCAAACCTGTGTAACCCACTGACGCGCAGCACATTCCAGCGAAGCACATTTCCCGCGCACCCGACCCGTCGGGACCGCGCACGCACCTTGAGAACTCCATAGTGTGAACTGTGGGCCGACGCCAGTGGTTGCCTGCCGGGACAACAACTTCCGGCAGGCAACCCCAGCGGGCCGCGCCCCTCGCTCAGCCGGCGGAAGCGGTGCGCACCACCATCTTTCCGGTGTTGTCGCCGCGCATCAGGCCCAGGAACGCATCTACCGCGTGATCGATGCCATCGACGACGGTTTCGTCATGGACCACATCGCCATTCGCGATCCACTGCGCCATCTCGCCGGTGAACTGCGGCAGCTGGTCGAAGTGGTGACCGACGGTGAAGCCCCGGAGTGTCAGGCCGCGCGTGATGATGTTCGCCATGTTCGACGGCCCCGGAGTGCGTTCGGTGCTGTTGTACTGGGCGATGGCACCGCACAGCGCCGCGCGGCCGCCGTCGTTGAACGAGTCCAGAGCGGCCTCGAGGTGCTCACCGCCCACGTTGTCGAAGTAGACGTCGATCCCGTCCGGCGCGGCGGCCCGAAGTTGTTTACGCACCGACGGCTCGTCCTTGTAGTTGAACGCGGCGTCGTAGCCGTACCGCTCGGTCAACAGCGCGACCTTCTCGGCGGACCCGGCGGAACCGATCACCCGCTTGGCGCCCTTGAGCCGTGCGATCTGCCCGGCCGCGGTACCCACGGCGCCGGCCGCGCCCGAGATGAACACGGTGTCGCCGGCCGTCATCTCGGCGATGGTGAGCAAGCCGACATAGGCGGTGAGTCCCGTCATGCCGAGCATGCCGAGATACACCGACGACGAAAAGCCCTGGGGTGGTTCGGGAATGGCGCGGAACCCCGATGCATCCTCCTGCGCCACATCGCGCCAGCCATACTGGTGCGACACCAGGGTTCCCGGCGGAAGCGACTCCACAGTGGACGCGATCACCCGGCCCACCGCACCGCCGGTCATCGTTTCATCGAGCTTGAACGGCGGGATGTAGCTGCGGGTGTCGATCATTCGACCACGCATGTACGGGTCCACGGAGATGAACTCGTTGGCCACCCGGACCTGGCCCGGCTGGAGGTCGCCGTATTCGACGCTCACCGTGCGGAAATCGTCGTCGCTCGGCCACCCGACTGGGCGGTTGACGAGTTGGATCTGAGTGCTGTTGTGGGACATGGGAATCACCTTTCGATGGGGTGTGGGGTGTCAGAATGCGGCGCCCGCCAGGGCGAGCAGAGCGAGGCCCGGTGCCGATATCTGGATCAATGCCGGGCGGGTCTTGCTGCGGTCGGCGGCCATCAGCACGATGCCCGCCAACGTCATCGACCCGCATCCGGCCACGATCAGAGCGACTCCGACGGACGATTGGCCGAGGAGTAGCGCTACGGCACCGACGAGCGACATCGCCGCGAGGAACAGGTTGTAGAAACCCTGATTGAAGGCCAGTTGCCGGGTTGCCATGGCCTCCGACTCGGTGGTGCCGAAGACGGCACGACCGCGCGGTGTGGTCCACCACAGCGATTCGAGCACGAAGATGTACACGTGGATGGCGGCAGCCACGCAAGCGAGCACTGCGGCAAGAACGGTCACGACAACTCCAGTCATTTTTTTGAACTGACCGTTACACAATAGGGGTAGAGTGGGTCGCAGGCAAGTGCCGAGGACAGGTGTACGAGAGGAGTGGCGATGGGCAGAACGCAGGCGTACGACACCGCGGAGGTCGTGGCGGCAGCACGGAATCTGTTCTGGCGGAGAGGTTTCGACGCAGTATCGGTCAGCGATGTGGAACGCGCGACCAGTCTCTCGCGATCGAGTGTCTACCACGCCTTTGGCAGCATGCGGGGACTGTTCGACGCCGCGGTGCAGGACTACCTGGTCACTGTCGTGCGTCCGCAACTCGGTGCGCTACGCGGTCCCGACGTCACCCCAGATGCTCTCGAAACCTATCTGCACCGGATGTCCACCGCGATCGCCCGTCTCGACGACACGACAGGTCCCACCGGCTGTCTGCTCGTCGCGACCACCGGCACGACCCTCGGCGACGACCCGGCTGTGCGAGAGGTCATCGCCGCCTACCACGCCGAACTCCTCGCCGCGGTCAGCGCCGGCGTGCGGGCCCGATACCCGGACATGGACGGGGCGATCACCGCCGATCGCGCGACCATCATCACCGGAGCACTCGTCGCGGCGCAGACTCTGGCGCGCGTCAACGCACCCGAGGCGGTGCGACTCCTCGACGTGACCGCGGCCACGCTCGCCCGACCCTTGCCCTGACGGCCGCTGCGATAGGGTCACCAAGACATTCGGATGAGGCGGGGAACCGCGAGGAGTGAAGGGACTTCGATGACGGTTTCATACGGGGGCCGCGACTACCAGCTGGTGATGTTCGACCTCGACGACACACTCGCGCCGTCGAAGAGTCCGCTGCCCGATGAGATCGTCGCCGTCTTGACCCGCATGCTGGCGACGACCAAGGGGTGCATCATCTCCGGCGGACAATTCGGCCAGTTCGAGAAGCAGGTCATCGACCGCCTCGGCACGGTCGACGGACTCGCCAATCTGCACCTGATGCCGACCTGTGGCACGCAATATGTCCGGTACTCGGATGACACCTGGGAGACCGTCTACGCGGAATATCTCACCGACGACGAGAAGAAGCGGACCATGGATGTCCTCGAGGCCGGTGCAAAGGAACTCGGCCTGTGGGAGACCGACACGTGGGGCCCGATCCTCGAAGACCGCGGTAGCCAGATCACCTTCAGCGCGCTCGGGCAATCCGCACCCGTCGACGCCAAGGCGACATGGGACCCGGACGGCCGCAAGAAAGAATCTCTCCGCGCCTACGGTGCGGAGAGACTCCCGGATCTCGAGGTGCGCAGCGGCGGCTCCACATCGGTCGACGTCACCAAGAAGGGCATCGACAAGGCCTACGGCGCGCGGAAACTGATGGACATCCTCGGCCTGGGCATCGGCGACATCCTGTTCTTCGGCGATCGGCTCGACGAGGGCGGCAACGACCGCCCCGTCAAGGACCTCGGCATCGAGTCGATCGCCGTCGAGGGCTGGCCGGACACGTACGCCAAGCTGTCGGCGATCGTCGACAACTGACCCGGGCGCCGCATCAGCGCTGCGGCGTGTACATGACGTTGCCGTGGTCGACGAGGAGTGCCTTCTTCAGTCCGGCGATGTCGGCTGCCGTCAGGCGAAGGCCCGTGCGCACATAGTTGTCGAAGCTGCCGTAGACCTGATCTGCGGTGGTGAACGACGCGTTGAGCAGTGAGATGTTCACGCCGTTGATGGGATCGTTCGGGCTCGCGTGCCGGAAGGTGTTGCTGGCCAGGTAGTCGGAATTGATCGTGGCCCGGTCCACGCCCAGGATGGTCAGCAATACGGCCGAGGCCCAGCCGGTCCGGTCTTTGCCGGCCGTGCAGTGGAACAGAGTGGTGTTGCCCGTGGCAGCCGTGTTCTTGATGTCGAGCAGCGTGTTGCGGAACGCGAGGCGGGCGTTGGGATCGGTGACGAACGCGCGGTAGGCCGCCTGCAGGTCGATGAGTGTGGTGGGGGGCGTGGTCCCGAGCACGTCGAAGTTGTGCATGGTGGCACCCGGGACGGGTCGATCCGGCTGAAGTACCTTCTCGATGCCGGTCCGCAGGTCGATGACCGACGTGACCTTCATCGACGCCAGCTTCTTCTGGTCGGCGGGGGTGATACGCGACAGGTTGTCGCTGCGAATCACGTTGTTGCGGATCGATTTTCCGTCGGTGGTTCGATACATCGAGAAGGTGCGGGTGTTGTCGGTGCCCTGCAGTGGGATCAGTTGACGTGTCGCGGTCGGCGACGGCGCGGGAGCAGGGGCGGCCACGGCAACGGTGGGTGCGATGAGTGCCGGCGCAGCGACGATGGCCGCCGCGACCAGTGTTCCGGCGAGTCGTCGACGGACCGCAGTGTGGTGGGCGATCATCTCGTCTTCCTTCCGCCGACCACGAGTCGGCCATCGGTTGGGTGCGCCGGGTCGTGGCCAGGCGTCGTCCGGCGTCACGTTAGTCGAAGGCTCCCCGGGGCCATCACGGCCGCCAGAAACCTGGATGCAACCACTGACCGACGCGCAGAATATGGGTGTGGCGATCGCACTGGATCAGGCGTGGATGTCCCAGCTCCCCGAGCTCCGGTGGTGCTCGATGCGCCGACGTGTTCGAGCCAAGATCGGCGACGCCACCGTCGTCGACTCGCGTGATTCGCGACAGGTGTGGGAGCCACACCGCGTGGTCGGTTCGTACGCGGTACCGGTCACCGACATCGTGCCCGCACCCGATCATCCGACGACGGTGACGGCTCTGGCCGAACATCCGCGGATCATGACACCCGATCACCGATTCGAGATGCACACGATCGGCGGGGTCCAGTGGCGCATCCCGTTTCCCGGGCGACCTCTCGAAGCGGTGGCCTTCACGCCCGACGACCCCGATCTCGACGGCTACGTCGTACTCGACTGGGCGGCGTTCGATGAGTGGTGGGAGGAGGAGCAGGTCGTCGTCGGGCATCCGCACGACCCGTTCGCGCGCATCGACACGCTGACCACCACCAGACACGTCGTCATCAGGGCAGGGGACACGGTCTTGGCGGAAAGTCGGCGGCCCACGTTGCTGCTGGAAACACAGCTGCCGCCCCGGCACTACCTTCCGCGCGAGGACGTGCGGATGGACCGGCTCGTACCCAGTGAGACGCGCACGACCTGCGCATACAAAGGGGAGGCCGAGTACTGGTCGGTCGCGGCCGACGGTCGGGAGATCGCGGATGTCGCCTGGACCTACCGCGACCCGTTGCACGACGGTCTGCCGATTCGCGACCTGATCTGTTTCTACGACCATCTGGTGGAGGTCGTCGTCGACGGAACTCCGGGGCGGTGACCCGCCGATTCTGCGATGATTGACGCCCGACGGCCCGATCGGGGAGCCGGCGTGGGGGAGGGGCGGATGAGGATGACGGTCGGGCACCCGAATGGCGTCGGCGCATCGCGCGGTCGACGCCACAGCATCGCCGTGATCGTCGCCCTGCTCCTGATGGCGACGGTCCTCGGGGCCCTGCCCGCACACGCCACCCCGGCAGGTGCGCTCCCGATGTGCTCGGGCGTGGGTGCGCCGCGGATCCTGGTCGACCGCCCGGGGAGCACATTCGAGGCCGCCGCCTTCGACAACCGGGGACGGCTCCTCCTCAGCGACTGGATCGGCAATCGCCTCGCCGTGCTGGATCACCCCGGCGCTGCTGCCGGCACCCTGGCCGCCGTCGACTCGCCCGGCGGACTCGCGCCCGAGCCGGGCGGAGGTGTGCTGGTCGGATCGGGGGTGACCGCGACAACCCTGGGACCCGGCACCGCGGCTGCCCGGCTCCTGAAGATCGATCCCGCGACCGGGAAGACCACTGTGCGTGCCGCGGGACTGTCGGGCGCCAACGGCGTCGCCCGTGCACCCGACGGAACCGTGTACATGTCGAGCGGCGCGGCGGCCGGTATCGACCGGGTCCGTCCGGACGGACACGTCGACCGCGGCTGGTATCGGGCCACGCCGGCCAACGGTCTGGCGGTGTCGGCAGACGGGAAAACGTTGTACGCCAACGTGTCCCTGGGTGATGCCCGGATCCTCGCCATCGACACGAAGACCGGGGCGGCCCACACATGGTTCCGGCCGCCGTCGAGCCTGTCCTGGGCGTTCCTCGACGATCTCGACATCGATCGCGCGGGCCGGCTCTACGTCGCGGCCTACCTCGCCGGACAGGTCTGGCGGATCGACCCGAACCGAACCGGATGTGCGCTGGCCACCGGGCTGCTCGTCCCCGCAGGCATCAGTGTCGGCGCCGACGGCGGCAGGGTCGACGTCGCCGGGTTCTCGCACCGCAACGTCTATGTCACCACCCACGCGGGCCGCGTCCTCGAGATCCCCCGAGCGGTCCCCGGCAACTGATCGATCCGCAGCCGGGTGATCCCGGCCATGGCGAACACCCTTCGACAGGGTGATGATGAGGTCTTCCTCGCGTTCGTGGACAATCGACCGGGTCACTTCCGGAGACGAGGCGGTGGCGAACGTGATCGGGTGAGGAGGAGACGTGTCCGAGATGGTGCCGCTGAAGGTGCAGATGGTCGCCGCCACCGCGTTCACCGCGCCTCCCGACGTCGACTGGGCCACCGATGCCGACGGCGGCGAGGCGCTCGTCGAGTTCGCCGGCCGAGCCTGCTACCAGAGCTGGGACAAGCCGAACCCGCGGACCGCGAGCAACGCCGGCTATCTGCGGCACATCCTCGAGGTCGGTCACCTGTCGCTGCTGGAACACGCGTCGGTCACCTTCTACATCACCGGCATCTCCCGCTCCTGCACCCACGAACTGATCCGCCACCGTCACTTCTCGTACTCGCAGCTGTCGCAGCGGTTCGTCCCCGAGCACGACTCCAACGTCGTGGCACCACCGGCCATCCTCGGCGACCCCGAACTCGAGGCCCTGTTCACCGAGGCCACCGACGCCAGCCGCAAGGCCTACACCGAACTCCTCGACGCGCTCGAGGCCAAGTTCGCGGACGTTCCGAACGCGATCCTGCGCCGCAAACAGGCCCGGCAGGCCGCGCGGTCGGTGCTGCCGAACGCCACCGAGACCAAGATCGTCGTCACCGGCAACTACCGGGCCTGGCGGCACTTCGTCGGGATGCGCGCCACCGAGCATGCCGACGTGGAGATCCGGCAACTCGCCGTCGAGTGTCTGCGGCAACTGATGCGGGTCGCGCCGACCGTGTTCGGTGACTTCGAGATCGGCACCCTCGCCGACGGCACCGAGGTGGCGACCTCGCCGTTTGTCCTCGAGGGGTGACCTCGATCCCGACCCGCGTGTCCGATCCGCCCGCACGCGTGGGTCGTGCCGCGAGAAGGTAGCCTTGAGCACCATGAACGCAGGCGCGGAGCAGCTGCAGACGCATCCCTTCGGGACCATCGGAGTGGCGATGGTGACCCCGTTCAAGCCGGACGGTTCCATCGACCTCGACAAGGCCGCGGAACTGGCCGAACACCTCGTCGCCAAGGGCTGTGACGGCCTCGTCGTCTCCGGCACCACCGGCGAATCGCCGACGACCACCGTGGCCGAGAAGCTGGACCTGTTGCGCGTCGTGCTCGACGCCGTCGGCGACCGCGCCCGGATCACCCAGGGCGCGGGCAGCTACGACACCGCCGAGAGCGTCCGCTTCGCCATCGAGTCCGAGAAGGTCGGCGCGCACGCCCTGCTCGTCGTCACCCCGTACTACTCCAAGCCGCCACAGGCCGGTCTGCTGGCACACTTCCGGGCAGTCGCCGACGCCACCGAACTGCCGGTGCTGCTCTACGACATCCCGCCACGCTCGGTGGTGCCCATCGCCGACGAGACGATGCTCGCACTGGCCGAACACCCCAAGATCAAGGGCGTCAAGGACGCGAAGGGTGACCTGCACTCGGCGGCTCGGCTGATCGCGAGTACCGACCTCGAGTATCTGTCCGGAGAAGATGCCCTGAACCTCCCGTGGCTGTCGATCGGTGCCACCGGTTTCGTCAGCGTGATCGGGCACCTCGTCGCAGATCGCTTGCGCGACATGCAGATCGCGGTGGAGAAGGGCGACCTGAAGACCGCTCGCGAGCTGAATCAGTCGATGGCGCCGCTCGTGGACGCGATGGGCCGCCTCGGCGGCGTCACCATGGTGAAGGCATCGCTGCGCATCCTCGGTCTCGACGTCGGCGATCCACGGCTGCCTCAGGTGCCGGCCGACGGCCCGCAGATCGAGGCGCTGATCGCGGACCTCCGTGCGTCGGGTGTGCTCGCCTGATGACCGGACCTGGCCGCCGACGCCGGACCGCGAGCCGTAAGGCCGGACCGCCGACACCCGACACCGAATCGACCCGCCCTCCGAAACAGGAACCACGACAATCGGATTCGGAGCCACAAGAGTCGCAGTCAAATAGCGGGCGGCCGCCCCGACACTCGGCCGAGGCCGACGACGGTCGCCGCCAGCAGGGCCGGCGAGGCGCGAACCGGTCGAGTGGTCGGCACGAGCGCCGCGACAATCGGGACCGGCGCGGCGACACGCGCGAATCGTCGGCCCCCTCCGGAACGCAGGCCGCGGTCGATCGCCTCGGTACACCGAGACGTGCCCCCCGCAACGGGTTGCGGGTGGTGGCGCTCGGCGGTATCGGCGAGATCGGCCGCAACATGACCGTGTTCGAGTACGGCGGACGACTCCTGATCGTCGACTGCGGTGTGCTCTTCCCCGAGGACGCCCAACCCGGTGTCGACCTGATCCTGCCGGACTTCACCTACATCGAAGACCGCATGGACGACGTGGACGCGATCGTCCTGACCCACGGTCACGAGGACCACATCGGCGCGGTGCCGTTTCTGCTCCGACTGCGCAGCGACATCCCGGTCATCGGCTCCAAGTTCACCCTCGCCCTCGTCGAAGCGAAATGCCGGGAACATCGGTTGCGGCCCAAGCTGATTCAGGTCACCGAAGGTGAACGCACCACCCACGGACCGTTCGACTGCGAATACTTCGCCGTCAATCACTCCATCCCGGACGCGATCGCGGTCGCCATCCGCACCGGGGCCGGCGTGGCCCTGCACACCGGTGACATCAAGCTCGACCAGTTGCCGCTCGATGGTCGCCTCACCGACCTCGCCGGATTCAGCAGACTCGGCGACGATGGCGTCGACCTGTTTCTCGTCGACTCCACCAACGCCGAGGTGCCCGGTTTCGTCACCCCGGAACGGGAGATCGGTTCCGTCCTCGACCAGGTGATCGGGCGTGCCCGGCAGCGGGTGATCGTCGCGTCGTTCGCCAGCCACGTGCACCGCATCCAGCAGATCGTCGACGTCGCGCACGCCCACAACCGTCGGGTCACCTTCGTCGGGCGCTCGATGGTGCGCAACATGCAGATCGCGCAGGATCTCGGCTACCTGTCGATACCCGAGGGTGTCGAGGTCGACCTCGACACCGCGGCCACCCTGCCCGACAACCGCCTCGTCCTCATCTCCACCGGCTCACAGGGCGAACCGCTCTCCGCGCTGTCGCGGATGGCGCGTGGAGAACATCGGCAGATCAACATCCGCGCCGACGACCTCGTCGTCCTCGCCTCGTCGCTGATCCCGGGCAACGAGAACTCGGTGTTCGCGGTGGTCAACGGTCTGGCCAGGCGCGGAGCAACGGTGATCACCCAGCAGAACGCCAAGGTGCACGTGTCCGGGCACGCGTCGGCGGGGGAGTTGCTCTACCTGTACAACGCAGTGCGCCCGACCAACGTCATGCCGGTGCACGGCGAGTGGCGGCATCTGCGCGCGAACGCCGCCCTCGCCGTGGCGACCGGCGTCCCCGAGGAGCGGGTGGTGCTCGCCGAGGACGGCGTGGTGGTCGACCTCGTCGACGGCCGCGCCGAGATCGTCGGACGGGTGCCGGTCGGCCACGTCTACGTCGATGGCCTGTCCGTCGGCGATGTCGGCGAATCCACACTCTCGGAGCGGTTGGTCCTCGGCGAAGGCGGCTTCATCGCGATCACGGTCGCGGTCGACCCCGAGACGGGCCGAGCGGTGAGCTCACCGGAGATCTCGGGCCGCGGTTTCTCCGACGACCCTGACGCCCTCAAGGCCGCCGCCGACCTCGTCGATCAGGCCCTCGACGCGCTGGCCGCCGAGGGCGTGACGGATCTGCACCGGATCGCCCAGGTGATCCGCCGCACGGTCGGCCGCTGGGTGGCCGATACCTACCGTCGTCGCCCGATGATCGTGCCGACCGTGCTCGCCGTCGAATCCTGAGCGGTCGCATCCTGGGCCGTCGTATCCTCAGCGGCCACGTCTCGGCCGTCGTCCGTCGGCGCGCGTGGTTACTGTGAGGGTCGTGACACTCGCCCAAACCGAACGTGCTGCGCTCGTCGAGTCGCTGCGGGAAGCCGGCCCCGACGCGCCCACCCTCTGCCACGGCTGGACCACCCGCGATCTGGCCGCCCATCTCGTGGTCCGCGAACGCCGCCCCGACACCATGCCGGGCATCATGATCAAACAGCTCGCCGGCCACACCGAGAAGGTCCGCAAGCAGGCCGCCGAGCAGCCATGGGAGTCCCTGCTCGACGACCTTGCCGCCGGGCCGCCGCTGTGGTCGCCGTTCTGGGCGGTCGACCGGTGGGCCAACCTCGCCGAGATGTTCGTCCACCACGAGGACGTCCTGCGTGGCAGCGCCGCCCCGGGTTCGGACTGGACACCGCGCACGCTGTCGGACGAGATGCAGAAGGCGCTGCTGACACCCGCGAAGTCGATGGGGAAGATGGCGCTGCGCAACGCGCCCGCCGCGACGACGCTGCAGACCGTCGGCGGGGACGTCGTCGCCTCGGGTGGATCCGGTGATCCGGTCACCGTTGTCGGCACGCCGGGCGAACTGGTGATGTTCGCGTTCGGCAGGGCCCCGCTCAGCGTCACGTACTCGGGTGACGACGCCGCGGTCGCAGCTGTGATGTCGGCCAAGCGAGGTGTCTGAGCCGGCCCCCGATTCCTTAGCCGCCGCCAGCCCCGATTCCTGAGCCCGCCCCGATTCCTGAGCCGCCCCCGATCCCTGAGCCGCCCCCGATCCCTGAGCCGCCCCCGATCCCTGAGCCTGTCGAAGGGTTACGAATTCGACACACAACCCCGTTACCCCTGTTGCCCATGTTTCTGATGTGACGGGAGCCGACTAGGCTGTCGGCATGGCTTCGAAATCGACCTCGGGTGCGCGGAAGACGTCTGCACGACAGACCCCTTCGCGCGCGACCGCCGGCACGGTGAAGTCGGGAAGCCGGGGGGCACGCAGCACGAGTACCCGCACGTCCTCGTCACGGACGACCGGTGGTTCCCGCAGTACGTCGGCCACACGGAAGTCGGGCACCACGAAGCGTCGCGACACGCGCGCACAGGATGCCTCGGCCGACATCCACCGGCGCTCGGTCGCCGCGACCGGCGCCTCGGCGGTCGGTCGCGGACTCGGCGCCGGATGGTCGTTGATGGCGCGCGGGGTCGGTGGCCTGGCGCGGGCGGGCGGCGGCCGTGCCGAGACCTTCGACGAGACCCACGACGACCCCGACGACGGGTTCGACATCGACGGGCCGCTGCTCGACGACCCGCTCGGCGAGGACGACGACCCGATCGACCGGCCGCGGGCCCGCACGACCGCACCGCGCCGCGATCTGAGCGGACACACCCACCGGCGGGACGGGACCGCACTCGCGGTGCTCGCGAGCGCGCTGCTCGTCGCGGCCGCCGTCTGGTTCGAGGCCGGTGGCCCGGCCGGCGCGTTCATCGATGCACTGATCCGCGCGATCATCGGGTCGGTCGCGGTCCTGATGCCGCTCGTGTTGCTCGCCTGGGCCATCGTCCTGATGCGACGTCCACCGAACCCGGAGCACCGCGCCCGCTACCTCGGTGCCGGCCTGCTGATCGTCCTTCCGGTCCTCGGCCTGATCCACCTCGTCGCCGGCGCGCCGGTCGACCTGCCGGGCCGCTCACACGCGGCCGGGTTCATCGGCTTCGCGATCGGCACCCCGCTCACCGCGGGCGTCACCGCGTGGATCTCGGTGCCGATCCTGTTGCTCTGCATCGCCTTCGGCGTGCTGATCATCAGCGGCAAGACGGTTCGCGAGGTCGTCGACGCGACCTCCGGATATCTGGGTCTGGGCATCGGTTCGGCCGCCGCCGACACCGCCTCCTGGGACGACTACGACGACGAGGACTACGACGACGCGCTGGTCGAACCCTCCGACGACGATCAGGTCACCGAGGTGCTCGGCGAACGCAGCGGCTACTCGCCCGACCCGTACGACAACTACCCACCGGACGCCGCACCCGTGCGCAGGGCGCGACGGTCTCGGCGACCGGTCGACCCCGACGTCGATGCGGCCGATTTCGCGGCCGCCCCCACGGTGTCGTTCGACGACGAGGTCACCGAGCCACTCGGTGAGCCCGAGGACGTTCCGGCACCACGATCCCGCACGACCAAGCGGACGAAGGCCCGGTCCACGCCGGCCACCGAGACCACCGATGTCGCCGACGCGCCACCGATGCCGTCGCCCGCCGTCCCGAGTGCCGACGGCGACTACCAGCTGCCCCCGTCGACGCTGCTCGTCGACGGCGAGCCGCCCAAGCAGGGTGGACGGTCCAACGACGAGATGATCGAGCGGATCACCGAGGTGCTCCAGCAGTTCAAGATCGACGCCGCGGTCACCGGCTACACCCGCGGCCCGACGGTCACCCGCTACGAGGTGGAACTCGGGCCGGGCGTGAAGGTGGAGAAGATCACCGCGCTGCAGCGCAACATCGCCTATGCCGTCGCCACCGACAACGTGCGGCTGCTCGCGCCCATCCCCGGCAAGTCCGCGGTCGGCATCGAGGTACCCAACAGTGACCGCGAGATGGTCCGGCTCGCCGACGTGCTCAACGCACCCAAGACCCGTAAGGACACCCATCCGCTGGTCATCGGCCTGGGCAAGGACATCGAGGGCGACTTCGTCAGCGCGAACCTGGCCAAGATGCCGCACCTGCTGGTCGCGGGCTCGACCGGCTCGGGTAAGTCCAGCTTCGTCAACTCGATGCTCGTGTCGCTGCTCACGCGCGCGACCCCCGACGACGTCAGGATGATCCTCATCGACCCGAAGATGGTGGAACTGACGCCGTACGAGGGCATCCCGCATCTGATCACCCCGATCATCACGCAACCGAAGAAGGCTGCCGCCGCACTCGCGTGGCTGGTCGAGGAGATGGAACAGCGTTATCAGGACATGAAGGCGTCGCGGGTGCGGCACATCGACGACTTCAACACCAAGGTGCGCTCCGGCGAGATCACCACCCCGCTCGGCAGTGAACGGGTCTACACGCCGTACCCGTACATCCTCGCCATCGTCGACGAGCTCGCCGACCTGATGATGACCGCGCCCCGCGACGTGGAGGACGCGATCGTGCGGATCACCCAGAAGGCACGTGCCGCCGGCATCCACCTGGTGCTGGCGACCCAGCGTCCGTCCGTCGACGTCGTCACCGGCCTGATCAAGACCAACGTGCCCTCGCGACTGGCGTTCGCGACGTCGTCGCTGACCGACTCGCGGGTCATCCTCGATCAGCCCGGCGCCGAGAAGCTCATCGGTATGGGCGACGGTCTGTTCCTGCCGATGGGCGCGAGCAGACCGATCCGCATGCAGGGCGCCTACATCACCGACGAGGAGATCGCGGCCGTCGTCGACTTCACCCGCGTTCAGGGTGAACCCGAGTACACCGAGGGTGTGACGACGGCCAAGGCCGGCGACAAGAAGGAGATCGACGGCGACATCGGCAACGACCTCGACGACCTGTTGCAGGCCATCGAGCTCGTCGTCTCCAGCCAGTTCGGGTCGACCTCGATGCTGCAGCGCAAACTCCGCGTCGGCTTCGCCAAGGCGGGCCGCCTGATGGACCTGATGGAGACGCGCGGGGTCGTCGGGCCCAGCGAGGGGTCCAAGGCGCGCGACGTGCTGGTCAAACCCGAGGATCTCGCCGGGGTGATCGCCTCGATCACCGGTGGCGGCGACGATTCCGGGAATCCCGAATAGCGTTGTTGCTCAATCCAATCCGTGCTCATCGAGCCATTGCCGGGCGCGTCGGGCCGACGCACGCGACAGCCATGCGTCGCTGATGACCTCGGCCAGCTCGTCGTAGGAGATCTCGCCCACCCGCGAGGTGCGGAGCAGGACCGACAGGTGACCGTCGAAGTGCGGGGTGGTGAAGAACGGTGAGTCCTCGTCGCCCACAAGCGCGAGCTTGTCGGCTTCCGACGGCACCCAGAAGACCACGACGTCGTCATACCGTTCGCCGGTGTCGGGATCGACGGCGTCCGGACGTGGTGTGCGGAAGAACACGAACGACTTGCCGCCGACCTGATAGATCGGTCGGCTGCGGTCGTCGTTCCAGATCGTGACGTGTGGCATCGCGAGCGCGAGGTCACCGATGTCGGAGACTCTCGCGGGTCGTCGCCGAGCCATGGGTGCCAGAGTAGGCGCCGATGAGTTAGGCTGTCCGAAGATCGAAGAGGGGAGTATCCCCGACCTCGCGGCGTGTTCGTCAATACGGCCGTCCGGATGTCACGGTGCCGATCATCGTGACGCCGCCGGCCCGGGCACGTCGGTCGACACCCACGGGTGATCGGCGGGAGAGACCTCTGGCATCGCAACCTTGTGCTGCTTGCTGGAGGAACTCGTCATCATGCATGTTTCAACGACCGTCTGGATCATCACCTGTCTGGTGATCCTGGGTCTGTTCGTCTTCGACTTCTTCGCGCACGTCCGCGTGCCGCACGCCCCTTCGCTGAAGGAATCGGGGTTCTGGTCGGCCGTCTACATCGGCATCGCCATCCTGTTCGGGCTGTTCGTGTGGTGGAACTGGGGCCACACCTACGGCGGTGAGTACTTCGCCGGCTACGTCACCGAGAAGGCCCTCTCGGTCGACAACCTGTTCGTCTTCGTCATCATCATGTCGAAGTTCGCCGTACCCCGGGAGTATCAGCAGAAGGTGCTGCTGCTGGGCATCGTGATGGCGCTCGTCATGCGCGGCATCTTCATCGCGGTCGGCGCCGCGGCGATCAACGCCTACGCGTGGGTCTTCTACCTGTTCGGCGCGTTCCTGATCTTCACCGCGATCAAGCTGCTGCGGGAGAGCGACGATCCGGTCGAGCACGAAGAGGAGCGCGAGACGCGACTGGAACGCTTCGTCAAGAAGTACCTGCGCACCACCGACACCTACGACAGCGACAAGCTGTTCACCAAGGTCAACGGCAAGCGTCTGGCCACCCCGATGCTGATGGTTCTCATCGTCATCGGCTTCACCGACGTGCTGTTCGCGCTGGACTCGATCCCGGCGATCTACGGACTCACCCAGGAGCCCTACCTGGTGTTCACCGCCAACGCGTTCGCGCTGATGGGTCTGCGTCAGCTCTACTTCCTGCTCGGTGGACTGCTCGACCGCCTGGTCTATCTGTCCTACGGGCTTTCCTTCATCCTGGCCTTCATCGGTGTGAAGCTGGTGCTGCACGCCCTGCACGAGAACACACTGCCGTTCATCAACGGCGGCGAGCATGTCCCGGTGCCGGAGATCTCCACGGTTGCCTCGCTGGGCGTCATCGTCGGCACGTTGGTGATCACCACGGTCGCGAGCCTGATGAGCTCGAAGGGCCGCGACAGATCGGAAACCTGACCTCGAGGGCCGGGCCGGCTCAGGCCGCGCCCGGCTCGCCGAGGAAGTGCCACCCCAGCCACCACCACAGGATGACGATCGCGAGGCGTGCCGGCCGGTCGGCCATCAGATTGTCGAACATCGCCGTCGGTGTCGCCTCCCGGTCACGCGCGGCGACCACCAATGCGCTGATCAGCAACGCGACGGCACAGCCCACATATATGGCGATGCTGACGGTTCTCATGTGCGGGCCCGGGTCAGCAGGAACCACCCGACCGCCACCCACACGAGGGTGCCCACGATTCGGCCGGGTGTGGTCGCCATCGTCGGCCCGAGCAACGCGCTCAGCGTGAACGTCGGCAGGCGCGGGTCGAGCCGTCCCGCGAAGAACTCCAGCAGCTCCCACATGCAGCCGGCGCCGAGGATGACCGCCCACGAGACTCCGAGCACCCGCAGCGCCGGAGACCACGACCTCGGTCTCGATTCCGGGGGCTGCGGCCATACCGCGACGAGGGTGGCGGCCAGCACCGCGAGCAGGGCGCATGTCATCACGATGCTCGAACGCGGGACCGCACACAGGGTGACGGCAACCGCGGTCGCCACACCCGCCAGCGTGTATCTGCTCACCGGCCCGCGAACCGGGGCGGGCGGGAGAAGGCCCAGGCCGTCCGCACCGATCACGAGGGCGCCCGCGCCGCAGACCGCCGCGCCGATCACCTGTTCCCGCACGATCTGAACGACGCAGAAACCGACCACCACGCCCATCCAGACGAACGCGCTCGGCCGCCGGCGGCGGGCGGCCATCAGTCGCCGAACGGCCCGTAGATCTCGGTCCACTCGACGATCCGCACCTGATCGACCGCCCGATGCGCGATGAACGGGTCATTGTTCTGAAACGCCTCGGCGCCGTCGAGGCTGTCGGCGCGGATGAAGATGAGCGCGCCCGATCCGTCCGGGTACGGGCCGGAGGCCAGGACGTTGCCGGCGTTGAACTCCTCGAGCAGCCATTCACGGTGCAGCGAGCGGTACTCGTCGCGGATCGCGGCCTTGGCCGGGCCATAGGAGTAGTGCACTGCGAAGATCGCCATCGTCGGCTCCTGTTCGGTGTTGGATTCGAGGTCTGTCAGAGGTTGGCGAGCATGCGGGTGTTGCCGAGGGTGTTCGGCTTCACATAGCTGAGGTCGAGGAACTCGGCGACGCCGGTGTCGTAGGAGCGGCACATCTCCTCGAACACCTCGCGGGTGACCGGAGTGCCCTCGATCTCCACGAATCCGTGGCGGCCGAAGAACGCGGTCTCGAAGGTCAGCACAAACACCCGCGACAACTGGAGTTCGCGTGCGACGTCCATCAGCCGGGCCACCAGCCGATGCCCGATCCCGTGTCCGGCGTGTCCGCGCTCGACGGCCACCGTACGAACCTCACCGAGGTCGGCCCACAGCACGTGCAGGGCACCGCAGCCGACGACCACCTCGTCGAGTTCGGCCACCCAGAACTCCTGGACGGCCTCGTAGAGGGTGACGAGATTCTTCTCCAGCAGAATGCGGCCGGCGTATTGATCGATCAGATCCTTGATGCGGGGCACATCGGATGTTCGCGCCCGGCGGATCACCACGCCCGACTGCGACGGGGTCTCCGAGGCCGGTTCGGGGGCGACAGGGGGCATGAATGATCACAGTAGTCGGGCGGTCCGACACGGCACACGGTGGTTTCGCCAGGACCGCGGGCAGGCGCGCCGAACTCGGCAGATAGGCTGGAAGGGTGCGTGGGGAGTATCGCCGGACGACGGTCCGGGCAGAGGCGATCGGGACATCATGACCGATCGCATGCGACGCGCCGTCGAGGAGCACGGACTCGCCAACGCCGGCCGCGTCCCGGACCACATCACCGATCCGGTTCATCACGTCCCGGTGCTCAACATCGCCAACGTGCTCACCGTCTTCCGCATCCTGCTCGTGCCCGTGTTCGTCGTCGTGCTCTTCGCGGCCGGCGGCCACGACACCGGGTGGCGGATCGCGGCGGCGGTGGTCTTCGCGGTCGCCGCCATCACCGACCGCTACGACGGCAAACTGGCACGGCAGCGCGGCCTGATCACCGACTTCGGCAAGCTGGCCGATCCGATCGCCGACAAGGCGCTGATGGGCGCCGCGCTGGTCGGGCTATCGATTCTCGGCGATCTCTCCTGGTGGGTCACCGCGGTGATCCTGGTACGCGAACTCGGCGTCACCGCACTGCGGTTCTGGGTACTGCGCCACGGCGTGATCCCCGCCAGTCGCGGCGGCAAACTCAAGACGCTGCTGCAGGCGGTGGCGATCGGTCTCTACCTGCTCCCACTGGCCGGTGCGTGGCACGTCGCCGCCGCCGTGGTCATGGGTGTGGCGCTGGTGGTGACCGTGGTGACCGGATTCGACTACATCTGGCAGGCGGCCGCTCTCCGGAGTCGGGCCGGCTCGAAACGCGGTACCGCGACGCCGGCCGACGGCAGTCGATCCGACGTCGGCCGGACCTGATCCCCACCGGAATCCGCCCGGCCGTGTTCGCCCTCGGCGCAACTGCGTGACGCGCGCGGCCCAGCGCGGCACCCGGCCTGATCTTCGACTACTGTCGTCGGCACAGGATCGGACATCGACCCTGAGTGTGGACGTCGGAGATGGAACTCGACGCCATGCGCGTACGTTGACTACGCGGCCGCGCATCGTAACGGGCGACGCCGTGACGCGACACAGAGCAGTGAGGAGGACGCTCGATGGCAGTGCTACTACGGGAGGCGCTCGGCGAGCGCCTGCGCCGGGTTCGTACGCAGCAGGGGCGCACGCTGCGCGAGGTGTCCACCGACGCACGCGTGAGTCTCGGATATCTGTCCGAGGTGGAGCGTGGACAGAAGGAAGCGTCGTCGGAACTGCTCGCGTCCATCTGTGATGCCCTCGACGTGGAGATCGCCGACCTTCTGCTCGACGTCGGCCACGCCATGCGGCCGGCCGGCGACGATTCGCCGGCCACGGTGGATGCCGGTGTCACCGAGGCCGACATGGCCGTTCTGGACACCAAGGTGGTCATCCCCGCACCAACCGGGCACTCCGAGCCCGCCGCACTCGCCGCCGCCTGACTTTTCGCCGCCGACTGTCGGTGAGAACGGCTAGATTGGTGGCAGACCCTGCCCGAAACACCGCAATTGGGAGTTGACGAAAAGCATGGCCAATCCGTTCGTGAAGTTGTGGCGCTACCTGATGGCACTCGGCAACGCGAAGATCGATGAGAACGCCGACCCGAAGGTGCAGATCCAACAGGCGATCGAGGACGCTCAGCGTCAGCACCAGGCGCTGTCGCAGCAAGCCGCGTCGGTCATCGGCAACCAGCGTCAGCTGGAGATGAAGCTCAACCGGCAGCTCGAAGAGGTCGAGAAGCTGCAGTCGAACACACGCCAGGCGCTGACCCTCGCCGATCAGGCGTCGGCCGCCGGGGACGTTGCCAAGGCACAGGAGTACACCAACGCCGCCGAGGCGTTCGCCGCGCAGCTGGTCACCGCCGAGCAGAGCGTGGAAGACCTCAAGTCGCTGCATGACCAGTCGCTGCAGGCCGCCCAGCAGGCCAAGCAGGCCGTCGAACGCAACGCGATGATGTTGCAGCAGAAGCTGGCCGAGCGCTCAAAGCTGCTGAGTCAGCTCGAGCAGGCGAAGATGCAGGAGCAGGTGAGCGCCTCTCTCAACCAGATGAGCGAGCTCGCCGTGCCCGGCAACACCCCGAACCTCGACCAGGTGCGCGACAAGATCGAGCGTCGCTACGCCAATGCCCTCGGCCAGGCCGAACTCGCCAAGAACTCGGTGCAGGGCCGCATGGCGGAGGTCGAACAGGCCGGCGTGCAGATGGCCGGACATGCCCGCCTCGAGCAGATCCGCGCGAGCATGAACGGCGGCGCCCTGCCGTCCGCGGGAAGTGCCGCCCCGGCCGCGCAGCCGTCGGCCGCCCCCGCTCAACCGACGGTCGAGCCGCCGCAGACCGGAAACTGACCGGCCTCCACACCGGTTGATGGCACGTGTCGCGCTGGTCGCGGGACCCGATGCGGGACATGCCTTTCCGGCGATAGCGCTGGCCAGCAGGCTGGCCCGCGCGGGTATGCGGGCCACCGTCTTCACCGGTTCGCGATGGCGTGATGCCCGGGTGCCCGACGGTGTCGAGATCGCCGATCTGCCCGGTCTCGCCGTCGTGGACGGCGACGACGACGCGGACGCCGGAGCGAAACTGAGCCGCCGCGCCGCCCGGATCGCCGTGGCACTGGCCCCGGTGCTCGGTGAGCGTGGCATCGACGCGCTGATCTCCGACGTCATCACCGTCGGCGGTGGGTGGGCCGCCGAGCTCACCGGTATCCCGTGGATCGAACTGTCGCCACATCCGCTCTATCTGCCGTCGCGGGGCCTGCCGCCGATCGGCTCCGGACTCGCGCCCGGCGTCGGGTGGCGCGGCCGACTCCGCGACACGGTGATGCGCGCCGCGACCGCCCGCTCGCTGCGGCGCGGTGAGCGGCAACGCGCGCAGGCCCGCTCCACGATCTGCCTGCCCGGACCCGCCGCGCCGGCCGCACGTCTGGTCGCGACACTGCCCGCGCTCGAGGTGCGCAGGCCCGACTGGCCGTCCGACACCCACGTCATCGGGCCGCTGTTCTGGGAACCGACCGACGCGCTGTTCGATCGGCCGCCCGGCGCCGATCCGCTCGTGCTCGTCGCCCCGTCCACCGCGGCGACCGGCGTGGACCTGGCCGCCGCCGCCCTCTCGGCGCTGTCCGAAGAGCATCTGGGAATGCCTGTGCGCGTAGTGGTTTCGGCGCTGGACCGACCACACGGGGTGGAGTGTGCGGAACGTGTCGTGGTCGGTACCGGACGCCAGGACGAGATCCTGCGGCACGCGCGCGCGGTCATCTGCGGCGGCGGTCACGGCATGCTGGCCAAGGCGCTGGCCGCCGGGGTGCCGGTGGTGACCGTGCCCGGCGGTGGCGACCAGTGGGAGCTGGCGAACCGGGTCCGGCGACAGGGGAGTGGCCTGCTGGTGCGGCCGCTGGAGCCCGCGGCATTGGCCGAGGCGACGCGGCAGATTCTCGTCGACCCGGCGTTCACCGCTGCCGCCGAGCGCGCGGCGCTGACCGTGTCGGAGGTCACCGATCCGGTACCGATCGTCGAGAAGCTGCTGACCCGAGGGCACCAGTAGGCTGGCGGGCGTGCGTCTGACCGAGTTCACCGAACTGATCAACACCGAGTTCGGCGTGCTGTCGGCGGATTCGATGCTCGCCGACCATGTCCTGACCGAACTCGGCGGTCGCACGGGCGCGCAGGCCATCGAGGACGGGGTCGATCCCCGCGACGTCTGGGTGGCGATCTGCCGCGACTTCGACGTCCCGCGCGAACGCTGGTGATCTGCCGGCGGCACATCCGCGTGTCGCGCTTGCCATCGAACACATGTTCGTTCATTGTGGGTGGGGAACGGAACCGCACACGCATCGTGCGCGTCCAATCACTACAGGAAACCGACGCCCGAGCCGAGCCAACGAGACTTGTCAGACCCCGCGGCTAACGTGCAACACACATCAGCCACCACAATCCACCCGACCGGAGCACCGGCGGAGAGTTCGGAGGAGAATCCCATGGCAGCAGCGCCCCAGGACCGTGAGAAGGCCCTCGATCTCGCCCTCGCGCAGATCGACAAGAACTTCGGCAAGGGCTCGGTCATGCGCCTCGGCGAGGAGACCCGGCAGCCGATCGAGGTGATCCCGACCGGGTCCATCGCCCTCGACGTCGCACTCGGCATCGGCGGGCTTCCGCGTGGCCGCGTCGTCGAGATCTACGGTCCGGAGTCGTCGGGTAAGACCACCGTCGCCCTGCATGCGGTGGCGAACGCCCAGGCGGCCGGCGGCATCGCGGCGTTCATCGACGCCGAGCACGCCCTCGATCCGGACTATGCGGCGAAGCTCGGTGTGGATTGCGACGCTCTGCTGGTGTCGCAGCCGGACACCGGTGAGCAGGCGCTCGAGATCGCCGACATGCTGATCCGGTCCGGCGCGCTGGACATCCTGGTGATCGACTCGGTCGCCGCGCTCGTGCCGAAGGCCGAGATCGAGGGCGAGATGGGCGACAGCCACGTCGGCCTGCAGGCCCGCCTGATGAGCCAGGCGCTGCGCAAGATGACCGGCGCGATGAACAACTCCAAGACCACCGCGATCTTCATCAACCAGCTGCGCGAGAAGATCGGCGTGATGTTCGGTTCCCCGGAGACCACCACCGGTGGTAAGGCGCTCAAGTTCTATTCGTCTGTGCGCCTTGATGTCCGACGCATCGAGACCCTCAAGGACGGCACCGATGCGGTGGGTAACCGCACCCGGGTCAAGGTCGTCAAGAACAAGGTGGCACCGCCGTTCAAGCAGGCCGAATTCGACATCCTCTACGGTCAGGGCATCAGCAAGGAGGGCTCGCTGATCGACATGGGTGTGGCGGAGGGCTTCATCCGTAAGTCCGGCTCGTGGTTCACCTACGAGGGTGATCAGCTCGGCCAGGGCAAGGAGAACGCCCGCAAGTTCCTGCTGGAGAACACCGACATCCGCGACGAGATCGAGAAGAAGATCAAGGAGAAGCTGGGGATCGGCGCCGTCCTCGACGCCGACGACGTGGCCCCGGCCCCGGTCGAATTCTGACGTGAGCACCACGCAGGACCCCGAGGAACGCACCGGCCCCAGCGCGTGGGACGCCGCCCTGCGACTTCTCGGGGTTCGCGCGCGCTCCCGCCACGAGATGGTACAGCGGTTGTCGCGCAAGGGCTTTGACGAAGAGACGATCGACGATGTGCTGGGTCGTCTGGACAAGCACAAACTCATCGACGACTCCGAGTTCGCCGCCGACTGGGTGCGGGCACGGCAGGCCAATTCCGGTCGCGGACGCATCGCGTTACGTCAGGAACTGAAGGCCAAGGGCGTCGGCGCGTCGGACATCGAGGCGGCCCTCGACGTCGTCGATCCGGACGATGAACGTGCGGCCGCCGCCGGACTCGTCGCGAAGAAGCTCTCACCGTCGCAGACCGAGCAGCTCCGCGAGGATCCCGCCATGCGGGACAAGCTGTTTCGACGACTGGTGGGAATGCTGCTGCGGCGCGGCTATCCGCAGGCGATGGCCATCGACGTGGTCACCGAGGGTCTGGACGCGGCGGCGCCCGACCTGCCCTGACGCGGGATCACCGCTGGCCCGGCATGTTCTCCATCGCGGCGATGTCCACCTCGTCGGCGTCGGGCACGACGGTCTTGCGCCGCCCCTGGCGGAGTCGACGCTCGAGGTAGGTGGCGAACCACGACAGGGCGAAGTTGATCGCGATCATCACCGCGGCGACCACCACCAGCGCGGGCAGATAGTTGCCGTAGTACGACGCGGACTGGATGCCCGAGCGGACCACCTCGATGTAGCCGATGGCATAGCCGAGGGCGCTGTCCTTCAGTGCCACGACCATCTGCGCGACCAGTGCCGGGAGCATGGCGGTGATCGCCTGGGGCAGCAGGATCGAGGTCATCATCTGGCTCTTGCGCAGACCGAGCGCCAGTGACGCCTCGGTCTGTCCCTTGGGCAGCGAGTTGATGCCGGCGCGCAGGATCTCGGCGATGACCGAGCCGTTGTACAGCGTCAGGCCGGTGACCACTGCGGCGAACGCTAATTGCGACGAGGGGACCACCGCGTACTCGGCGAACAGGTAGTAGGTGAAGATCATCAGGATCAGCACCGGGACGGCGCGGAAGACTTCGACGAACAGCCCGGTCAGTCCGCGCACCCAGGTGTGCTCGGACAGTCGGCCGATGCCGAGGACGGCACCCAGGATCAGCGCGAGGATGATCGAGAGGAACGCCGCCTTCAGGGTGCCCCACAGCCCGGGAAAGACATAGGTGGTCCACGTGGTGGATGTGCCGAACGGACTCCACTTGTCCGAGGTGAGCTGGTCGTTGCCGGCCAGCACATAGATGACCCACGCGATGATCGCGATGATCAGCGCGATGAAGACCACCGCGATGATGTTGTTGCGCAGCCGAGCCTTGGGGCCGGGTGCGTCGTAGAGGACGGTTGCGTTGCCACTCATCGTTTCACCGCCAGTCGCTTGGCCAGGTAGCCGAAGGCGAAGCCCTCGGCCAGCGTGATGATCATGAAGCCGGCCGCGATGATCACGAACACCGCGATGATCTGGTCGGCGTGATTCTCGATCTGTTCCTTCATCAGCAGCGAGGCCTCCGCGACGCCGATGACCGAGGCGATGGTCGTGTTCTTGGTGAGCGCGATCAGCACGCTGCCGAGCGGTGCGATCACCGCCCGCAGCGCCTGCGGCAGAACGATGATCGAGAACACCTGTATGAAGCCCAGGCCCAGGGATCGGGCCGCCTCCGCCTGGCCGATGGGCACCGTGTTGAAGCCGGACCGCAGGGTCTCGCAGACGAACGTGGCCGTGTACAGGACGAACGCCAGCACCGCGAGCCAGAAGTTGTTGTTCTTGATGAAGTTCTCGTTGTCGGGGGCCAGCGCGAGCCCCAGATTCTGGTAGAGACCGACCGAGCAGAACAGCACGATCAGCGTGAGCGGCGTGTTCCGCACGATGTTGACGTAGACGGTGCCGAAGCCGCGCATCACCGGAATCGGCGACACCCGCATGCCCGCCAGCACGACGCCCCAGATCAGCGCGCCGATCGCGGAGAAGAACGTCAGCTTGATGGTCACCCAGAACGCCGGCCACAACAGCGGCCCCATGTCCGACCAGAGATCACCCATGGATCAGATCCCCCTGTGGTGTGTGTTGGAAATAGGTGTTCGGTGTCCGGTGGAGCGATCGGCGATCTGGCAGGGCGGAGGAGGGAGCGATGGCGGCGCCACCGTGACCGACGACAACGCAGCCAGTCGTCGATCGAACGCCGGAGACCGGTCGCTTGTTCTCAACACGCACCGCTAGCTCAATCCCGGTGGACACGGCGTCGGTTCGGAATCGAGGAACGTCAGGTTCCCGGGTTCCGGCGTGAACTTGTACTTGGAATCCGGCGCGTCGGCGCGGGCGATCATCGAGTCGACCTCCTCGTTTCCGAGTGCGTCCCGCAGCGCCTTGTCCCAGGCCGATTGGCCGCCGCCGGATGCCGGCGCGAGCATGGCGGTCAGGGCCTCGTTGATCTTGGTCACCGCATCCGGGAACTCCTTGGCCACACCGATGCCGTAGTACTCGGTGGAGAACGGGGTGCCCGCCTTCTTCAATGCGTCCTTCACGCAGGCGTCCTTCGGGTAGGCCATCCCGACGAGCTTGAACTCGCCCGGGAAGAACGCCGAGTATCCGGCCAGGATGACCTCGTCGGTGGTCAGCGCGTCGACCTTGTTGCGGCGCAGCGCCTCCACACACGACGAGTACGAGTCGTATTCCTGCAACTGCACCGACGGCAACTGCGCCTTCACGTTCTGCGCCGGCGTGGAGCCGGTCACCGAACACAGCTTCTTGCCCTTGGACAGGTCGGTCAGCTCGCTGATCGAGTTGTCGTCCTTGCGGACGAGCAGTCCCTGGTAGTTGATGAGATACGGTCCCGCGAAGTCGACCTTCTTCTTGCGGGCCGACGTGATCGAGTACGTGGCGGCGATCATGTCGACCTCACCGTTGTTGATCAGCGTCTCGCGCTGTGCCGAGGGTGTCTCGCGCCAGCGGATCGTCGGATGCCGCACCCCCAGGTCGTCGGCGATGTGGTTGACGACGTAGGTGGCGACCGACGGGTCGAAGCCGGTCACGGACCGATCGGGGTTGCGGATGCCGAGCCCGGGCTGGTCGTACTTGGTGCCGAGAACGACGGTTCCACTCTCGATCGAGTCGATCAGATTGCGGGGTTCGCTACTGCCGCACGCCGACACGGTGGCGGCGAGCAGCGTTATCAGCAGGGCGACGACGCCGACGCTCGTTGTCGGTCGGTTCATGATCAGTGACCCAGGATCTTGCTGAGGAAGTCGCGGGCGCGTTCGGACTCCGGATGGTCGAAGAAGCTGTCCGGATCGGTGTCCTCGACGACGGCGCCGTCGGCCATGAAGATGACCCGGTCGGCCGCCTTGCGGGCGAATCCCATCTCGTGGGTGACCACGAGCATCGTCATGCCCTCCTTGGCCAGCGAGACCATCACGTCGAGCACCTCGTTGACCATCTCGGGGTCGAGCGCGGAGGTCGGCTCGTCGAACAGCATGATCTTCGGGTTCATCGCGAGTGAGCGGGCGATCGCCACACGCTGCTGCTGGCCGCCCGAGAGCTGGGCGGGATACTTGTCCTTCTGTGCGGCGATGCCGACCCGCTCCAGCAGCTCGATCGCCCGTTTCTCGGCGTCGGCCTTGTTCTGCTTGCGGACCTTGATCGGTGCGAGGGTGACGTTCTGGAGGATCGTCTTGTGCGCGAACAGGTTGAACGACTGGAAGACCATTCCGACGTCGGCGCGCAGCGCGGCGAGGTCCTTGCCCTCGGCGGGAAGCGGGTTGCCCTCGATGGAGATCTCACCGCCGTCGATGGGCTCGAGACGATTGATGGTCCGGCACAGCGTCGACTTGCCCGATCCGGACGGTCCGAGCACCACCACCACCTGTCCGGTGGGGACCTCCAGATTGATGTCGCGCAGGACGTGCAGGGAGCCGAAGTGTTTCTGGACGTCGCGCATGGCGATCATCGGTGTCGACCCGACGGTCGCAAGTGTTTCGCTCGGCGAATCGGTCATAGACGACTACCCTAACCCCGGACCGTTGCCTCGTCCTGTTCAGTGCGCACGGGAGTGTCGCGGGCACGGCCATTCGCCGTGCGGAGGCGATTTGCGCTGGCCAGTACCCTGGATCCAGTGAGTATCGAGTTGTCGCAGCGGCGTGATGCGCCGTCGCAAGAGGCGGTCGAACCGGCCGTGTCCGGTCGTAGCTACCAGGTCCGCACGTACGGCTGCCAGATGAACGTGCACGATTCCGAGCGGATCTCCGGGCTGCTCGAGGACGCCGGCTATGTGAAGGCCGGCGACGACGCGGAGCCCGACCTGGTGGTGTTCAACACGTGCGCCATCCGGGAGAACGCGGACAACAAGCTCTACGGCAACCTGTCGCATCTGGCGCCGGTGAAGTCGACCAGGCCGGGCATGCAGATCGCCGTGGGTGGTTGTCTGGCGCAGAAGGACAAGGACACCGTCCTGGCCAAGGCGCCGTGGGTCGACGTCGTGTTCGGTACCCACAACATCGGATCGCTGCCCGCCCTGCTCGACCGCGCCCGCCACAACGAGAGCGCACAGGTGGAGATCCTCGACTCGCTCGAGCGGTTCCCATCGACACTGCCCGCCAAGCGTGAATCCGCGTACTCGGGCTGGGTCTCGGTGTCGGTCGGGTGCAACAACACCTGCACGTTCTGCATCGTGCCGTCGTTGCGCGGCAAGGAGGTCGACCGCCGTCCGGGCGACGTGCTCGCCGAGGTACAGGCGCTCGTCGATCAGGGCGTCCTCGAGGTGACCCTGCTGGGCCAGAACGTCAACGCCTACGGCATGTCGTTCGCCGATCCGGCGCAGCCCCGCAACCGTGGCGCGTTCGCCGAACTGCTCCGCGCCTGCGGGGACATCGACGGCCTGGAGCGGGTGCGGTTCACCTCGCCGCATCCGGCCGAGTTCACCGACGACGTCATCGAGGCGATGGCGCGCACCCCGAATGTCTGCCCGCAGTTGCACATGCCGTTGCAGTCGGGATCGGACCGGATTCTGCGTGCCATGCGGCGCAGCTATCGCACCACCAAGTTCCTGGGCATCCTCGACAAGGTCCGCGCGGCCATGCCGCACGCCGCGATCACCACCGACATCATCGTCGGGTTCCCCGGTGAGACCGAGGAAGACTTCCAGGCGACGCTGGATGTGGTTGCCGCAGCCCGGTTTTCGAGTGCCTTCACGTTCCAGTACTCGCCGCGCCCGGGAACGCCGGCCGCCTCGATGGACGACCAGGTGCCGCCGGAAGTGGTCAGCGAACGCTATCAGCGCCTGATCGCCCTGCAGGAACGGATCTGCCTCACCGAGAACGAAGCTCTGATCGGCTCGGAGGTCGAACTGCTGGTCGTCGCCGACGACGGTCGCAAGTCCGCACACACCCGGCGCATGACCGGACGTGCCCGCGACGGACGGCTGGTGCATTTCGCCGCCGGCGAGCGAGCGGGACTGGACGTGATCCGGCCGGGCGACGTGGTGACGACGACGGTGACCGAGGCCGCGCCCCACCACCTGATCGCCGACGCCGGGGTCGCCACGCACCGCCGGACACGGGCCGGCGACGCCCACGAGGCCAGCCGCATGCCGACGACGCCGCCGGTCGGCGTCGGACTCGGCATGCCGACGATCGGTGCCGCGCCATTAGCGCCGGCCGCCACCGGATGCGCAACAGGAGGATGTAGCTGATGAGTGAGAACAGCAGGTCGGATGCCGAACGCCTCGCCGCCTACGAGGGCGACCTCCGCAAGGCCGAGCGCAAGGTGGCCGGCGAGATCGATCCCGGTATGCGCGCGATGGTCGTCGCCGTCGCCGTGCTGCTCGCGATGCTGTCACTGGTGTTGCCCCACACCGGTGCGGCCAGCGGGCTCGAGGTACTGACATCGGCGCCGGACGCCGACGCCGAACGCGTCACCATCACCTCCAAGGTCTTCGTCTACCTCCTGACCATCTTCGGGATCGGCTTCTCGGTCCTCGCGCTGCTCACGCGGCGCTGGGTCGTCGCGTGGATCGCCCTGTGCGGCAGCGCGGTCGCGTGTGTCGCCGGCGTGCTCGCGTGGTGGTCGCGCAACACCCCCGGCGTCGGGGGTGTGCAACCGCCGCACGGTGTCGGCATCGGACTGATCCTCGGCCTGATCGCCGCCCTCGTCCTGACCTTCCACTGGTCGCGGGTCGTGTGGGCGCGCAGCACCTACCACCTGGCGCTCGAAGAGGAACGCCGCAAGGAAGCCGCGGCGCGCGAGGAGATCGCGCGGTCGTTGCAGCGCAAACCGGAGCAGGATTCGTAACGGCAGCCGTGCGCGAACCGTCAGGTGTCCGTGCGCACATCGTCAACAACTGAGCCGCCCGTGACCTGATCCTGGTGATCGACATCACAACGTCGATCAGGAGGATCTGCAGATGACACTAGTGACCGAAGCCGGTACGGACACCAGGCTCCCCGAGGGTGCGGCGACGTCGCTGTTCGTCGCCGGTGAATGGCGTGCGGCGGACGGCGGTGCGGAGTTCACCAACCTCAACCCGGCCACGGCCAAGCCGCTGACCACGGTGTCGGCCGCATCGGCCACCGACGTCGACGCCGCCGTACGGGCCGCCCGCGGGCAACTCGAGGGCGAGTGGGGTGCCACGTCCGGTCCGGCTCGTGCGCGGCTGCTCAACGCCATCGCCGATCTCATCGACCGCGACGCCGAACTGCTCGCGACCCTCGAGGCACTCGATGTCGGCAAGCCCATCGGTCAGCCGGCCATGCTCGACATCCCGAACGCAGCCGCCACCTTCCGGCATTTCGCCGGCTGGGCCGACAAGGTCACCGGCCGCTCAATCCCGACCGCCGGCTACTTCGGTCGCCCGACCCACTCCTACACGGTCCGCGAGCCGGTCGGCGTGATCGGTGCGATCATCCCATGGAACACACCGCTGATGATCGCGGCGTGGAAGCTGGCGCCGGCGCTGGCCACCGGCAACACCATCGTCGTCAAGCCGCCGGAGGATGCCCCGCTGTCGATCCTGCATCTCGCACGGCTCATCGAGGAGGCCGGTGTCCCCGCGGGCGTTGTCAGTGTGTTACCCGGCCTCGGCGAGGTGACCGGTGAGGCACTCATCCAGCACGACGATGTCGACAAGATCAGCTTCACCGGCAGCCCGCGCGTCGGCCGCCACATCGGAGTCGTCGCCGCGGAGAAGTTCCGCCGGGTCACCCTCGAACTGGGCGGCAAATCACCGCAGATCATCCTGCCCGACGCCGACCTCGAGGCCGCGATCAACGGCACCGCCATGGGGTTGTTCTTCAACCAGGGCGAGGTCTGCGCCGCCGGCACCCGGGTCCTGGTGCACCGATCCCTCTACTCGCAGGTTGTCGACGGTCTCGCGCAGGCGGCTGCTGCGCAGGTGCTCGGCGATCCGCTCGACCCGGCCACCACCATGGGTGCGCTGGTCAACGCCCGTCAGCGCGACAGCGTGCTCGGCTACATCGACGCCGGCCGGCGCGACGGTGCGACGGTCGTGGCCGGTGGTGCGGCCGGCGAGGGTCCCGGCTTCTTCGTGCAGCCGACGATCTTCGCCGACGCCACCAACGACATGACCATCGCGCGCGAGGAGATCTTCGGGCCCGTCGGCACCGTGATCGCCTACGACGACGTCGACGACGCGATGCGGATGGCGAATGACTCGGCATACGGATTGGCCGCAAGTATCTGGACTCGTGATGTGGCGCAGGCTCATTCGTTGGCCGGTCAGGTGCGGGCCGGCGCGGTCTGGATCAACGGCTGGGCCGCCATCGATCCCGCACTGCCGTGGGGCGGCATGAAGACCAGTGGCATCGGCCGTGAACTCGGATGGTCGGGAATCGAGGCCAATACCGAGGAGAAAGTGGTTACCGTCGTCATGTGACGGCTGTCACCCGCGGATCGAATGCATCAGCATCACCCGTCACCGATATCGAGGAGAACACCATGAAGACGCAAGCCGCTGTCCTGTGGGGAGCCGGAGAACCCTGGAAGATCGAAGAGGTCGACCTCGACGCGCCCAAGAACGGCGAGGTGAAGGTCGAACTCGCTGCCTCGGGCATGTGCCATTCCGACGAGCACGTTCGCGACGGCAGCATTCCGGTCGCCTATCCGTTCATCGGCGGCCACGAGGGCGCCGGGGTGGTCACCGAGATCGGTCCCGGCGTCACCAGCCTGGAGGTGGGCGACCATGTCGCACTGGGGTTCATCCCCGCGTGCGGTAAGTGCCCGTCGTGTGCGCGAGGCATGTCGAGCATCTGTGATCTGGGTGCCGAGCTTCTGGCGGGCCGGCAGATCTCCGACGGCACGTCGCGCCACCACGTCAAGGGCCAGGACGCCGGACTCATGTGCCTGCTGGGGACGTTCTCACCGGTGACGGTGGTCAACGAGGCGTCCTGCGTGAAGCTCACTAACGACATCCCGCTCGACAAGGCCGCGCTGGTCGGTTGCGGTGTCACCACCGGTTGGGGATCGGCGGTCTACGCCGCCGGCGTCCAGGCCGGTGAGACCGTCGTCGTGCTCGGTATGGGCGGCGTCGGCTGTGGCGCCGTGCAGGGCGCGGCGCTGGCCGGTGCCCGTCACGTGGTCCTGGTGGACCCGTCGGAGTTCAAGCGGGAGCAGGCCAAGATCTTCGGGGCCACCCACGCGGTCGCCTCGATCGAGGAGGCCACGGTGCTGCTCAACGAACTGACCTGGGGCCGGCTCGCGGACAAGGTGATCATCACGGTCGCCGTCGCTAGTGGACAGCTCGTCGCCCCGGCGATGAGTCTTGTCGCCAAAGGCGGTGTCTGCGTGCAGGTTTCGGTGGGCAACATTGCCGAGACCGAGGTGTCGATGAGTCTGTTCGACCTGACCGCGCTGCGCAAGACCTTCAAGGGTGCGTGGTTCGGCAACGCCAACATCCGCTACGACATCCCGCACCTGCTCCGGCTGTACATGGAGGGTGACCTGAAGCTCGACGAGATGATCACGCGCACATACAGTCTCGATCAGGTCAACGACGGCTACGACGCGATGCTGCGCGCGGAGAACGTGCGCGGCGTGATCATGTACTGAGCGTTGGCGGCTCACAAGGTCGAGGGAATCCGAGACCTTGTGAGCCCTGCCGCCGGTCGCTCACTCGATCAGCGAGGGCTGGGAAGCGTCATCCCTTCGCTGGTCGAATAAGGCTCCGAGCGCAGCGAGGCGCCGCATCGAGACCACTGGCAGTAGATCTCGATGCGCGGGCTCGCAAGCTCGCTCGCTTACTCGATCAGCGGGAGGGAACCTTCGAGTAAGGCTCCGAGCGCAGCGAGGCGCCGCATCGAGACCACTGGCAGGGAGATCTCGATGCGCGGGCTCGCAAGCTCGCTCGCTTACTCGATCAGCGGGAGGGAACCTTCGAGTAAGGCCCCGAGCTTGCGAGGGTCCGCATCGAGATCTCGTTCACCGTTGATCTCGATGCGCTCGCTCGCAAGCTCGCGCGCTTACTCGATCAGCGGGGAGGGACTCTTCGCGAGCCCGGTCGCTTACCCGGTCAGCGGGAAGGGTGGTCGTCACCTGCGTGGCCGGCCACCGAGGGCGGGACAGACTGTCGGAAGTCCCTGGGGGACAGGCCGTATTCGGCGTGGAACAGCCGGGAGAAGTGGGAGCCGTCGACGAATCCGTGGGCGGCACTGATCGCCGTTATGGGGCGGTGCGCGAGACCGGGGTCGGCGAGGTCGCGGCGGCAGCGTTCGAGGCGTCGTCGGCGGATGAAGGCGGCCACCGATTCGCCGTCGGCGGCGAACAGCTTCTGAAGGTAGCGCACCGAGATCCGCAGATGCGCCGCGACCGTGGTCGTCGTCAGTCCGGGTTCGGCGAGATTCTTCTCGATGTGGTCGCGCGCCGCCAGGTAGACCGCGTCGCCGGCCGCCGCGGGGGTGCTGCCGCCGTCACGCAGGGCGGCCGCGATCAGGTCGACGAGCGCAGAAGAGACGAGCCCGGCCGAGTGCGCAAGACCGGGCATCGGGTGCACGGGATGCAGCGCCATCATCGCCGGCCGCAGGATGGTGCCGATGCCACCGGCACCGGAGATCGTGCGGGCGGTACCGTCGCCGAGTTCGCGCCCGGCCACCGGGAGCCGTCGTCGGTCGATGACGGTCACCAGCATGTCGAAGTCGTCGGACAGGGCGAGGCGATACGGGACGCTCGTGTCGTAGACCACGACATCACCCGGCTGCAGATGCGCGGCCCGATCATGTTGGTGCACAGTCGATGTCCCGTTGACGGCGAGCGCCACCTTGATCACCCCGGGATCTGACCGCCGGATCGTGGCGGTCGAGCGGCGGATCTCCGCGCCCTCGCCGCGGACCCGGGTGACCTGCAGACCGGCGACGTCATGGCTGTCGACGCCACCGCGGAACCGCTCGGCGGGCACTCGCGGCGACGCCGACAGCGGTACGAAGGCCGACGACACGGCCGCACGCCACTCCTCGAATCCGAGGGTGCGCGTGCCGGCCGCGACGTCGGCAGTCGCCAATTCCTCAGCCCTTCGGCCGGTTGTCCACCAGTCGCTTCGCCTTGCCGGTCGACCGTTGCAGGGTGCCGGGCTCGGCGATCATCACGTCGACCGTCACACCGATGCGGTCCTTGATCAGCTTCTGGAGATTCGCGGTGGCCGGCTCGTACTGGTCGGCGGGCGCCTCGGGGCGGTACTCGACGCGCACCGTCAGGGTGTCCATCCGGCCCGGCCGTTCCAGCACGCACTGGAACTGCGGGGCGAGCGCGGGTTGGGTCAGGATCAGTTCCTCGATCTGCGTGGGGAACAGGTTGACACCGCGAAGGATGATCATGTCGTCGGTGCGGCCGGTGACCTTCTGCATGCGCCGCATGGTGCGGGCGGTGCCGGGCAGCAGGCGGGTGAGATCGCGGGTGCGGTACCGGATGATCGGCATCGCCTCCTTGGTCAGCGAGGTGAACACGAGTTCGCCCTCCTCGCCGTCGGGCAGCACCTCACCGGTCATCGGGTCGATGATCTCCGGGTAGAAGTGATCCTCCCAGATGTGCAGTCCGTCCTTGGTCTCCACACACTCCTGTGCCACGCCGGGACCCATGACCTCGGACAGCCCGTAGATGTCCACGGCATCCATGTCCAGCGTCTGCTCGAGCTCGCGGCGCATCTGCTCGGTCCACGGTTCGGCGCCGAAGACTCCGGTGCGCAACGAGGTCTTGGCCGGGTCGAGGCCCTTGGCGACCATGGCGTCGACGATCGTCAGCATGTACGACGGCGTGACCATGATGGCATCCGGCTCGAAGTCCTCGATGAGCTGGATCTGCCGCTCGGTCATGCCGCCCGACATCGGGATCACGGTGCAGCCCAGGCGTTCTGCACCGTAGTGGGCGCCCAGCCCGCCGGTGAACAGGCCGTAACCGTAGGCGACGTGCACCTTGTCGGACGGCTTGACGCCGGCGGCGCGCAGGCTGCGGGCCACGAGGTCGGCCCAGTTGTTCAGGTCGCCCGCGGTGTAGCCGACCACCGTCGGTCGACCGGTGGTGCCCGACGAGGCGTGCAGCCGCGAGATCTTGTCCTGCGGCACCGCGAACATCCCGAACGGATAGTTGTTGCGCAGGTCGGCCTTCGCGGTGAACGGGAACAGTGCGAGGTCGCTCAGTTGCTTCAGGTCGGAGGGGTGGACACCCTTCTCGTCGAAGGCCTGTCGGTAGTGCGGCACATTGTCGTACGCGTGCTGCAGCGACCACTTGAGCCGGTCGAGTTGCAGGGCGCTGATCTCGTCGCGGCTGGCGTTCTCGATGCCGCTGCCGGACTGTGGCGTGGGAGCGGGTGCGGAGGTGGTTGCGGTCATGGTGGCGGGCTCCATTCGTGGACCGTGGTCGGGTGTGTGGGGCGGGGTCAGGCGTCGAAGTCGACGGTCACGTCGTCGCTGACCGGGAAGGTCTGGCAGGTGAGGACGAATCCGTCGGCGACCTCGGAGTCCTCGAGGGCGTAGTTGCGGCGCATGTCGACCTCGCCGCAGGTGACCTTGGCGCGGCAGGTGCCGCACACGCCGCCCTTGCAGGCGAACGGGAGGTCGGCGCGGATCTTCTCGGCGGCGTCGAGGATCGTCTCGTCTTGCGGCAGGGCCGCGGTGGTGGACTTGCCGTCGAGTACGACGGTGACTTGGCTGCTGGCGACGCCGTCGCCGACGATCGAGGTGCGCGGTCGCGGTGCGGGCGGCGGGCCGTCGACGAAGAACAGTTCGCGGTGCACGTTCTCGGCCGGCATGCCGTGCTCGAGGAGCGTTGCGCGGACCTGTTCCACCATCTCGAGCGGGCCGCACAGCCAGGCGTGGTCGATCTGGTCGGCCCGGATCAGGTCGTCGAGGATCGCGGCCATGTGGTCGGTGTCCACGCGGCCGGTGAACATCTCGACATCGCGCGGCTCGCGGGAGAGTAGATGCATGATCGAAAGACGTTCGCGGTGAGCATCTTTCAGGTCGGCGACCTCCTCGGCGAACATCACCGAGCCGGTGTTGCGGTTGCCGTAGACCAGGGTGACCCGGCTCTCCGGGTTGGCCAGGACCGACGCGGCGATGGAGAGCACCGGGGTGATGCCGGAGCCGGCGGCGACCAGCAGGTGGTGGCCGGGTTCGGTCGGGTCGGCGACGAAGTTGCCCGACGGGGTGGCGACGTCGATCTCGTCGCCCGCGCTGACCTCGCGGACCAGCCATTCGGAGAACAGGCCGCCGGGCACCTCGCGAACGCCGACGCGGGGCGCGGCACCGACCGGGTTGCAGATCGAGTAGGAACGACGATGCTCGACCCCGTCTACGGTCCGGCGCAGCACCAGGGTCTGGCCGGGTGCGAAGGCGTAGTCGTCGGCGAGGGTGTCGGGGACGGCGAAGGTGACCGCGACCGCGTCGTCGCAGAGCTGTTCGACGTCGGCGACGCGCAGCGTGTTGAACTCGGACCCAGGGACCTTACGGGAGGTGGCTGATGGATCGGACACAGCGGTGGTCATGTCAGATCTCCTTGATGTGTTCGAAGGGTTCACGGCAGTCGGCGCACTGGTAAGCGGCCTTGCAGAGGGTGGCGCCGAACTCCGAGACCTGCGCGATCGCGGTGGAACCGCAACGCGGGCAGGTCAATCGGCGGGGGCGCGGGATCAGGGTCAGGGGGATCGGGCCGGTCGGTGTGGTGGGCGCCGGGCCGGGCGTGGAGTAGCCGTTGTCGGCCAGTGCGCGTCGGCCGGCGTCGGTGATCCAGTCCGTCGACCATGCCGGCTGCAGTTGTGTCTCGATGCGGACCTGCGCGACGCCGTCGTCGAGCAGGGTGCGTTCGATGTCGTCGCGGATGGTCTTCATGGCCGGGCAGCCGGCGTAGGTGGGGGTGATGGTGACCACCACCTCGTCGGCGTCGATACGGACGTCCCGAAGCACCCCGAGGTCGCGCAGCGACAGGAACGGCATCTCGGGGTCGGGCACGGACTCGAGCAGCCGGGTGATGCGGGTGGGATCGAGCGGGGTACGGGTCATGATCGCGGTCACCAGCTCGCCTCCGGATGTGCGCGGGCCACCGACTGCATCTCGCCCAACAGGTGACCGAGCGCCTCGGTGTGCACTCCGCCGCGTCCGGTGCGGCCGGCGATCGCGCCCGAGGTGTGCACCTGCGGCCGCTCGAGTTCCGCGGCATGCAGGACCTGGTCGATGACCGCGTCGAACTCGCCGCGCGTGTCGGCGGGATCGACGCCGACGCCCGCCGCGGCCAGGGTGGTCTCGATCTCGGTGGTGGCGAACAGCTCGTCGACGAACGGCCACACGTCGGTGAGGCCGGCGATGATCCGCCGTCGGGACTCGTCGGTGCCGCAGCCGAAGGTGACCACCCAGCGCGCCGCGTAGTCGCGGTGGTAGGTGAGTTCCTTGACTCCCTTGGCGGCGACCGCGGCGAGCACCGGGTCGCGCGACGTGCGCAGCGCCGAGAAGATCGCCAGGCGCCAGGTGACGAAGATCAGCAGCCGGGCCATGGTGCGGGCGAAGTCGCCGTTCTCCTGTTCGGCCAGACGCACATTGGTGAAGGTGCGGTCGTCGCGGAAGAAGGCGAGTGCGTCCTCGGCGGGCACCGGGGAGGTCTCGGAGATGACCGGGACGACCGACGGATCGGCGTCGGCGGCCCGGGCCAGCAGCAGCCGGGCCTGTCCGAGGAGGTCGAGCCCGGTGTTGGCCATGGCCAGCTCTTCTTCGAGTTCCGGTGCGCGCGAGTTCCATTCGGAGATGCGCTGGGCGACGATGAGCGCGTCGTCGCCGAGCGCCAGGCAGTAGCGGGCCAGCGCGGCGCGGTCGACGTCGTCGGGCACGGTGGTGTCCACGCCGGCGAGCGGGTCGTCGAAGCTGGTGCCGAAGGCCCACTGGCCGTGGCTGTCGCCGTCGAGCAGGCCGGAGAAAGCGGTGTCGTGATCAGTCATTTCTGTCGGCCTCGGCTCACATGTGGGGGACGTTGTCGGGGATCTCGTAGAACGTCGGGTGGCGGTACACCTTGTCGCCGCTCGGTGCGAAGAACGGATCCTTCTCCGACGGGCTCGACGCGAAGATGTCCGCGGACGCGACGACCCAGATGCTGACGCCCTCGTTACGGCGGGTGTAGAGGTCGCGGGCGCGGTGCAGTGCCATCTCGCGGTCGGCGGCGTGCAGCGAACCGACGTGCACATGGTTCAGGCCGCGCTTGCCGCGGACGAAGACCTCGTACAGCGGCCAGTTGACATCGGTGGTGGGGCTCATCGGGCGTTCTCCTCGCGGTGACGGTTGGCGAAGGCGGTGGCGGCTTCCCGGACCCACGCGCCGTCGGTGTGTGCTTGCCGGCGGTGGGCGAGCCGCCGGGTGTTCTCGGGGCCGTTGCCGGACACGACGGTCATGAACTCGTCCCAGTCCGGCGACCCGAAGTCGTGGTGGTCGCGCTCGGCGTTCCAGCGCAGCTCCGGATCGGGGAACCTGACACCGAGGGCGTCGGCCTGCGGCACGCTCATGTCGACGAATCGCTGGCGCAGTTCGTCGTTCGTGTGGCGCTTGATCCGCCAGCGCATCGACTGCTCGGTGTTGGGGGACTGGTCGTCGGGCGGGCCGAACATCATCAGGGCCGGCCACCACCAGCGGTCGACGGCGTCTTGCACCATCGCGCGCTGTTCGGCGGTGCCGCGCATCATCGTCATCAGCAGCTCGTAGCCCTGTCGCTGGTGGAAGGACTCCTCCTTGCAGACGCGGATCATCGCGCGGCCGTACGGTCCGAACGAGCTGCGGCACAGTGGCACCTGGTTGCAGATGGCGGCGCCGTCGACGAGCCAGCCGATCACGCCGACGTCGGCGAAGGTCAGGGTCGGGTAGTTGAAGATCGACGAGTACTTCTGCCGGCCGTCGATGAGCTTCTCGGTCATCTCGGTGCGGTCGGCGCCCAACGTCTCGGCGGCCGAGTAGAGGTAGAGGCCGTGGCCGGCCTCGTCCTGGATCTTGGCCATCAGGATCGACTTGCGGCGCAGCGAGGGCGCGCGGGTGAGCCAGTTGCCCTCGGGCTGCATGCCGATGATCTCCGAGTGCGCGTGCTGGGCGATCTGGCGGATCAGGGTGGCCCGGTACTTGTCGGGCATCCAGTCGCGAGGCTCGATGCGCTGATCGTGGGCGATGGTGGCCTCGAACTCGGCGGTGAGTTCGGCCGGGAGTTCATGGGGGGCTGACTCGGTGGCGGGGCTGGCCATTCGACTTCCTTTCATAACCGAATATTCGGTCGGTAATTAGATTATGCCTGTGCCGACGGTCACGTGCAAGGGGCTATGTGATCGTTCTGGCTCAGGAGCCGGTGAACACCGGCTTGGTCTTGGCCAGGAAGGCCTCGACGGCCGCACTGTGGTCGGCGGTGGCGCCCAGGGTCTCCTGCGCTGCGCGTTCACCCTCCAGCGCGTCGTCGAGCGTCGCGGCGGGCAGGTTCAGGAGTGCCTTGACCTCCCGATATGCCGCCGTCGGCCCGGCCGCGAGTTTCGTCGCCACGGTCGTGGCCTGCGCACGCAGCTCGGCGTCGGGCACCACGCGATGGACGATGCCCCAGGCGAGCGCGTCGGCGGCCCCGAAGCGGTCGCCGAGCATGAGCAGGCCGGCAGCACGCGACGGCCCGACGGCGGCGGACAGGGTGTGGGAGAGACCGCTGTCGGCGGCGAGTCCGATCCCGGTGAACGCGGTCGCGTAGGTCGACGATTCGGCGGCGACGCGGATGTCGGCGACCAGCGCGATGCCGAGGCCGGCGCCGACGCAGGCGCCGTTGATGGCGGCGACCACCGGGACACGTAGGCCGGCAAGTGCCCGGATCAGCGGGTTGTAGTGCTCGCCGACCGTCGCCATGGCGGTCGACGGGTCGGCGCGCAGGCCCTCGACGTGCTCGCCGAGGTCCTGGCCGACGCAGAAGTTCTTGCCCTCGGCCACCAGCAGGACGGCGCGGACCGAGTCGTCCTCGTCGATCCGGCGGACCAGCGTCAGGAGTTCGTTCTTGAGTTCGCGGTTGAGCGCGTTGGCGGCGCCGGCCCGGTCGAGAGTGAGAGTGGCCAGCCCGTCGACGACGTCGAGGGTTGCGGGCGCGGTGGTGGTGTCACTCATGAGGTGCCTTTCTTCTCGGAATCCCAGGTGTAGAAGCCCTGTCCGGTCTTGCGGCCGAGGTGGCCGCGGGCGACCATGTCCCGCATCAATTGTGGCGGTTCGAAACGCGGCCCGAGGGTGTTCGCGAGGTGTTCGGCGACGGCGAGGCGGATGTCGAGGCCGACCAGGTCGGTGGATCGCAGTGGGCCCATCGGGTGGCGGTAGCCGAGTTCCATGGCGCGGTCGATCGATTCGGCGTCGGCGACGCCTTCTTCCAGCATCCGGATGGCCTCGAGGCCGAGGTGCACGCCGAGGCGGCTGGTGGCGAAGCCGGGGGAGTCGTTGACGACGATCGCGGTCTTGCCGAGTGCGTCGACCCACGCCCGGGCCTGCGCGATGGTCTCCTCGGCGGTTTCCTTCCCCCGGATCAGTTCGACGAGGGTGGACGCCGGGACCGGATTGAAGAAGTGCATACCCAGGAAGCGTTCCGGCGATCCCACGGCGGCCGACAGTTCGCCGATCGGCAGGGAGCTGGTGTTGCTGGCGATCACCGCGTCGGCCGACACGCGGTCGGCGACCTCGGTGAGGACGGCGAGCTTGAGCTCGACCTTCTCCGGCACGGCCTCGACGACGAGGTCGGCGTCGGCGGGGATCTTGCCGGGAAGGTCCACGGTCGACACCCGGGCGAGCACCGCGGCCGGGTCGTCGTCGAGCTTGCCGCGTTCGGCGGCGCGGTCGAGTCCGGTGCGGACGCGGTCGAGTGCGGCAGCTGCGTCATGGGTTTCGGCGATCGTCACCTGCGAGCCGAGGGCGGCGAAGGACTGTGCGATGCCGGCGCCCATGCGCCCGCCGCCGATCACGGCGACGGTCCTCGGGTACGGGACGGTGGTGTCGGAGGTGTTCACTTTTTCCTCTCCAGAAATGCGGTCATCCGGTCGTGTTTGTCGGCGGTCTCGAACAGCACCGCCTGGATGATGTCTTCGGCGTGCGCGTGTCGTGACTGACTTGCCAAGGCGGTCTTGGTCATTCGCAGCGCCAGCGGGGACGAGGCGACGATGCGGTCGACGACGGTGTGGGCGGTCGGCAGCAGGGCGTCTGCCTCGACGATCTCGGCGACAAGGCCGTGTCGCAGCGCCTCGTCGGCGTCGAGGATGCGTGCGCCGAGCAGGACCTGCCGCGCAACCGAACCGCCGACCAGATCCGGGAGCCGGTAGGTCGCGCCGGCCGCGGCCAGGATGCCGAGGCCCGGTTCGGGGTTGCCGAATCGTGCGGTGGGCGTGGCGATCCGGATGTCGCAGGCGTACGAGAGTTCGGCGCCACCGCCGAGCGCGTAGCCGTTCACCGCGGCCACCGTCGGCATCGGCAGGGCGGCGATGCGGTCGAACAGGCTGCGGTTGATGCCGGCCAGGGCATCCTCGCGACGACGGTCCCGCAGTTGCCCGATGTCGGCTCCGCCGGCGAAATGGTCGCCGGCGCCGGTCAGCAGCAGTGGCTGCGGGTCGCGTTCGAGGATGCCGCACACGTCGTGCAGTTCGGCGATCATCTCGGCGGTGATGGCGTTGCGGGCGTGGGCGCGATCGAGAGTGACCACCACGCGATCGGAGCGACGGTCGACGGCGATCGTCTCCATGCGGATTCTCCTCAGGGCTGGCAAATACCGAACATTCAGTCGGTAACTGTAGCCGACTCGGGACCTTTTGCCTAGTCGCTCGGCGACCGGATCTGTCAGGATTGAGTAATGACCACCGCCCGTACCACCCGACGCCCCGGCCAGCCCGGGCGTCCCGGCTACGACCTCGACTCGCTGCTCGCCGTCGCGGTGAAGGTCTTCAACGAACGCGGCTACGACGGCACCAGCATGGAGGTGCTCGCCGAACGGTTGGGCCTCTCGAAGTCGTCGATCTATCACCACGTGTCGGGCAAGACCGAGCTCCTCGAACTCGCGCTCGGCCGCGCGCTCAATGCGCTCTTCGCCATCACCACCGAGCCGCAGACCACCGAGGGGCGGGCCATCGATCGCCTCGAACACCTGGTCAGGCGCAGTATCGACGTGCTCACGTCCGAGCTGCCCTACGTCACCCTGCTGCTGCGGGTGCGCGGCAACTCCAAGGTGGAACGCGATGCGCTCGCGCGGCGCCGGCAATTCGACGACATCGTCGCCGGACTCGTCGCCGCGGCCGCGGCCGAAGGGGATCTGACCCCCGGTATCGATCCCGATCTCACCGCGCGGCTCCTGTTCGGCACGGTGAACTCGATCATCGAGTGGTATCGACCGCGCTCCGGGCAGACCGCCGAGGACATCGCCGACGCCGTCGTCGCCCTCACGTTCGCGGGTATGCGCGCCGTTCGCTGAGCCGGCTCGGCGGCGGCGAGCCTTGACATATCCGTGCCCTGGAGTCCATGGTAATTACTGACCGAACGGTTGGTTGGACGGAGATGATGTGAGTTCCCTTCTGCAAAGCTATGTCGCCGGCGAGTGGGTCAGCGCCGCTGACGCCGGTGCCCCCTTGGTGAGTGCCGTCGACGGCCACGAGGTCGCCCGGATCTCGGCGACCGGGATCGACCGCGCCGCGATGGTGCGCCATGCCCGTGAGGTCGGCGTGCCGGCCTTGGCCACCATGACCTTTCACGAGCGCGCCCTGGCGCTCAAGGCGCTGGCCCTCGCGCTGATGGAGCACAAGGACGAGTTCTACGCGCTCTCGGCCGACACCGGAGCCACCGCCCGCGACTCGGGGATCGACATCGACGGCGGCTTCGGCACGCTGCTGAGCTATGCCAGCAAGGCGCGTCGTGAATTGCCCAACGACACCGTGCATCTCGACGGGGACGTGGAACCGCTGGGCAAGCGCGGCACGTTCGTGGCCCAGCACATCCACACCTCGCGACGCGGGGTGGCCGTGCAGATCAACGCCTTCAACTTCCCGGTCTGGGGCTTCCTGGAGAAACTGGCCCCGGCCTTCCTCGCGGGCGTGCCGTCGATCGTCAAGCCGGCCAGCGCCACCGCCTACCTCACCGAACTCGTGTTCCGGCGGATCATCGAATCCGGTGTTCTCCCAGCGGGTTCCGTGCAGTTGCTGTGTGGCGGTGCCGGCGACCTCCTCGACCATCTCGACGGTCAGGACTCGGTGGCGTTCACCGGTTCCGCCGACACCGCCGCCCGTTTGCGTGCGCATCCGGTGATCGTCGGCCGCGCCGTGCACTTCACCGCCGAGGCCGACTCGCTCAACGCCTCGGTTCTCGGTCCCGACGCAACGCCGGACACCGACGAATTCGGTTTGTACATCAAGCAGTTGGTCACCGAGATGACGGCGAAGGCCGGCCAGAAGTGCACCGCCATCCGGCGTGCCCTGGTGCCGGCGGCGCTCGTCGACGACGTCGTCGCCGCCGCATCGCAACGGCTGTCGTCGGTCGTCGTCGGGGATCCCCGCGACGAGTCGACCCGGATGGGCGCGCTGGCCAGTGTCGAGCAGCGCGACGAGGTGCTGCGTGCGGTACGCGGTCTGACCAAGACGTCGAGCATCGTGTTCGGCAGCGTCGAGCCGATCGCCGGAGAGGGTGCCTTCCTCGGACCGATCCTGCTGCGCTGCGACGATCCCGACGCGGCCGAACCGCACGAGATCGAGGCGTTCGGCCCGGTCGCGACGGTCATCGGCTACCGCGACACCGCCGAGCTCATCGACCTGGTCGCGCGCGGCGAGGGCAGCCTGGTCGCGTCGGTGGTCACCGCGGACAACGACTTCGCCCGCGACGTGGTCCTCGGCATCGCGCCGTTCCACGGACGCGTGCTGGTGCTCAACCGTGACGACGCCAAGGAATCCACCGGGCACGGGTCACCGCTGCCGGTGCTGGTCCACGGCGGACCCGGCCGCGCCGGGGGCGGCGAGGAGATGGGCGGCATCCGGGGCGTGCTGCACCACATGCAGCGCACCGCCGTGCAGGGCACCCCCGAGGTGCTCAGCATCATCGGCAACCGCTGGATCAACGGCGCGCCGCGCACCGTCGATGCGGTGCACCCGTTCCGAAAAGACCTGGGGCAGTTGCGTCTCGGCGACACCATCGTCGCCGGGCCGCGGCAGGTGACGCGCGCCGACATCGAGCACTTCGCCGAGTTCACCGGCGACACCTTCTACGCGCATACCGACGAGGCCGCGGCCGCGGCCAACCCGCTGTTCGGCGGCATCGTCGCGCACGGGTATCTGGTGGTGTCGCTGGCCGCCGGGTTGTTCGTCGATCCGGCCCCGGGACCGGTCCTCGCCAACTTCGGCGTCGACAACCTGCGGTTCCTCACCCCGGTGAAGGCCGACGACTCGTTGACCGTGACGTTGACTGCGAAGCAGATCACACCGCGTAGCTCCGCGGATTACGGTGAGGTGCGGTGGGACGCGCTGGTCGTCAATCAGGACGAGCAGCCCGTCGCCACCTACGACGTGCTGACGCTCGTCGCCAAACCCGAGAAGGAGAACGCCTGATGTCAACCCGCGTGATCGTCTGCTACGGACAGCCCGACGACCCGGAAGCCTTCGACAAGTACTACGAGACGGTGCACATCCCGCTGGCCAGCAAGCTGCCCGGCCTGCTCGACTACACCTGGGGCAAGTGCGCCGGGCTGGGTGACGACGCACCGTACTACGGTGTGGCGCAACTGGAATTCGAGTCACCGGAGGCGCTGCAGGCCGCGCTGGGCTCGGCAGAGATGCAGGCGGCCGCGGCCGACGTGCCGAACTTTGCGAGCGGGGGAGCGACGCTGTTCACCGCCGAACAATCCTCGGTGCTGACGTGACCGTGTCCGTCGACGGCTCGGCCGGTGACTGCCGCATCGCCCGCGAGATGCTCGCGGGCGATGCGGCGACCACCGCGCTCGGCATCGAACTGCTCGAACTGGAGCCGGGGCGTGCGGTCATGGCGATGACCGTCTCCGAGACGATGGTCAACGGCCACGACATCACCCACGGTGGCTACGTTTTCCTGTTGGCCGACACGGCCTTTGCCGCGGCGTGCAACAGTCGCGACGACGCCGCGGTCGCCGCCCGCGCCGACATCCGTTTCATCGCGTCGACAAAACTCGGGGACCGCCTGATCGCGACCGCGTTCGAGCGGGAACGCTTCGGCCGCAACGGGATCACCGACGTTACGGTACGGCGGGAAGCCGACGACGCGGTGATCGCCGAGTTCCGCGGTGACAGTCGGACGATCCGCCGGGATTAGGGCAGTTCAGCGGTCGGCGACCGCGTTCTTCGCCGCGTCCGCCCACTCTTTCCACTGCGCTGCCTGCTCGCGCAGCTTGGCGGCATCCTTGGCCTTGCCCCGTTCGTCGGCCTTGCGGGCCTGTTCCTCCAATTGCGCTGCGCGGTCGGAGAACTGGGCTGCGCGGGCCTCCGCCTCGGGATCGCTGCTCTTCCACTGGGCGTCCTCGGCGTCGCGGATGCGCTTCTCCAGCGCGCGTGCGCGGCCCTCCAGGGAGCCCATCTGCTCGCGGGGCACCTTGCCGATCTCGTCCCACTTGTCGCGGAACGCCCGGAACTCGCGCCGGGCCCCGTCGAGGTCGGTGGCCGGGTTGATCGTCTTCTCGGCGTCGTCGAGCAGCGCGATCTTGGCCGCCGCATTGGCCGCGAACTCGTTGTCCCGCTCCGAGGTGACCGCGTTCCGTGCCGCGAAGAACACGTCCTGGGCGGCCTTGAAGCGTTGCCACAGCGCGTCGTCGGCGTCGCGGGGGGCGCGGCCGGCCGCCTTCCACTCGGCGAGCAGTTCACGGAACTTGGCCGCCGTCGGACCCCAGTCCGTGGAGTTGGAGAGCTCCTCGGCGCGCGCGATGAGTTCCTCTTTGCGCGCCTTGGCGCCGGCCCGTTCGCGATCGAGCTCGGCGAAGTGGGCGCCGCGGCGACGGTTGAACGCGTCGCGGGCCTTGGCGTAGCGCTTCCACAACTGGTCGTCGGTCTTGCGGTCGACGCCCTTGATCGTCTTCCACTCGTCCAGGATGGCGCGCAGCCGATCGCCGGCGCCCTTCCACTGGGTCGATTCCGCGCCGATCTGCTCGGCCTCCGTGGCGAGTTCCTCCTTGCGGGCGATCGCCGCCTGACGCGTCTGCTCGCGTTCGGCCTTGATGGAGTCGGCGACGTCGTCGGCACTGCCGACGATGACGGTCAGTCGCTCCTCCAGCGCGGAGACGTCGCCGATGATCGCGGCGTTGGGCAGGTCGTCGAGCAGATGTTTCGCAGCGGCCTGCGCCTTGCGGGGGTCGCCCGACCGCGCGGCGAGGCGCTCCTCGAGGATCTCCACCTCGGTGGCGAGGTCGTCGAACTTGCGGGCGAAATGAGCGAGTCCGTCGTCGATGGTGCCCGCCTGCCACGACCCGATCTGCCGTTCGCCGTCGGCGGTCTTGAGCCAGACGATTCCCTCGGTGTCGATACGGCCGAATTGGTGCGGGTCGCCGTGCGGCACGTAGGTCGGGATCGGCGCCACGTCGACCGGCCGGGGACCGGGACGCGGACCCGGCCGGGGTCCCGGTTTGGGGCCGGGCCGCGGGCCCGGACGGGGTGCCGGGACGCTCGATGTGGCGGTGTCTGCGGTGGCCGGGGTGGTGGTGGGGTCGGCCGGGGTGGCGGTGTCTGCGGCGGCCGCCGCGGTGGTGGGGTCGGCCGGGGTGGCGGTGTCTGCGTCGGCTGGGGTCGTCGGGGTGACGGCCGGGGTCGCTTCGTCGGCGGTCGTCGGATCGGTCGGATTCGTCATGTGCAGGTGCCCTCTCCCGCAGGTGTGCTGCCGCGCGTCACGGCTGCCGGTCACTCGGTTCCGGTGATCTCCTCCGCGTCGGTACGGCACCGGTCTTCCCATTCAAGCAGGTCAGGATCAGCCGTGGGGCCGCTGCGAGCACATTGCGCCAAGCGTCGGCTAGCGTCGGGGTCGTGTTGGCGTCTGTGGTGTTCGTTCCGAGTGCTCCGCTGCTGGTCCCGGAGCTCAGCGGACCGATGGCGCACGACGCGGAGCCGGTGCGGGCCGCCACCCTGGCCCTCGTCCGTGATCTGGCGGAGGTGTCGACGTGGGTGGCCGTCGGTGCCGCCGACGAATCGGGACAGGTCGTCGGGCCGGGGGCGACCGGGACGTTCGCGCGCTATGGGGTGGATGTCGGGGTGAGCCTGGATGGTGAGACTCTTCGTGGCTCGGCCGGCGCCTCGCACCTCGGGCAGCGGCGACACGACGGGTCGCTTCCGCTCTCGATGCTCATCGCCGCTTGGCTGCGTGAGCAGGGGGGTGCCGACGTGGTGCGGCCGGTCCTGGTCGACCCGGACGCGACGCCCGCCGAGTGCGCCCGTATCGGCACCGATCTCGCCGCGGAGATCGACGCGGACGCCGAGCCGGTCGGGGTCCTCGTCGTCGGCGACGGTGCGATCTCCCTGTCGGCCAGAGCGCCCGGCGGCGGGCTGCGTCCCGAGGCGGTCGAGCTGCAGGCCCGGCTCGACGAGGCCGTCGGTGCGGGCGACTGCGGCGCCATGGCCGGAATCGACCCGGTGGCTTGCGCCGCGGAGGGCGTGGGGGGCCGGCCCGCGTGGCAGGTGGCCGCGGCACTGTGTGCAGACCGGGAAATCAAGGCCGAAATGCATTATGCGGGAGCACCTTTCGGTGTCGGATACGTCGTCGCGGCATGGACCCCGCAGTGACGGGACACCGACCCGTCGCGATCGTCGGACCCACCGCGAGCGGCAAGTCCGATCTCGCCCTCGATCTCGCCGAGCGGCTCGGCGGCGAGATCGTCAACCTCGACGCGATGCAGCAGTACCGGGGGATGGACATCGGCACCGCGAAGCTCCCGGTCGCCGAGCGACGCGGCATCCCGCATCATCAGATCGACGTCCTCGACGTCACCGAGACGGCAACCGTCGCGCGCTATCAGGAGGCGGCGAGCGCCGATGTCGAACGCCTGCTGACCGCCGGGCGCACCCCGGTCCTCGTCGGCGGATCGATGATGTACATCCAGGGGCTGCTCGACGACTGGCGGTTCCCCGCCACCGATCCCGAGGTCCGGGCCCGCTACGAGACGATGCTCGACGAGATCGGGGTGGCGGCGCTGCATCGTCGGCTCGCCGAGGTCGACCCGGCGGCCGCGGCATCCATCCTCGACACCGACGGCCGGCGCATCGTGCGTGCACTGGAGGTCGTCGAGCTGACCGGGCAGCCGTTCGCGGCGTCCGCGCCGGTCATCGGCGAACCACGGTGGGGTACCCGCATCATCGCGCTCGACCGCGACACCCCCGAACTCGACGAACGCATCCGGCTGCGCACCCGGCTGATGTTCGCCGGCGGACTCGTCGACGAGGTCCGCCGGCTGCTGGGTCTGGGCCTGCGCGACGGCGTGACCGCACCGCGGGCGATCGGGTACGCGCAGGTGCTGGCGGCGCTCGACGGTGCCTACGACCTCGCGCAGGCCGAGGAACTGACCTTCATCGGGACCCGCCGCTATGTGCGGCGACAACGGTCGTGGTTTCGCCGCGACCATCGGATCGTGTGGCTCGACGCGGCCGACGCCGACGTGACCGCGCACGCGCTGCGCGTCGTCGGGCAGTGAGCCCGACGTAGGCTGGGACCGTGGAACGGCAGCGCTTCGTCAAGGGTCACGGCACCCAGAACGACTTCGTCATCCTCACCGACCCCGCCGCCGACCTCGACCTGACCGACTCGTACGTCTCGGCGCTGTGCGACCGACGGCGCGGGGTCGGCGCCGACGGGCTGCTGCGGGTGGTCCGCTCGGCGGCACTCGTCGAACGCGGTCTGCTGCCACATCTGCCCGCCGGGGTCGCACCCGACGACTGGTTCATGGACTATCGCAACGCCGACGGCTCGATCGCCGAGATGTGCGGCAACGGCGTCCGCGTCTTCGCCCACTACCTGCGCGCGACCGAGCTCATACTCGACGACGAGTTCACCGTGGGCTCGCGGGCCGGCGGACGGCCGGTCACCGTGCACTCACACGATGCCGTGCACGCCGACGTCACCGTGCAGATGGGGGCGGTGCGGATCGACGGCGAGTCGACCGTCCGCATCGGCGACGACCTCTACCGCGGACTGATGATCGACGTCGGCAATCCGCATCTGGCCTGCGTCGTCGCCGACCTGACCGGCGACGATCTGGCCGCGGTCGACTTCGCGCTCGGCGTCGAGCTGGACGCCGACGCGTTTCCGCACGGCGCGAATGTGGAGATCGTGACGCCGCCCGGTCCCGCCGACGCCGCCGGCCGGTTGCCGTCGGCGATGCGGGTGTTCGAGCGCGGCGTGGGGGAGACCCGCAGCTGCGGCACCGGACTCGTCGCGGCCGGCGCCGCGATCCTCGCCGCGGCCGACCAGACGACGGGCACACTGCAGATCACCGTGCCCGGCGGTCGGGTCGAGGTCGGGATCACCCCTGCCGGCGCCACCCTGCGCGGACCGTCGATGCTCGTGGCCGACGGCACCCTGCGGCCGGGCTGGGAAGAGCCCGCGCAATAACCATGTGCCTCGTGGTGGCCGGACGTGCCATCATGGATCGCGTATGACCGAATCAGCATCAGCACCCATCATCGATCCCGACGGCTTCGAGACCGTGCCCGACGAGGACGCCGCGCCGAGTGGCCCCCGTATCCGTGGCCTGGCCGATCCCACCACGGGCGAACTGCAGCTCTCCGAACGCGCGTCTCTGCAACGCGTCGCCGGGCTGTCCACCGAACTCACCGACGTCACCGAGGTCGAATACCGCCAACTGCGGCTCGAACGCGTCGTCCTCGTCGGCGTGTGGACCGAGGGCACCGCGGCGCAGGCGCGCGCGAGCATGACCGAACTGGCCGCGCTCGCCGAGACCGCCGGCTCCCAGGTCCTCGAGGCCCTCATCCAGCGACGATCCAAACCGGACTCATCCACCTACATCGGGTCGGGCAAGGCCGAGGAACTGCGCGAGGCGGTGCTGGCGACGGGTGCCGACACGGTCATCTGCGACGGCGAGCTGACCCCGGCGCAGCTGACCGCGCTGGAGAAGGTGGTCAAGGTCAAGGTCATCGACCGAACCGCACTGATCCTCGACATCTTCGCCCAGCACGCGACGTCGCGCGAGGGCAAGGCGCAGGTCTCCCTCGCCCAGATGGAGTACATGCTGCCGCGCCTGCGCGGTTGGGGTGAGTCGATGTCGCGGCAGGCCGGTGGTCGTGCCGGCTCCAACGGCGGCGTCGGCCTGCGTGGTCCCGGTGAGACCAAGATCGAGACCGACCGGCGCCGCATCCGCGAGCGAATGGCCAAGTTGCGCCGCGAGATCCGCGAGATGAAGAAGTCCCGCACGGTGATGCGCGCGGCCCGCGAACGCAACGCCATCCCGCGACTGACCGTCGCCGGCTACACCAACGCCGGCAAGTCGAGTCTCGTGAACGCGATGACCGGGTCCGGGGTGTTGGTCCAGGACGCGTTGTTCGCGACCCTGGACCCGACAACCCGCCGCGCAACCCTCGACGACGGCCGGGCCGTGGTGTTCACCGACACCGTCGGCTTCGTCCGGCACCTGCCCACCCAGCTGGTCGAGGCCTTCCGGTCCACGCTCGAGGAGGTCGTCGACGCCGACCTGCTGCTGCACGTCGTCGACGGCTCGGATCCGTTTCCGGCCGAACAGATCTCGGCGGTGCGCAAGGTGATCAACGAGGTGGTCGCCGACGAGGGTGCACATCCGCCGCCGGAGTTGTTGGTGATCAACAAGATCGACGCGATCGACGGCCACCGGATGACCGAGCTGCGGGCCGCGTTCCCCGGCGCGGTGTTCGTGTCGGCGCGCACCGGCGAGGGACTGCCGGAACTCTTCGACCGCATCCGCGAGTTCATCGGACAGTCCGATGTGGAGCTCACCATCGACGTGCCCTACACCCGTGGCGATCTGGTGTCGCGGATCCACGAGGAGGGCGAAGTGCTGTCGGCCGACCACACCGCCGACGGCACCCGGATGACGGTGCGTGTGCCGCGGTCGTTCGCCGGGCAGTTGGAGGGGCTGGCGGTTGCCCTCTGAGCGACTCGCCGGGACCACCACAGACACCGCGGACCCACCAGCAGCAGGGCTGGTGGGTCCGCGGTGTCTGTGGATTTCCCGTGCCTAGTAGGCGAAGAGTTCGGTTACGACCAGTCCGGCGAACTTGTCGAGCGGCGGCAGGTCCACGGCGGGGACGGCGGCCG
>NZ_JBSFQJ010000031.1:0-47387 GCF_053588655.1 Gordonia sp. NPDC003424
CATCACTACGCACCCAAACACCGAAAACTACAGACCACAACACAATTCAGGCCCCAACACAATCAGCCCGAATCAGCGCGAAAAATCTAGGCTAGTCGTAGCGCTCGATACTCGTCTCGGCCAGCCGGGACAGCCCCTCGCGGATGTGCCGCGCCCAGATGCTGCCGATGCCCTCGACCGCCTGCAGGTCGGCGGCGCTGGTTGCGAGCAGCGCCTGCAGGGTGCCGAAGGATCGGACCAGCCGGTCGATGTGGGCGAACTGCAGCCGCGAGATGCGGGCCAGCATGCGGTAGCCGCGCGGACTCATCGCGGTGTCCTGCGCCTCCATGGTCGTGGGGTAGCCGAACGCACCGGCCAGTAGCGTCAGGTCGAGCAGGTCGGTGTCGGACAGGTGCTCGACGGTCTCCAGGGCCTGCCGGACCTCATCGGTGGTGGCGGGCTCCGGACTCGCGTAGTAGTCGCGGACCAGCAGCTCCCGCATGGTGTCGAGGTCGTTGATGAGCTCCTCGAGTTGCAGACTCACCTGCCGGCCGTTGGTGCCGAGTTCGAGAACGTACTCGTCGATCTCCACCGACACTCGGCGCACCATCTCCATCCGCTGCGCCGTGACGATCGCGTCGCGCAACATGACGTAGTCCTCGATCTCGGCTCGCGACAGCTGCGCGACCACCTCGTCGAGGCGGAGCTTGTAGCGCTCGAGTGTGGCGAGTGCGACGTTGGCGCGCGACAGGATCGGGTCCGGGCTCTCCACGACGCGCCGGGCCCCGTCGACGTAGACCGACACGATCGACATCGACGCGCTCACCGAGATCACCGGGTGGCCGGTCTGGATCGCCGTGCGCTCGGCCGCCCGATGCCGCGTCCCCGACTCCTCCGTCGGGATAGACGGATCCGGCACCAGTTGCACGTTCGCTCGCACGATCCGCTTGCCGTCGGTCGAAAGAACAACGGCGCCATCCATTTTCGCAAGCTCACGCAGTCGGGTGGGCGCGAACTCGACATCGAGGTGGAAGCCGCCGTCGCAGATCTTCTCGACGTCGGAGTCGTGACCGAGCACGATGAGCGCGCCGGTCCCGCCGCGCAGGATGCGTTCGAGGCCGTCGCGCAGCCCGCTGCCGGGGGCGACCCGGGCGAGCGTCTCGCGGGTCAGCTCGGACTTTGCGATCTCGACCATCTGTTCCTCTTCTGCGGCAGGCGGCCTGGCCACATCGGCTCGGACACGCGCATGCCCTAGGGTAACGGGACGTGAAGAGCAGTTTCGTGGTCCCCTCTGACCTTGATCCCGTCGAGCGGCATCCCAAGGCGGTCGCGCCCGGCGAACGGATGCGGATGCACAATCCGCTCTGCTACGGCTGCGGTGAGGAGTCGGTCGAGGGACTGCACCTGCAGATGTTCGCCGGCGAGGACTTCGCGGTGACCGCCACGATGGACGTGGCGCCACGTTTCGAGGGTGGCCCCGGTGTGATCCACGGTGGCGTGCTCGCGACCGCGTTCGACGACGTGATGGGCATGGTGCCGCTCCTGGTCGGGCCGTCCGCGGTGACCGTTCACCTCGAGATCGACTATCAACTGCCCATCCCGATCGGTTCGACACTGCAGTTCACCGCGACACTGCTCGGGCGTCAGCGTCGCAAGATCTATGTCGAGGCGGTCGGCCACCTCGGCGATCCGGACAAGCCGGTGGCGACCGCACACGGCATCTTCGTGACCATCAACGCCCGTGAGCACTTCGCCGACCACCTCGAGAACAGTCGACTCGGCGACGAGTACAAGGCGAGGCTGTCGCGGCCGTAGGGCCGTCAGAACGACGTTTCGACCACACTGACCATTCCGGCGCGAACGGCCTGATGCAGGTCGCCGACGCGGCTGACCCGGATGCCCGACGGCAACTTCTCGTCGGTCCCTGCCGGGACGATGGCGTGGCGGAAGCCGAGCCGCTTGGCCTCGGCGACGCGCCGGGCGACCGCGGACACGCGCCGGACCTCACCGGCCAGGCCGACCTCGCCGATCGCGACCGTGGTGTGCGGGACCGGCGTCTGGTTCATCACCGACGAGACCGCCAGTGCGATGGCCAGATCGGCGGCCGGCTCGGTGACGCGCATACCGCCGACGGTGGCGGCGTAGATCTCGTGGTCGCCCAGCGGTGCGCCGAGGCGGTTCTGCAGCACCGCGAGCACCATGGCCACCCGCGCCGAATCCAGTCCGGATACCGCCCGCCGGGGTGTGGGCATGGGGCTCTTGTTCGCGAGCGCCTGGATCTCGCCGACCAGGGCGCGCTTGCCGTCCATCGCCACCATCGCCGTCGAGCCGGTGACATCCGAATCGCGCTGATGGACAAAGATTCCCGACGGGTCGGTGACCTGATGGATGCCGTCGTCGCGCTGTTCGAAGCAGCCGACCTCGTCGGCCGCGCCGAAGCGGTTCTTGATGCCGCGCACCATGCGCAGAGTCGAGTGCCGGTCACCCTCGAAGCTCAGCACGACGTCCACGAGATGCTCGAGCGATCGTGGACCGGCGACCGCGCCGTCCTTGGTGACGTGACCCACCAGGATCACCGCGATCCCGCGGTTCTTGGCCAGCGACACCAGCGCGGTGGTGACGGCGCGGATCTGGGTGACACCGCCGGTCACGCCGTCGGATCCGGTCGCCACCACGGTCTGCACCGAATCCACCACCACCAGTGACGGATTCACCGCGTCGACGTGTCCGAGGATGGTCGCGAGGTCGGATTCGGCGGCGAGATAGACCTTCTCGTGCACAGCACCGGTTCGTTCGGCCCGCATCCGGACCTGCCCGGCGGATTCCTCTCCCGTCAGGTAGAGCGCGGTTCGGCCGCCCTGCGCCCAGTGCTTGACCGTCTCCAACAGCAGGGTGGATTTTCCGACACCCGGTTCACCGGCGAGCAGGATCACCGACCCGGGCACCACGCCCCGGCCGAGAACCCGGTCGAGTTCGGCGATGCCGGTCGGCAGGGCCGCCGACGAGTTGGCGTCGATCTCGGTGATCGGGCGGGCGGGACTGGTGGGGGTGATGCCCCCGACCCCGTTCGGCCGCGTCGTCGCCGCGGCGACCTCGTCGATCGAGCCCCATTCACCGCATTCGGGGCAGCGGCCCACCCACTTGGCCACGGCGTGGCCGCAGGCGCTGCAGCGGAACGAGGACTTGGATCTGGCCACGTCGGACAGAGTAGGTGCGGCTACCGACAACCGGTCATGCCGGATGGCACGACGGCGCTCGGCTGCTCAGTGACCGCCGGAATGCTCGTCGGCCGGTGCTTCGGCCTCGCGGACCTGGTCCTGACGCTCGGCGAGCCCACTCGCGTCGACCGGCGTGCGGACCGTCACCGTGCCGGCCTTCTCGAAGCGGAACTGCAACGGAGTCGTCAGGCCCGCGGCGACACTGTCGCCGGCGTTGTTGAGCACCACGGTGATGCGCTGCTCTTCGGTCTTGTCCTGCACTTCCTCGGGCAGCAGCAGACCGGCCGGTTTGCCGGCGCGAAGCGCCTGGCCGGGGGGGATCTTGGTGCCGTCGCCCGTGGCGGTGATCGTGACCGTGCCGCCGTCCGGTGCGGTGATGCCGAGCAGGCGGTCCTCGACGGTCTGGCTCAGATTGTTGATCACGAAGGCGACGTCGAAGGGGCCGCCGTTACCGAAGACCTCGTCGGCCTTGTCGGTGGGGTAGATGATCTGGACGTCGCGCAGCTGCAATTCACCGACGTTGGCGTAGTTCCCGTTGACGGCGGGCTCCTGGTTGGCGGTCTGCGAGATCTGACCCGCGCCGCATGCCGAGGTCCCGAGTGCGACCGCGATGCCGAACGCCGCAACCGCTGCGGCCTTGGTTGCGCTGCCGGCCGAACGCCGAGCGGTTTTCCGAAGCACAGACACCCGTTCCTCCCAGGTCATCAAAGGCCGATCAGCCATCACGCGAACCCTGCACTACGCAGCGTAGTGGGCGGTGGCCGGAAAAGTCCGACGGGGTGCCAGATTGATCCCGTATCCGTGTCGGGGCGGCGCCTCGCCGACGTCCGGGCGCCGGTCGCGGACACCGTGACCCGAGGCCGGCGAAAGGGCGTCGAACGGGGGCACTGTGCGAGCGATCACGCAGCGCTTTCCGCTGGTCCGTGACGCCTCCCGGGGGTGCCCAACCGGACGGTACAGCGCGTTGACCTGCACCGTTGTGTGGGCCCCTTCGGACGCCCGTGCTAGACTGGGTCTACTCGAAAGGGGCATGGAACATTGAACTTCAAAGTTGGCGACACCGTTGTCTACCCCCATCACGGTGCTGCTCGAGTCGAAGACATCGTGACTCGGACCATCAAGGGAGAACAGGTCGAATATCTCGTTCTCAAAGTTGCCGATGGTGACATGACCGTTCAGATCCCCTCATCGAAGTTGGAGTACGTCGGAGTTCGCGACGTCGTGGGTGAAGAGGGTCTCGACCAGGTGTTCCAGGTGCTCCGCGCACCGCACACCGAAGAGCCGACCAACTGGGCGCGCCGCTTCAAGGCCAACCAGGAGAAGCTCATCTCGGGCGACATCATCAAGGTCGCCGAAATCGTGCGTGACCTGTGGCGTCGCGAGCAGGACCGTGGCCTGTCGGCGGGGGAGAAGCGCATGCTGACCCGCGCCCGTCGGGTGCTTGTCGACGAGCTCTCGCTGGCGCAGAACACCGACGACGAGAAGGCGACGAGCATTCTCGACGAGGTTCTCGCCGCCGCGTCCTGACGCATCACGTGACCACGCCGCTGCATCCCGTGGTGGGGTGCGCGTGTCGGTAGGTGTGATCGTTCCGGCCGCGGGTTCCGGCACGCGGCTCGGTGAGTCGATCCCCAAGGCATTCGTCGATCTCGACGGCCGCAGCATCCTCGAGGTGTGCGTGGCGGGGATCGTCGATGCCGCGGTGGCCGACACCATCGTCGTGGTGGTGCCCGCCGACCTGATCGGCGAGGCGCAGCGTCTGGTGCCGGATGCGGTCATCGTCGCAGGCGGCGCGCATCGATCGGAGTCGGTCCGGGCGGGAATCGCAGCGCTCGGGCCGAATGCGGACATCGTGCTGGTGCACGACGCCGCGCGCCCTCTGGTGCCCGCCGGTGTGTTCGGCCGCGTCGTCGGCGCCGTCCGTGCAGGTCACCGCGCTGTGGTGCCCGGTCTGCCCGTCGCCGACACCCTCAAACAGATCGATCCGGTGGCGCAGGATTCGCCCGTCGGAGCCGAGACCGTCGTCGCCACCGTCGACCGCGACCTGCTGCGTGCCGTCCAGACGCCGCAGGGCTTCACGCGCGATGCGCTGCTGCGCGCACATGCCGACGACTCCGGGCTCGCCACCGACGACGCCGGGCTCGCCGAACGGTGCGGTATCGACGTGCATCTCGTCCCCGGCGACCCGCTGGCCTTCAAGATCACCACGCCGTGGGATCTGCGTATCGCCCGCGACGTGCTGGCCGAGGGATTCTCCGCCGGTCTAGTAGTCGACGAGCGCAGCGAGGAGACGTATCCGGTGGGTCGGGTAAGCCGGGCGACGAAGGAGTCGGTGCAACGAGACCGCTCCCACGCCGAGGATCGGAGGCTCCCATGAGGGTCGGCATCGGAACCGACGCGCACCGCGTGGACCCGGACACACCCTGCTGGATGGTCGGCCTGCACTTCCCCGACACGCCCGGGTGCGAAGGGCATTCCGACGGCGATGTGGGCGCCCACGCGCTCTGCGACGCGGTGCTCTCGGCGGCCGGTCTCGGTGACGTCGGTTCGGTGTTCGGCACCGGCCGCCCGGAGTGGGCGGGCGTGTCCGGGGTGGCGATGCTCGAACATGTGCGGGAACTGGTCGCCGCGGCCGGATTCACCGTCGCCAACGCCGCCGTGCAGGTGATCGGCAATCGGCCCAAGATCGGGCCCCGCCGCGACGAGGCACAGCGGGTGCTCGGTGCCGCGCTCGGCGCGCCGGTCTCGGTGTCGGCGACGACGACCGACGGCCTGGGGATGACCGGGCGCGGTGAAGGTGTCGCCGCGGTGGCCACTGCGCTGTTGCTGAGCAGGTAAGATCGCACGTCGTGACCCTGCGCTTGTATGACACCGCCACCCGAGAGGTGCGCGACTTCACGCCGCTGCACCCCGGCCGTGCGACGGTCTACCTGTGCGGCGCGACGGTTCAGGGAGTGCCGCACATCGGGCACGTGCGCAGCGGCATCGCCTTCGACATCTTGCGTCGCTGGCTCGAATACCAGGGTCTCGACGTGTGGTTCGTCCGCAACGTCACCGACATCGAGGACAAGATCCTCAGCAAGGCGGATGAGGCCGGCCGGCCGTGGTGGGAATGGGCGGCGACCCACGAACGCGAGTTCACCGATGCCTACGACGCGCTGGGTGTGCAGCCGCCGTCCGGCGAGCCCCGTGCCACCGGCTTCGTCACGCAGATGATCGAATACATGGAGCGGCTCATCGAGCGAGGGCACGCGTATGCCGCCGACGGCAACGTCTACTTCGACGTGCGGAGTCTGCCGGACTACGGGTCGCTGTCGGGCCACAAACTCGACGACGTACACCAGGGGGAGAGTGCCGGCACCGGCAAGCGTGATCCCCGGGACTTCACCCTGTGGAAGGCGGAGAAGCCCGGTGAGCCGTCGTGGCCCACCCCGTGGGGTCGGGGACGACCGGGCTGGCACCTGGAGTGCTCCGCGATGGCCACGTCGCTGCTCGGTCCGGAGTTCGACATTCATTGCGGCGGAATGGATCTCATCTTCCCGCATCACGAGAACGAGATCGCCCAGGCGCACGGTGCGGGGGACCCGTTCGCGCGCTACTGGCTGCACAACGGGTGGGTCACCATGGGTGGCGAGAAGATGAGCAAGTCACTCGGCAACGTCGTCGCCATTCCGGCGATGCTGCAACGGATCCGCGCGGTGGAACTGCGCTACTACCTCGGCAGCGCGCACTACCGGTCGATGCTCGAATACTCCGAGGGTGCGCTCACCGAGGCCGCGGCCGGGTATCGGCGGGTCGAGTCGTTCGTGCACCGGGTGTCCTCGCGTGTCGGCGAGGTGGCGATCGGCGAGGTGCCCGACGCATTCGCGGTCGCACTCGACGACGACCTCGCCGTGCCCGCGGCGCTCGCCGTCGTCCACAACGTTGTGCGCGAAGGGAATACCGCGCTGGAGTCCGGTGACGGGGCCGGTGCGCTGGCCGCCGCCGCCGCGGTGCGCGGCATGATGGGCGTGCTGGGCGTCGACCCACTCGATCCCCATTGGGCCGACACCGACACCGACGACTCCGCCGCGCATTCCGCGCTGGACGTGCTGGTGCGTGCCGAACTGGCCCGGCGCGCGCAGGCACGCGCCGACAAGGACTGGGCCACCGCCGATGCCGTGCGGGATCGCCTGTCGGAGGCCGGAATCGAGGTCACCGACACCCCGGACGGTGTGCAGTGGTCGCTGAAGGGAGCGTCCTGACATGGCGGGTAACTCCAAACGCAAAGGCGCGGTGCGCAAGTCGGGCTCCAAGAAGGGGCAGACCGTCGGTTCCGGCGGGCAGCGTCGTCGCGGACTCGAAGGCCGCGGCGCCACCCCGAAGGCCGTCGACCGTCCGTACCACGTCGCCCACAAGCGGGCCAAGGCCGCCGGGAAGTCCGTGGCCGGACGTGGCGGCGCACGGCACCACAAGGACGACGGTCCCGAATACGTGTTGGGACGCAACCCGGTTCTGGAGTGTCTGCGGGCCGGGGTCCCGGCCACCGCGCTCTATCTGGTGACCACGTCCGAACCCGACGAGCGGGTTGCGGAGGCGGCGAAACTCGCCGGCGACAAGGGCATCTCGATCCTCGAGGTCGGCAAGGGAGAGCTGGATCGGCTGTCCGCCAACGGTTTGCACCAGGGCGTCGCTCTGCAGGTGCCGGAGTATTCCTACGCGCACCCGGACGACCTCATGCAGGCGGCGAGGGACAGCGGCACTGCGCCGTTGCTGGTGGCCCTCGACAACATCACCGACCCACGCAACCTCGGTGCGGTGATCCGGTCGGTGGCCGCATTCGGCGGTCACGGTGTGGTCATCCCGCAGCGCCGCAGCGCGAGCGTCACCGCGGTGGCGTGGCGGACCAGTGCCGGCGCGGCCGCACGACTGCCCGTCGCCCAGGCGTCGAATCTCACTCGCACACTGAAGGATTGGGCTGCGTCGGGAGCCCAGCTCGTCGGGCTGGACGCCGACGGCGACGTCACGCTCGACGAGTACGACGGCACCGGCCCCACGGTGATCGTCGTGGGGTCCGAGGGCAAGGGCCTGTCGCGGCTCGTGCGCGAGACCTGCGACTCGATCCTGTCCATCCCGATGGCCGGTGACGTGGAGAGCCTGAACGCGTCGGTCGCCGCCGGCGTGGTGCTCGCCGAGTTCGCGCGCCAGCGGCGACAGTAGACGGGCGGGACTTCCGCGGAGGTCGTGCTCCGGCCCGATCCCCGGGCCGGATCGCAACATCGTCCTGGTGCCGCCCATACACTCGGAGGAGTGGCAGTCACGCAACGTTCGTCCGGCCTGATCGTCGACCTGAACGCCGACCTCGGCGAGGGTGTCGGCGACGACGAGGCCATGCTCGGACTCGTGACCAGTGCGAACGTCGCCTGCGGTTTCCATGCCGGCACGCCGGCCGAATTGCTGGCGACGTGCCGGGCGGCGGCCGCCGCCGGCGTCCGCGTCGGCGCCCAGGTCTCCTACCCCGACCGGGAGAACTTCGGGCGACGCTTCATGGACGTCGATCCCGCCGCCCTGACGGCCGACATCCTCTATCAGATCGGCGCCCTCGACGCCATCGCCCGGTCCGCGGGGACATCGGTCACCTACGTGAAACCGCATGGGGCGCTGTACAACTCGATTGTCGCGCACGACCGCCAGGCGAAGGCCGTGATCGACGCCGTCGCCGAATACGGCGGGCGGCTGCCGCTGATGGGTCTGCCCGACTCGCTGTCGCTGCGACTCGCCGAACGGGCCGGCATACCGGTCATCACCGAGGCGTTCGCCGACCGCGCATACCGGCCGGACGGAACCCTGGTGCCGCGGTCGGAGAGCGGTGCGGTGCTCTCGGACACCGCGCAGATCGCGCACCGCGTCGTGACGCTGGTCGTCGAGGGCACGGTGACGGCGTCGGACGGGTCGGTGATCCGGATCGACGCCGCATCGGTGTGTCTGCACGGAGACACGCCCGGTGCCGTCGAGCACGCCCGTGCGGTACGGCGCTCGCTCGACGACGCCGGGATCGTCGTCGCCGCGCACTGACGCAGGGCTGCTCGGACAGCGAAGTGGCGTGGGCCACACACCCCGTTCGGAGAGCGGGCTATGGTAGTCATCATGACAACGACCGATAGCAGGGTTACCACGGCCGATGGCATCGTCGAGGGGGCGCGCGGCAAACGCAGCCGCCGCGGCACCATCAGCTGGAAGGGGATCCCGTTTGCTGCCCCGCCGGTCGCCGGTGACCGGTTCCGGGACCCGCAGCCGGTTCATCCGTGGCCGGGCGTCCGCGACTGCTCCCGTTTCGGGAAGGCGGGAATCCAGGAGAAGCGGTTCGTCGCCGTCGCGCCGGGCAAGTACCAGCCGATGAGCGAGGACTGCCTCACGCTCAACGTGTATGCCCCCGACCGGCCGTCGTCGAGGCCCCGTCCGGTGATGGTCTTCATCCACGGTGGTGCCTACATCCTGGGCACCGCGGCGACACCGCTGTACGAAGGGTCGCTGCTGGCCCGCGGCCAGGACGTGATCGTGGTGACCGTGCAGTACCGGTTCGGCCCGTTCGGTTACCTCGATCTGTCGGCCTACTCCACCGACGAGCGGACATATGACTCCAATCTGGGATTGAAAGACCAGGTGGCTGCGCTGCAATGGGTGCAGCGCAACATCGCGGCCTTCGGCGGCGATCCGGCCAACGTGACGGTCTTCGGCGAGAGCGCGGGCGGATCGGCCGTCGTCACACTGCTGTCCACCCCGGCCGCCGAGGGCCTGTTCGCGCGGGGGATCGCCGAGAGCCCGGCGTGCGAGCTGATCGTCACCGCCGACTCGGCCCGGACCTACGCCGACGAGTTCCTGCGCCTGCTGCGCGATCCGGAACGGCGGACCGGCAGCGGCGCCGTGAACGCGGAACGTCTCGCGCCCGAGGATGCGCAGCGGCTGCTGGCGCGCTCGTCACCGCGGGAGATCCATCGCGCCGGTGACCGCCTGATGAAGTATGCGATGCACGCCGACACCGCGGAGACGGTGCCGTTCGCCCCGGTGATCGACGGCACCTACCTGCCGTCGTCGCCGCTCGAGACGGCCTCGCGGGGCAAGACGCTGCCCGTGCCGCTGATGGTCGGCAGCAACCACGACGAGGGATTGCTGTTCACCAAGCTGTGGAACGTCCTGCCCGACGCCGAGAAGACGCTCCTGCGAGTGGATGACGAGCAGGCTCGCACCGAGCTGTCGGCGCTCTACGACGGCGACCGTGACCGCATCGAGCTGACCGGGGACGCCGTCTTCTGGGGTCCGATGACGGCGTTCGCCGCCGGACACGCTGCGGTCGCCCCCACCTACGTCTACCGCTACGACTTCCACACCCGGCTTCTCGCGGCGGCCGGCGTCCGGGCCACGCACGCCACCGAGCTGTTCGCGGTCTTCGGTGCCTACCGGACGGCGTTGGGCGCCGGGCTCGCGGTCGGCGACTGGCGCTCGACGGGGCGTGTCATGACCGACGTCCAGGAGCGGTGGGGTGCGTTCGCCGCGGGCGGTGTTCCCGGGGTCGGCTGGCCGACCTACGACCACGACCGCAAGGTCCTCATCATCGACGACCCCGACCGGATCGAGGTCGACCCGGAGGGTCGTCGGCGCGAAGCGTGGAGTCGAGTGCACGCCTTACCCGAGCAGCGGGATTCGGTGGCGGGGTAGGGCCTACGGCCCCCAATCGCTCGGCGGGTCGGCGGCGAGGAACGAGATCACGAGCGGGTTGAACAGTTCGGGTGACTCCAAGGGCAGGATGTGCGTGCCCGGCAGGACGGCGAGCCGGCCTCTCGGCAGGGTGCGGAACATGGCCAGCGCATGTTCCAGCCGCACCACGCCCCGGTCGGCGGCGACCACCAGGGTCGGCGTGGTCACCGCGGCGAACTGGCTCAGCGCATATTCCGGCTCGACCTCGAGCATGGTGAGTGTCTTGTCCATGACATCGTCGAAATGCCCTGCGCCGTCGGGTGATACCGCTGCGTACCCGTTGCGCAGGTAGTTCACTGTCTGCGGATTGCGATCGCGGATGTGACGAAGGAACTCGTCGGCGTCGCGACCGCTGCTGTTGAGGTAGTTTGCGACGACGACCATGCGATCCACCAGATCCGGGCGTTCGCGCGCGACCAGCAGGGCGATCACCGCGCCGTCGACCCATCCCACGAGATTCGCCGGCCCGCCCACCTCCTGCTCGAGATAGGCGATCGTCTCCGCGGTCATGTCGGCAAAGCTGAACGGACCCGGGTGGTCGGGTGAATGGCCGTGCCCGCTGCGTTCGGGCACGTAGAGGTCGAATCCCGCGCCGGTCAGATCGTTGATCTGGGCGGCCCACGACGACGCCGACCCGAACGCGCCGTGCAACAGGACCGTCGGCCGACCCGAGGGATCGCCGTCGCGGAAGTGCCAGATGCGGCGCCCGGCGACGTCGGTATAGACGCCACCGTCGATCATCGTCCCGGTCTGCACATTGGCCACCTCGACCAGTGTGCAGAAACGCGGTCAGTGATGGGAAACGGTTGTGACTCGAATCCGAAACGAACCGGACCGCGGTCCAACGTCTCGGTGCGATGTCAACCGCCGGACAACGGCCAATCCGTGGTCTAGCTTTACAGACGGGCGCCGTTAGGTCGGCAAACGACAGGGATCGGGGTCCCACGCGCGGTTCAGGACATTCATGCAGTCGAAACATCGCGACACGACCCCATGTCGCGGGTGACGACCTTCGACATGGTGGAGGATCTGACATGCAGGCGTTCCGGTGGTGGCGAGTGATCGGTGCCGTCGCGGCAAGCACGTTGCTCGTTGCCGGACTGTCGGGAATCGTCGACGGCCCCGCGTCGACGGCCCCGGGCGACACACCGCCGCCGATGAGCCTGCGCGACATCGGTCTGGACTCCACCCTCACCCTGCCGGGCGAGCAGGGACAGATCAGCCTGTCGATACCCGTGCCGGCAGATCTGACACCCGACACCCTCACCGGCACCACGGTGCTACCCGCGTATGTGACATCGGGGTTCGTCGACGTCCTTCAGGGCAATCGCCTGCTGTCGCGCACTCCGGTGAACACCGCACCCAACGCGCGGATCGTGCTGCCGCTGCGGGGCGTCACGGTCGACCGCAACGCCGCCGACATCACCGTGCGGTCCTACCTGCGGACCGACGCCACCTGCCAGTTCGATCCCGACGACGCCTTCCGCATCGTCAACACGGCCATCACCTACTCCGGGACGGAGGCCGCGCCGACCACCGTCGCCGACTTCCTCCAACCGATCCTGCGCAAGCTCACGATCTATATCCCGTCCGACGTCACCCAGACCGAGGGCGAAGCGGCAGTCACCCTGGCGACCGCGGTCGTCGCGCACTACGGCACCGCGCCCGTCGACGTCGAAACCGCCTCGCTCCCACGGTCATCGATGACCCCCACCCAGCGTCCCGGCGCGTTGGAGCGGCAGATCGTCATCAGCAAGGACGCCCCGGAAGGGCTGACGCTGCAGAACGGGCCGGGCGGTCCGTACCTGTCGATCGGTGGCGCCGAGTCGTCCCTGCTGGCCCAGGTGCAGTTCCTGACCTCGTCGTTGGAACCGATCGCGCTCGCATCGAAGGCCGTCCCGGGACAGCTGTACGAGGCCCCACAACTGCCACCGGACGTGCAGACGCTCGCGGATCTCGGTGTGGCAGACCAGGAGGTGACCTCCGCGGCATGGCCGAGCCTGACGATCGGCATCGACCAGTCCCGGATGGGGCGCCCGTCGAAGAACATCCGCGTGCAACTGACGGGTTCCTACACCCCGCCACCCGACAACAGCGGCGGCCGCGTGTCGGTCTGGGTCGGTACCCGGGTGATCGACTCGTGGGAGACCGATGCGTCGGGCACCATCGACCGCTGGGTGAGCATCCCCGACGACGTGGTGCGCCGCTACACCGAACTCCGCGTACGGGTGGAGCGTGGCGACACCCGCAACGGCTGCGGCGACGGGTATCGCACCACGCTCAGCCTGTCGGCGGCCGGCGAGATCACCTCGGAGCGGGCCGATCCGCCCGTGCCGTCCGGATTCCAGTCACTGCCGCAGGCGTTGATGCCGCGGATGGATCTGGCCTGGACCAAGGGAGACGTCGCCGACGTGTCACGCGCGGTCAGCATCATGACCGGCCTGCAACACCTGTCGGCGGTGCCGCTCGGCGTCGACGTGGTGAGCATGAGTGACGCCGGATCCGCCACTGCGCCCGCGGTGCTGATCTCCGCGGACGGCGCCGATCTCCCGGACATCGAGCTTCCGGTCACCGCCGACTCCGGACAGATCACCGTCACCGATGCGTCCGGGCAGAAGTCCGACGTCACCTTGACGCCGGCGGTCGGCTTCGGCGCGTTGCAGGTGGCGCGGGCCGACGACCGCACGGTTCTGGTGGCCACCTCGACCAACGATCCCGCCGATCTCGACGGGGCCCTGGCCTGGCTCCACGCCGACCCGGATCGCTGGGCGGCGCTCAACGGGGACGCGATGCTCAAGGTCGCGAACCGGGATCCGGTCTTCGTCGGCAGCAGCGAGACGTCGTCGGCACAGGAGAGTGGTTCGTCGATGAGCGCCGCGGCCATCGTCGCGGCGATCCTCGCCGTGATCGGCGTACTGATCGCCATCGCCATCGTGGTGTTCACGTTGCGACGACGCGGGCAATGATGACCGTCGTTGCGCCCGATCAGCCGGTCGAACGCCGTCGCATCGGCGACGCGATGCGGTCGAATGTCGTGGTCCGCGCCGCCCTCCGCTGGGTGTTCCTCGCCGTGATCACGGTGTTCGCCTACTGGCACACCCTGGCGGCCTTGGCCATCGAGTTCCGTGTCCCCACGCTCGTCACGTATATCCCGGCGGCGGTGGTGCTCTCGTTGATGGCGGCCGTCGGGATCGGTCTGCGCCAGGGTGACGAACTCCCGATCTACGACCGGCAGACCGATGTGATCGTCGGTGTCATCGTCCTGATCCTCGCCGTCTGCTTCCAGGCGCTGCTGACTCCCCGCTACCAATCGACCTACCTGCTGCTGCATCTGGATCTGTTGTCGCTGTGGTTGTTCCTGCTCGGCGGGGCGATCATGCTGTTCGGGCTGCGGCCCGTCGCCCGGTACCGCTGGATGTGGTTCCTGCTGCTGTCGATCTTCCCGGCGCCTTATCGACTGGTGGTGCTGTCCCTCGGCGTCTCCCGGCTGAGCGTCGGTGTGGTGACACTGTTGATCGCGGTGGTGGCGGCGGCAATCGCGGTGGGCCGCACCCCGCGACGGGCACTGGCCGGTGCCGCGATCGCCGCGGTCGTGGGGATCGCACTGCTGGCGGGGCTCACCGTGTTCTTCCCCGAGGCGTCACCGATTGTCTACCAATGGGTTCCGTCGATCGGCTGTGTGTTCGTCACCGGGGTGATCATGTACGTCGATTACCGCCGTCGGTGGCACTCGCTGCGCCCGTTGAATCGTCCGGTGAATCCGCTCACCGCGCCGGCGGTGGCGCGAGCGGCGATCTTCGTGGCCCTGGTCGGCCTGCTGGTGCACTTCGTGCCGGTGCCTTCGGTTCATCCGAGACCTGGCCCGACCGTGAGCGGACTCAACACCTCCCCGCCGCTCATCGTGACCGACGGCTGGCGACAGACCTCGATCACCCCGTTCGACGTCGTCGACGTCTACGGCCCCGGGTCGGTCGCCGCCCGCCAGAATCTGGAACAGACGGAAGGCGACATACGATTCGACAAAGATGCCCGTCCCCGCAAAGTGGTCGCCGACGTGATCGCCACGCCACGGCCGATGACCCTCGACGTCTACGGCGTCATCCTCGACTACGACGTGGTCGGCGACCGGTTCAGCGCCCCGGAGCCGGTGGCGCTGCCGCACGGCGTGACCGGCCAGTTACAGACCATCGTCGATGACCGCCGGTTCCTCACCTACAACCGACTGCTGTGGCGGTGGAACAACGGGTCGTCGGCGCAACAGGTTTCACTGCTGTCGGTGGACAACCACGAACCCGACGCGTACTTTCCCGCACCTGAATTGGTGTTGTGGCGCAACCTGAATTCGTTCGTCACGGTGCTGCTGCGCGGTAACTCGGTCACCGAGGACCTGACCCCGGTGTTCAAGGACCGGGACCTGTTGGTGGAGTGCGCCACTTCGTTGATCAACGCGCAGGTTGCGCCGACGGAACGAGCGGTCGGATGAGCCGCCCGAGTGAGGAGATGTCGCGGCCCGGCGACGACGGCCGCCCGGTGCCGGAACGGCTCGACGACAGGGACTTTCGCGACGCCGCTCTGCACGATGCGGTGAACGGCCTTCGTGAGCGTTGGCCGGAGATGTCGGCATCGGTGGCCTTCACGCGCACGCAGAAGATCATCGGGTTCGCGTTGCTCGCGGTGATGGTCGTGGCCTTCATCCTCGCCCCCGTCGGCACCGCGGCGACCTTCGTCTCGATCATGACGGTCGTCTACATCCTCGCGCTGGCCGACCGCCTGCTCATCTTCCGGCGCGGACTCGTCAACGGCGCCATGAGAATCAGCGATGAGGCCGCCCGTGAGATATCGGACGAGGATCTGCCGCGCTACACGGTTCTGGTCCCGGCATACAACGAGCCGGAGGTGGTGGGCGACCTGATCGCCAACATGGAGGCCCTCGAGTATCCCGCCGACAAACTCCAGGTACTGCTACTGCTCGAGGCCGACGACCAAGCGACGATCACCGCGGCCGAAACGGTGGCCGCCTCGGCAATGGTGGCCGTGGTTCTCGTGCCGCCCGCCGACCCGCGGACCAAGCCGAAGGCCTGCAACTACGGTCTGCACTTCGCCACCGGCGAGCTGGTCACCATCTACGACGCCGAAGACAAGCCCGATCCGCTGCAATTGCGCAGGGTGGCAAAGGCATTCAGCGACAGCGATGACGACGTCGTCTGTATTCAGGGCAAGCTCAGCTTCCACAACGCCACCGACAACATCCTCACCGCCTGGTTCACCGCGGACTACGGCATCTGGTTCGGCTACCTGCTGCCCGGGATCATGTCGGTGCGGTCGCCGATCCCGTTGGGTGGCACGTCGAATCACTTCCGGCGCGATGTCCTCGAACGGATCGGCGGCTGGGATCCGTTCAACGTCACCGAGGACGCCGACCTCGGAGTGCGGATCGCCGCGCGCGGGTACCGCACGGCGGTGATCGACTCGGTGACGTTGGAGGAGGCCAACATCGACCCGATCAACTGGATCAGGCAACGATCCCGCTGGTACAAGGGCTACATGCAGACGTGGCTGGTCCACATGCGCCGACCCCGAGAACTGCTCAGAACCCTTGGCCCGGTGCCGGTCTACCGCTTCACCCTGCTGATCGCCGGAACCCCGTTCATCGCGTGCGTGAACATGATCTTCTGGATGATCCTGCTGGTGTGGATCGCCGGACAGCCCGCGGTCATCGCCTCTCTGTTCCCCGGGCCCATCTACTACCTGGCCCTCATCTCGCTCATCTTCGGCAACGGCGCCGCGATCTACATGAATCTCATCGCGATTCGTGAAGACGGCCGCGACGATCTGTTCTGGCCGGCATTGATCGTCCCGGTGTACTGGCTGCTGATGAGTGTGGCGGCGATCAAGGGGATGTGGCAGCTCCTGCTCAATCCGTCGTACTGGGAGAAGACCTTCCACGGGCTGGCATCCTCGACGTCGGAGGACGAGTCGTCGACTTCGGACATCGCGAGCGCCTCATGACCCGGCGCCAGGTGATCGCCCTGTTCGTGGTGGCGTGGATCGTCTACTGTGCGTTCGGCCTGTATCTGACGATCGGACAGCAGGTCTTCATCGGCGACGCGCTGTCCCGTGTCCAGTCCGCGCAGGCCGTCCTGTTCAGCCGCGATCCGCACCTGGCGGCCATCGGTTTCATCTTCACGCCGCTCACCACGGTGGCGCAGCTCCCCCTCGTCGCCTTCGCGCCGTGGTGGCAGCCGATGACCGCCGACGCCGTGTCGGGCGTGATCATGTCGTCGGCGTTCATGGCCGGGTCGGTGGTGCAGCTGTCGGGTATCGCGCGTGACCGCGGAGTGCCGTATTGGCTGGGCGTCTCCGTGACGGTGTGCTACGTGGTCAACCCGATGATCCTCTTCTACGGGGCCAACGGGATGAGCGAGGCGCCGTACATCTTCTTCCTGGTCTGGGCGATCCGGCGGCTGATCCGGTGGGTGGATACCGACGATGTGCATGAACTGGTCGTTGCCGGGGTCGCGCTGGCACTGGCCTACCTCACGCGGTACGACGGAACCGCCGCCGCGTTCGCGGCGGGCATCTTCGTCGCGGTCGTGTCCTACCGCCGCCGGGATCCGCGGCGGCGGGTGCAGCGGGCGATCATGGACATGTTCATCGTCGCCGCACCCAGCGCGACGGCGTTTCTTCTCTGGGCCTTCACAAGTTGGCTGATCTCCGGGAACTTCTTCGCCCAGTTCGCCTCCGAGTACGGGAACTCCTCGATCGTGGAGCAGTCGGGTGGCTCCGGTTCCGACACCGCCGCCAGGGCGTTGGGTTTCTCGCTGACCGAACTCGCGTTGCTGCCGCCGCTGCTCCCCATCGTGCTCGTCATGGTGTTCCTGGTCCGGTTCCGACGGCGACGGCTCTATCCGCTGATGGCGGCGGTTGCGGTGATCGGTGCCGTCCTGCTGTTCCAGACGATCAGCTACGCCCGGGGTTCCACCTTCGGATTCCTGCGTTTCTACATCACCGTGATCCCGTTGGCGGCGATCGTCGCTCTGCTGTCGGTTCCCTCGACACGACCGGTCCCGTTCCGTCGGCCCGGCCGCCATGCCGACCCCCGTCCGGTCTCGAGATGGGCACAGTATCCCGTGTGGTATTCGGTGGTGGGGGTCGTCGCGGCACTGTCGATGGTCGTCGCGATCAGCTCCGCCACCTGGGGTATGACGTCGCCGAAGTACGCGCCACAGGAATACGAACTCACGGCGGTGGTGGTACCGCGTCCCGATTCGACCGACCAGACGTACCTGGACGCCAGCCGGGTGGCGCGCTCTTTCTCCACCGAGAGAGCGTTGTCGGAGTACCTCGATTCGCTGGGCCTACCCGACGGAAGTATCTTGTGCGACACCGTCTACGGGTTCGCGGTGGTGGTGCGCTCCGCGCGGCCGAAACAGTACGTCATCCCGTCGGATCAGGACTTCACGAACATCCTCAACGACCCCGCGGCCAATGGCGTCCAGTACATGCTCGCGGTTCCCAACGAGGGGCGTGGCGTCTCCGATGCACTCAACACGCGGTTCCCGACGCTCTACGAGAACGGGGCCGGGATCGGATCGCTGGTGCTCGAGGCGCGCAATCAGGGTGCGGATCTTCCGAAGTGGCGGCTGTATCGGGTGATCCGTTGACCGCGATCACCGGACGGACTCTCTGACCACCTCCCATAGGGGGTCCGCGGGGCCGATGTCGAAGGTGCATTCGGCGGCGCGCGCATCGGGGACGAATGCCCACAGCAGCGCGCCTGCGGTGCCCGCTTTCCGCTGCGCCGCGATCTTCTCCCGGATACGGTCGGCGCGCTCCCCGACCGGCAGGCACGCACCGGCCTCGATTCCGATCTCGTTGACGATCAACGGCTTTGACAGTCGCTGCGCGATCTTGAGCCTCGCCTGCAGGCTGTTGGCGCCCTCTCCCGGGAGACTGGCGTCCTGCTCGTAGTCGTGGAAGTCGAGGACGTCGATCCCCGACGACGAGCCCACGGTGGCGTAGTCGCCGGCGGCGATGCCGCACTGGTCGCCACCGGCGAGGCCGGAGAAGATCGGGTGCCGGTCGTCGAGCGCGCGGATCTCGTTGCCGACGTTGTCGAAGAAGGTCCGCAGGACGTGCGCGGCGTCGGACGGGCAGCTGCGGTTCTGCCAGGAGCAGTCTTTTCGATTGCAGACGCTCGCCTCGGGTTCGCCGACCGGCTCCCAACCCGCCAGGGCGGGTTCGTCGCGCCAGCGTTCGATCGCCGTCCGCAGCCAGGTCTGAAACGAGACGGCCCCCTTCGACGGCGCCTTCGTCCACCCGCTCACGTACCACGCCCGATCCTTGAAGATGTTGTTCTCGCATGCGCCCTCGTTGGAGGTGAGGACGGGTAGCACCATCTGCCCGTGGCGCTGCGCGGCGGCGAAGACGGCGTCCAACGGACCGTATGACGGAAGTCCGGTGTCGCGGTCGGCGGCCAGGGAGGCGAACAGGTCGAAGCGCGTCAGGGCACGGGGCGGCAGGGCGGCGAAGTAGGCGTCGAGATCCACCGGGCCGCCGCAGCCCTTGTTCACCGACCAGTCGGTACCGAGTTGGTAGGCGTCGAATCCCGTCGGCCACCACAGGGTGCCGTCGAGCATCAGTCCCGTCGCCGTGGTCGAGACCCGCCCGGCGAACGCGTGAGTGGTGGACGGGCCGTGTTGGTCGGTCGGTGACTGTGGCGCACACCCGGCGAGTGCGAGAACACCCGACATCAGGACGCACAGACCGCCGACGAGAAGGGACGCGGATCGCCGCTGCACCTTTCGGAGGGTACCGGGCGGCACCCGCTATGTTCGGACCATGGGCGGACCGAGGACGACCGTGTGCGCGGGGCTGGTCGCGGCGGTCCTGTGCGGGGCATGCGGGACCGCCGGCCCGGAGACCGCACCGGTGTCCTCGTCGACGGTCGGCACATCGACGGTCGGCACGTCCACGGTCGGCACGTCGACGGTCAGCACGTCGTCGGCGACTTCCGCGGCCGTCTACCCGGCGCCGTTCATCGACCACGTTCAGTGGGTGCAGACCACGCTCGGCCGCAGCTTGCAGATCTACCCGACGACTTCGGGCCGGCGCACGGAGGCCGACACCGCGATGGCGGCCGCCTGGGCCGAGGTGCTGCGGCAGGCACCGGACGCCGACACCCCCGGCATGCGTGCGCAATTCGACTGCCACTGGAACTATGCGAGGGCCGCCGAACCCGACAAGCCGAGCTGGAACATCGAACCGTGGCGGCCGGTGGTCAGCGACGAGGAGATGATCGCCACCCGCTGCAATCCCGGCGGTCCCGAGGAATAGGTGCCGGCGGGTGCGTCCGGCTCAGCGCGTCACGAACGTCCGTCGGCTGCCCACCCACCGGCAGATCACGTAGATCACGAACGAGATCGTGGTCACCAGCACCGATACCGGGAGGCGCGGCGCCAGCGACAGGATGAGTCCGCCGACGGCGGCGATCTCCGCGAACAGCACCGAGAGCACCACCACACGAACGGGATTCGCGGTCAGGCGGGCGGCCGCCGCGCCCGGGGTTATCATCAGCGACATCACCAGCAGCGCCCCGATCACCTGCACGCTCTGCGCACACGCGAGCGCCATCAGGATCGCGAACACCACCGACAGCGTCCGCATCGGCACACCCTGCGCCTCGGCGGCACGCGGGTCGACCGACGAGAACCACAAGGGGCGGTAGATGATCCCCATCCCGACGAGGACGACGACGGTGGTGATGGCGATGGCGGTCAGCCCGCCGAGACCGACGCTGACGACCTGGCCGGTCAGCAGCGCGAAGCCGGTTCCGGTACGTCCGTACAGCGACAGGAACAGCACGCCGAGGCCCAGGCCGAACGCCATGACCACACCGATCACCGAATCCCGTTCGCGTGCACGGTTTCCGAGATAGCCGAAGACCGCCGCCGCGATCACCGCGCCGATCACCCCGCCGATGTTGAAGCTGACCCCGGCGAGCAGGGCGGCGGCGGCACCGGTCACCGACAACTCGCTCACCCCGTGCACCGCGAACGACATCTGCCGCGCCACGATGAGTGGTCCGAGGACGCCGCCGAGCAGGCCGAGGAGCGCCATCGCGATCATCGCCTGGATGACGAAGTCGCGGCCGAGCAGATCGGCGGTCAGCGAGAAGTTCCAGAAATCGGTGAAATTGAGCTTGGCGGCCAACGAGGTCGAGGTCACTGGGGGTGGGTCTCCTCGATCGAATGGTCGACGCAGTGGTGGGCGTCCTCACCGCCGAGGACCACGAGTCGCCCGTTGACCCGGATGACGTCGATCTGGCTGCCGTACAGTTCCGACAGCGTCTCGGTGGTCATCACCGCATCGGGTCTGCCGATCCGGAATCGGCCGTCGACCAGGTAGACCACCCGGTCCACATACGGCAGAACGGGATTGATCTCGTGGGTGACGAACACGACGGCGGTGTTCGCGGTGCGTCGTCGGGTGTCGATCAGTTCGACGACGAGTTCCTGGTTGGCCAGGTCGAGGCTGGCGAGCGGTTCGTCGCACAGCAGCAGCGCCGGGTCTCCGGTCAGCGCCTGCGCGACCCTCAGTCGTTGTTGTTCACCACCGGACAGCAGACCGAGGGGGGCGTCGGCATAGGCCCGGGCCCCGACCTCGTCGAGCGCCGCGTCGACCATCCGGCGCCTCCGCTTGCGTCCGAGAAGACCGATACCCCAACGGTTTCCGTCGACTCCGAAGCCGACCAGATCGCGGCCGCGCAGGGCCATCGGATCGGAGTCGTCGGCATGTTGCTGGGGGATGTAGCCGATGACCCCATTGACCGCGAGTTCGCCTGCGGTGAGGTGATATTGGCCCAGGAGGGTGCGCAGGAACGAGGTCTTGCCGGAGCCGTTGGGGCCGAGGACCGCGATGAACTCGCCGGGCGCGATGGCGAGATCGAGGTCGTCCCAGAGGATTCGGCTGCCGAAGGCGAGTCGGGCGTGCCGGAACTCGGCGACCGGGGCGGGGGCTGTGGTCATCGTGCTACGACGCCGGTGCGGCCAATGCCGAGGACAACGACTCGATCTGGCTGCGCTGCCAGTCGATGTAGCTGGTGACCCCGTCGGGCAGGGTCTCGGAGAACTTCACCACCGCAACGTTGGCAGACTTCGCCACCGACAGCAACGCCTCGGTCACCGGATCGACCGCCTGGGTGTTGTAGATCAGCGCGTGCGCGGTGTGTGACCGCAGGAGGTCTTCCATGGCGGCGCGGTCGGCGGCCGACGGCGATTGTCCGTCCTCGACGGCGGCGGTGAAGGACTCCGGTGCGATGTCGACGAGCCCGGCCTCGGTCAGCAGGTAGCCGGCCAGCGGTTCGGTCTGCGCGACCTTGGTGCCGTCGTGCGCCTTCTTGATGCCGGCCAGCTGACCGCGCAGCTCGGTGATCTGGGTGTTGAACGTCGTGGCGTTGGCCCGGAAGGTGTCGGCGCCGGCGGGATCCTTGGTGGCGAGCGCGTCGGCGACCTTGGTGGCCACCAGCCCGGCGACGGACAGGTCGTAGAAGACGTGTTCGTTGTGCGCGCCGTGATCGTCGGAGTCGTGGTCCTCGGCGTGCTCGCCGTAGAGCAGGTCGTATGCGTTGACCACCGTGGCGTCCGATCCGCTGATCGCATCTTCCATGTACTGGTCGTAGTGGCCGCCGTTGAGGACGACGACGTCGGCGTCGGCGATCTTCGCGGTGTCGGCGGCCGACGGCTCGAACTCGTGCGGATCGCCGTCGGCGGTGGTGTAGAGCGAGGTCACCGAGGCGGCGTCGCCGGCGACGGCGGATGCGACGGCACCCCACACGTCGGTGGAGGTGACCACGGTCGGCTTGCCGCCCGAGTCGCCTGACTTGTCATCGCCGCCACCCGAGCACCCGGCCAGCACGAGGATGCCGGCGCCGAGGACGGCGAGCATCGACCACAGGGTTCGTCGGTTCATGACCCACCTTCACGCAAATGACAATCGTTACCGACAACAGTGTAGGGGACCGCGGTGGGGTGCATCGAATCGGACGGTGGTGTCCGGTCAGCAGTGTGCCGGAGGGGTGGACGCGGTGATGCCGTCGCTGATGCCGCGGGCATAGCGGTCGAGGTCGGCGTGGGCGACCGGGTCGGCGCCACCCCCGCCGGACGCGGGCCCGAACTCGTTGTACACCCAGGGGACGTGGGTCGATATCAGCGAGATGATCGGGATGTTCCCCGCCCAGAGCGGATAGCGGCCTCCGAAGTCGTTGTCGGTCACGCGGACCTGATGATCCTCCGTGCTCGAGCGCGACGCGGCGATCCGTACCGCTGCCCGTTGAGACCGCCCGGCGACGGCAGCGTCGGTGAACGTCACCCGCACCGGGTCGCCCGACGGTCCGGGGCCTTCCCGGTACAGGCCGACCCGCTGGGCGAAGACGGCGTTGTCGCCGGGCGAGGTGTGGATCGAGACGCCGAGCGCGGCGCCGGCCTGCTCCGCCCGGTGCACCCGCACGCGGTAGTCGGCGTCGTCGGACAGCGACGTCTTCACCAGGATCGCCCGGTAGCCGGAGTTGGTCTCGAGCATGCGTTGTACGGACCTCGCCACGTACATGTCGTCGGCGGCTTCGGCGCCGTTGGGGTAATCCACCATCTTGGCGCCGGTCACCGGATCGAAGCGCGCGATCGGTGCCGGCGAGTGTCCCGGGTCGAGCGCGATGACCGTTGGCGCGCAGGGTTTGGCCACCGGCGGCGGTGCGCTCGTGCGGGACGCACTGGATGTGGCGGCCGGCAGGTTTTCGGCGCCGCCACATGCCGCGGTCGCCGTGAGTACCGCCGCAAGCGTCACCGCTGCGACCGTTGGGCGGGTCCCGCGACGCGCATGCACCTGATGCACGCTACTCAGGCCAGGATCACCGGGATCACGAACCGGTCGAGCATGTCGCGCTCGGCGTCGACGGACTCCCCGGGGGTGGTCAGCAGCGACACGATGACGCGAACCAGCCAGCGTGCCCGATCCCGGAGGTCGTCGTCGACGGCGTCGGGCAGCAGAACGGTGAGGAAATCGGCGGTCACCTTCTCGATCCGCGGGGACAGCAGGGCGAGATGGCTCGACGTGCCGGCGGTTTCCGGGGAGAACCACGCGATCAGCGCGGCATTCGCACGGACGCCGGCGACGGCGGTGGTCACCGCGGCACGCAGCCGGTCGTGGGGGTCCTGTTCGTCGGCGACGGCCGCACCGATGGTGTCGGCCAGATCGTGGGTGGCCCGATCCACATAGGCGGCAAGGACTTCCGATTTGCCCGGAAAGTAGCGGTACAGCGTTGCCCGAGAGCATCCGACGGCGGTGGCGAGCTGTCGCATGGTGACCGCACCGACGCCGTGCTCGACGAAGAGTCTTTCGGCGACGTCGAGGATGCGCTGCGACGCGAGTTCGGTGCGCTCGGCCGCGAGCCAGACCTCAGACATGGAACGGCACGTAAGTCGGGCGGCGGACGTAGTTGCCCTCGGCCCACGTGATGCCGTCGACGTCGACCGTGAACGCGGGATGGCGGGCCAGGAGTTCGGTGAGCGCGACGCGCGCCTGCATCCGTGCGGCCGCGGCGCCCAGGCAGTGGTGATTGCCGTGGCTGAACGTGAGGATTTTGCGGGGCCGGCGGGTCACCGCGACGGTGTCCGCGTCGTCGCCGTACACGTCCCGATCGCGGTTCGCCGATCCGTAACAGAGCAGCACCTTCCGGCCGGCGGGGATCGTGACCGGCTCGTCGAGCGTGTTCGGGTACGTCACGTCCCTGGTGGTGGTGCGGGCCAGGCCCTGCACCGGCGACGTCAGCCGCAGCAGTTCGTCGATGGCGCCGGGGAGCAGGCCCGGGTCGTCGATCAGGCGTTGGCGCTGGTCGGGGTGCTGGTGCAGCAGTGCGACGCTGCCGCCCAGCATGCCGGTGGTGGTGTCGTTGCCGCCCGCGACCATCGTGAACGTGAAGGACAGGATCGACAGCAGGCCGGACGGATCGTCGGGGTCGTCGGCAAGCCCGGCGGAGACCAGCTGCGACACCGTGTCGTCGCCCGGATGCCTGCGTCGGTGCGCGATCAGTTCGGTGAAGTACCCGAGCATCTCCATCGTCGCGGCACCCGCCGACTCCGTGGCGGCGGCCATCCCGCCGACGCCCGACGTCGCACCCACCACGGCTTCGGTCCACCCGTCGAACCGGCCCCAATCCTCCTCGGGGACCCCGAGATAATGTGCGACGACCATGCTCGGCAGCGGCTTGAACAGCTCGCCCACGATGTCGGCGGGACCATCCGATCCGAGCCGGTCGAGCCGTTCGACCACGAACTCGCGGACCTTCGGCTCGATCTCGACGACCTGTCGCGGAGTGAAGCCGCGCGACACCAGCTTGCGGAACGCGGTGTGGGTCGGCGGGTCCCGCATCACCAGCGGGGGATTGTCGACCATGCCGATCGCTTCGAGTTCGCCGTAGGTGACGGTCAATCCCTGCGCCGACGAGAACGTGGCCGGGTCATCGACCGCGGCCAGCACGTCGGCGTGGCGGGTGAGCACCCAGTAATCACCGGTCGCAGCCTCCACCCGGTGTACGGGTGAATGCTCGCGCAACGCCGCGTACATCGGATACGGGTCCGCCCACGTCGCCCCGGATCGCAGGGTGAACGTGGGGCTGGTTGACACATCGGAGATCATGTTCTGAGGCTGAGACACTGTGTGGAATGTGTCAAGGGTGCGGGTGGTGCGCGGCCACAGCCGAGCCATGAAAAGTCCTGCTCGGCAGAGGTGAAACGAGTCGACCATCGGCCCTTCTCTAAGGTGGAGGGATGACCAGCCCCCTGCAGCCGAGACGTGTCGCATTGATCTCGGTGCACACGTCGCCGCTGGCCCAGCCGGGGACCGGGGATGCCGGGGGGATGAACGTCTACGTCTGGCAGACCGCAACCCGCATGGCGCGCCGCGGGGTGGAGGTCGAGATCTTCACCCGGGCGACGTCGTCGTCGGACGACCCGGTCGTCGCGGCCGCGCCCGGCGTGACCGTCCGCAACGTCGTCGCCGGCCCGTTCGAGGGGCTCGACAAACGCGACCTGCCCGCGCAACTGTGCGCCTTCACCGCCGGCGTGCTGCGGGCCGAGGCTATGCAGAAGCCCGGCTACTACGACCTCATCCATTCCCACTACTGGCTTTCCGGCCAGGTCGGCTGGCTGGCCCGCGACCGTTGGGGGGTGCCGCTGGTGCACACCGCGCACACCCTCGCCGCGGTGAAGAACGCCTTCCTGGCCAAGGGGGACACCGCCGAGCCGCAGTTGCGGGTGATCGGCGAACAACAGGTGGTCGACGAGGCCGACCGCATGGTGGTGAACACCGAAACCGAGGCGGCGGAACTGGTTTCGATGTACCACGCCGATCGCTCACGCATCGATGTGGTCACCCCCGGTGCCGATCTCGACGTCTATTCGCCGGGATCGAAGGAGGCCGCGCGGATCGACCTCGGACTGCACCCGGAGGAAACCATCCTGACCTTCGTCGGTCGGATTCAACCCCTCAAGGCGCCCGATGTCCTGCTCGCGGCGGCCGCACCCCTGATCGAGAAGTACCGCGGCACTTCTCATCCGGTGCGGGTCCTGATCGTCGGCGGACCGTCGGGCAGTGGTCTCGAGCGCCCGACGGCGCTGATCGATCTGGCCGACGACCTCGGTGTCGCCGACGCCATCACCTTTCTGCCGCCGCAGTCGGCGCCGAACCTCGCCCAGGTGTACCGGGCATCAGATCTCGTTGTGGTACCCAGCTATTCGGAGAGTTTCGGTCTCGTCGCGATCGAAGCCCAGGCCTGCGGCACCCCGGTCGTCGCCGCGGATGTCGGCGGACTCGGGGTGGCGGTCGCCGACGGACGTTCGGGTGTGCTCGTCGCCGGGCACGATGTCGGCGACTGGAGTACCGCCCTCGGTGGGCTCCTCGTCGATCCGACGCGGATGGCCGAACTGGGTCGCAACGCGCGCATCCACGCTGAACAGTTCTCGTGGGAACACACTGCCACCCAACTGCTTTCGAGCTACTCGGACGCGATGGGATCGTTTGCGACGCGCAATCCGACCTCGGCCGCGGCGGTGTCGATGCGGCGCGGTTCGCGCCGGTGGCGTCGTCGCAAGGCCCGGATGCCCGCCTGACTTCTCCCGCCCGACAAGGAAGACTGCGTGAACCGATCCGAGATCGTCGACATCCTCGAGACCACCCTGATCAACGGTGAGATCTCGTTCAGCCACAGGGATTCCGGGAGCCCGCACACCGAGCATCTGGTGCTCGATCTGCCGGGGGAGAACAAACTCAAGACCACGGTGCTGCTGACCGCCGGCCCGCACGGCGTGCGGGTGGAGGCCTTCGTCTGTCGCCGGCCCGACGAGGACCACGAGGCCGTCTATCGCTATCTGCTCAAGCGCAATCGGCGCCTCTACGGGGTGGCGTACACGATCGACAACACCGGCGACATCTACCTGGTCGGTCGGATCTCGTCGGATGCGTTGTCCGAGCACGAGATCGACCGGGTTCTCGGCCAGGTGCTCGAAGCCGCGGACGGGGACTTCAACACCTTGCTGGAGATCGGCTTTCACACGTCGATCCAGCGGGAATGGGCCTGGCGGGTGTCACGGGGGGAGTCGCTGCGCAACCTGCTGGCCTTCGAGCACCTCATCGACAAGGAGTCGTTGCCGGAACCGGGTGCGCCCCTGCCAGACCGGTACGTTCCGGGGGAGACCTCGGCGCTCGACCGGGCCGCCGATCGGCCGGACGCGTCCGAGCTCGACGAGGACTGACGGCGACACGACGCCATTGAATCAGTTCACATCCTCCAGATGCCCCTCGGGGACATGATGGCGCTTGTGGTGCCAGAACGTGAACGCCCACAGGATCACACCGAACAGCAACAGCCACCCGGCGATCACGTACTGTTCGGGGTTGCGCCCGGTCACCGGGAGCGTGAGGTAGAAGCAGGTGATCGCGCCGAGCACCGCGATGGGCGTCCTGGTACGGAAGTGCTTGTGATCGACCGGCTTCCGTCGCAACACCAGCACCGAGACGTTCACCACCGTGAACACGCCGAGCAGCAGTAGGGCGGTGGTGCCGCCGAGCAGGCCGACGATGGAACTCTTCGGGTCGGCACTGACGTACACCAGCAGGACGAGCGCGATGACCGTGGTGAAGATGATCGCCGCGAACGGGGTGCGCCGGCCCGGATGCACGTAGGACAGGAATCCCGGCAGCACACCCTGTTTCGACATGCCGTAGAGCAGTCGGCTGGCCATCATCATGTTGATCAGCGCGGTGTTCGCGACGGCGAACATCGAGATCCACGGCAGCAGATCGCTGATCGGGAAATCCGGTGCGGCGGCCTGGACGACGTCGACCAGCGGCGTCTCGCTCTCCGCGAGCACCCCCACCGGCACGATCGCCACCGCGCAGATCGCTATCAGCACATAGACCGTCGCGGTGATCGCCAACCCGCTGAGCATGACCTTCGGGAAGATCCGCACCGGGTCCTTGCATTCCTCGGCCATGTTCACCGAGTCCTCGAAGCCGACGAGTGCGAAGAACGCGAGCGCGGTCGCCGACGTGATGGCGATGAACACCGTCTTGTCCTCGGGAGTCTCGAAGGCCACCACGGCATCCCAGTGTTGCGCGTTGCCGCCGACGATGAACCAGTAGCCGATGAAGATGACCATCAGCAGACCCGACAGCTCGACCAGGGTCAGGACGACGTTGGTGCCCACTCCCTCGGCGACGCCGCGGAAGTTGATGAACATGACCAGCAGTAGGAACCCGATGGCGACGAACAGCAGGGCGGGGTTGGTCGCGTCCGGGGAGTCGCCACCGTTGAACGCCGTCAGCATGTTCACCGCGAATGCCCGCGATGCCGTCGTCGCCGACGTGATGCCGGAACACATCACGGTGAACAGCACGATGAACGTGATGAAGTGGATACCGAATGCCTTGTGTACGTAGAGCGCGGCGCCCGCGGCCTGTGGATACTTGGTGACCAATTCCAGATACGAGAAGGCGGTGAGAGTCGCCACCGCGAAGGCGATCAGGAACGGCAGCCAGGCCGCGCCGCCCACCTCGCCCGCCACCTGGCCGGTCAGGGCGTAGACGCCGGTTCCCAGGATGTCGCCGATGATGAACAGCAACAACAATTTCCAGCCCAGAACCCGTTTCAGTTCCGGCTCGCCGGCAGTAGTCGAGCCGGTATCCGCCGATGTCGTCATGTTCCGACGGTAGACCCGTTTTGTCCGTTGTGCCCGATTTATCCCAGGTTGTTGCCGGTTCGGTACTGGCTGGATCGACGCCGGCGGCGCCCTGGCTGCAGGACGGGCGTGGTGGGCCCGGATTCACCCTCGGGCTTCGGTGCTCCCGAGCCGGGCGGACACCTCGGCAGCGCACGCCACGACGTCGCGCGCGAGGATCTCGATCAGTGTCGGCGGGACCCGGAACCGCGGAGCCGACAGCAGCACGGCCGCGACCGTCGCCCCGCGGTGATCGTGTACCGGTGCCGCGATCCCGACCTCCTCCGCGGAGGTGCGGCCGTCGTTGACGGCATACCCCTGTTCCCGCACCTGGGCGAGCTCGTCGGGCAAGCAGTTCGGTTCCGCGGCGTCCCCGTGGCTGGTGACCAGCAACCGGCGATCCAGCAGACGTTGCACCTCGACGGCGGGCAGGTCGGCGAGAAAGACCTGCACCGACGCGCTCTCGCAGGTGTCATAACGGGTACCGATGGCCGCGGTGTGTTTGACCTGTTTGGGGCTCATGACCTGCTCGACGACCACGGACTCGTGGCCGTTCCACACCATCAGTGCGCTCGTCTCCGCGGTGCGCCCGGTGAGCTGCTGCAGCGAGGGCCCCGCGACCCGCCGGACGTCGAGATCGGCCAGGAGTGGGCCGGTCAATGCGATGAGACCCAATCCCAGACGGAACCGACCACTCTGCGCCTCGCGTTCGACGTATCCGGCTTGTTCTAGGGTGGCGAGGATGCGGGACACGGTGCTCTTGTGGAACCCGACGCGGCGTGCGATCTCGGTCACGCCGAGCACCGGCTCCTCGATCGTGAATGCCTCGAGCACCGCCAGGCCGTTGAGGAGTACCGATGCCGCACGCTTGTCCGACGTCGCAGCCGTTTTGTCGTCGGGCACGACCCACCTCCTTGTGTCTCGCGCGGCGGCCCCGCGCGGCTCCGGTCGTCGCCGGGCACGCGGGGCGCCGTCGTCAGACGCCGAGGATGTTGTGCTCGGGCCCGAACGGGAACCCGGTGATGTTCTCGGCGCCGTCGTCTTTCACGACGAGGATGTCATGCTCGCGATAGCCGCCCGCTCCCGGTTGGCCCTCGGGAACCATGATCATGGGTTCCATCGACACCACCATGCCCGGCTCGAGAACGGTCTCGATGTCCTCCCGCAATTCGAGTCCGGCCTCGCGCCCGTAGTAGTGCGAGAGCACGCCGAAGGAGTGCCCGTAGCCGAAGGTGCGGTTGGCCAGTAGCCCTTCGGATGCGTAGATCTCGTTGAGTTCGGCTGCGATGTCCTTGCACACGGCGCCCGGTCGGATGAGTTCCAGACCGCGTCGGTGAACGGCGACGTTGACCTCCCACAGTCGCAGGTGCTCGGCACTCGGCTCGCCCGCGAACAGGGTGCGTTCAAGCGCGGTGTAATAACCGGCGATCATGGGAAAGCAGTTGAGCGACAATATGTCTCCGCGCTGGACCCGACGTGTTGTCGACCAGTTGTGGGCACCGTCGGTGTTCACCCCGGACTGGAACCACACCCAGGTGTCCCGCAGTTCGGCATGCGGGAAGGTGCGGGCGATCTCGCGAACCATCGCCGATGTTCCGGCGAGCGCGACCTCGTATTCCGGAACGCCCTCGGCGATCGCGTCGCGCACCGCTGCGCCGCCGAGATCTCCGATGCGGGCGCCGTGTCTGATCAGCGCGATCTCCTCCGCCGACTTGATCATCCGCCGACGCATGATGGGTGTGGACACGTCGACGAGGTCCATGCCGGTGTAGTCGGCGATCTGTTCGCGGAGCGCGGTGTTGAGGTGGTCGTCCTCCACACCGAGCCGCCCCGACGCGATGCCGTCGCGCTGCAACACCTGCTGCACAGCGTGGAGATGGTTGTCGCGCTGCCAGTCGGTGTAGACGATGTTGTCGCCGTGGGAGCGGCGCCAGGGCATACCGGCGTCGATATTGGCGGTCACCGTCGTCGACGACGACTGGGTCACGACGAGGTAGTAGTTGCGGCCGAACGCGGTGTACAGGAAGTCCGAGTAGTAGTTGATGTTGTGATAGCTGGTGAGGACGACGGCGTCGACGCCGTCGTCGGCCATGAGCTTACGGAGTCCGGTGAGGCGGCGGTCCATCTCGGCATCGGAGAAGGTGGGAAAGGCCTTGTGCCCGTTCGGGATATCCTTGAGTCGGTCGAGGTGCATGGTGCTGATTCCTTTCGTGTTTCTTCGTGGGTCGAGGTCAGTTGTCGGCCAGTGGCCGGCGGCAGGTCTCGCGGGCGAAGCTCATCGCGATCATCGCGACCATCGCCGCGGCCACCAGGTAGCCGGCGGGCGCCAGCTTGTTGCCGGTCAGGTGGATGAGCAGAGTGGCCATGAAGGGAGCGGTGCCACCGAACAGCGCGTTGGCGGTGTTGAAGCTGAAGGCGAATCCGCTGTAGCGGACCGAGGTCGGGAAGATCTCGGCAAGGAAGACGGGCAGCGTCCCGTCGTTCATCGTCAACAGGAAGTTCAGGGTGATCTGAATGGCGATGATCCCGACGAGGCCGACCGCCCCGAGCGCAGCGAACAGCGGCACGGTGAGAACTGCGAAGCCGATCGACGCGGCGATCAGCACTCGCTTGCGGCCGAAGCGATCCGAGAGTGCTCCCATGCCGAAGATGAAGGCGATGTAGCAGGTGAGGGTGATCGACGACGCGATGAACGACGCGGTCGCGGAGACCCCCAGCTCGGTCGACAGGTAGGTCGGCATGTAGCTCAGCAGCAGGTAGAAGCCGACTGCGTTGAGGCAGGTGACGCCGAACGCGATGACAATGGCCCGTCGATGACCCGTGAACAGCTCGCGCAGCGGTGCGTTGGCGTGTTCGCGGAGTTCCAGTTCATGGAATTTCGGTGTGTCTTCCAAGCGCAACCGGATGTAGCGACCGATGAGTCCGAGTGGTGCCGCGAGGAGGAACGGGATACGCCAACCCCAGCTGTCGAGTTGATCGGTGGTCAGCGAAGCGGTGAGCAACGCTGCCAGAAGGGAACCCACGAGCAGTCCGCAGGCCGTTGATGCCGGGACCACGCTGGTGAAGAGTCCGCGTCGACCCTCGGGCGCGTATTCCGCGAGAAATGCTGATGCGCCGGCATATTCACCGGATGCCGAGAATCCCTGCACCATTCGGACGATCAGCAGCAGGACAGGTGCCGCGATCCCGATGGTGGCGTAGCCGGGGATGAGGGCAACGCAGACGGTCGCCGTGGACATGATGAGGATGGACAGCGACAACGCCGTGCGCCGTCCGATCCGGTCACCGAAGTGGCCCCAGACGAGACCGCCGATCGGACGGATCACGAAGGAGATCGCGAAGACGGCGAAGGTCGCGAGAAGTCCCGCGGATGCCGATGCCTCGGGAAAGAAGACGTGGGCGATGACGGTGGCGAGGTAGCCGTAGACCGCATAGTCGAACCACTCGACGAAGTTTCCGATGAAACTTGCGGCGACCACGCGTCGCAGCACTTGCGGTGGAGCAGTAGGCGTTTCTGCCATGTCGTCCATGGTCGGGGTGGTCATGTCAGATCGCCGGGTGGACAACGGTTGGGCCGGTGCCGATTCGGGGGTGGAAGTCATGGGGTCATCTCCGGTGCGCGATGAGGCTGGATATGTGTTGCAGTTACAGCAACAGTGATGCATCTAACGGAACGGTAGGACGACGGGGGACGCGTGTCAAGACCTGGCCTGAGGATTCTTCCCGGTACGCGAGCGCCGACCTCATGGCGTTATTCATCTCAAAAAGGCTGCAGCGCAACGGGTCTTGTGATGGAGGGACGTCCGTGTAGACCGCATTGGCCGTTATGTTGACTTGATTGCAACATCGTTGCAATAAATGAAACTCGAATCCGCGGGTCGCCGGGGCTTCGGCGACCCCGACCACACCGTGAGGGGATACCGGGGCGAAACCTATCGAGAGAGACACGAAGCCGCCTTGCCTGACTGCCATGAAGGGGCGCCTGCTCTGTGGAAAACTGACACCCATGAGCAACGGCACCTTGATTCTGATGCGGCATGGCGAAAGCAAATGGAATGCGTCCAACCAGTTCACCGGATGGGTTGACGTAGCGCTCACGGAGAAGGGGGAAGCGGAAGCGGTCCGCGCGGGCGAGTTGCTCGTCGAGCACGATCTGTTGCCCGACATTCTCTACACGTCGGTGCTGCGGCGCGCGATCCAGACCGCGCAGATCGCGCTCGACAAGGCCGATCGGCACTGGATTCCGGTCATCCGTGACTGGCGTCTCAACGAACGCCATTACGGTGCGCTGCAAGGTCTCAACAAGGCCGACACCCTGGAGAAATACGGCCAGGAACAGTTCATGCTCTGGCGCCGCAGCTACGACACGCCGCCACCCCCGATCGATCCCGAGGCCGAATACAGCCAGACCCACGACCCGCGCTACGCCGACCTGCCCGCGGTGCCGCTGACCGAATGTCTCAAGGACGTCGTCGCCCGGATGATCCCGTACTTCACCGAGACGATCGCCGCCGACATCAAGGCGGGCAAGACCGTGCTGGTTGCCGCCCATGGCAATTCGCTGCGCGCACTGGTGAAGTATCTCGACGACATCTCCGATGCCGACATCGCGGCCCTGAACATCCCGACCGGCAACCCGCTGCGCTACGACCTCGACGACGACCTCAAGCCGCTCAACCCGGGCGGCACCTACCTCGATCCGGAGGCGGCTGCGGCCGGTGCGGCAGCGGTCGCAGCACAGGGCCAGAAGTAGCAGGAGTGCCTGAGCTCTTGTAACAGAATCGTCATGGTGCCGACCCTGTGACGCAGGCTACATTGGATGCCATGGTGAATGTCGGGACGCTGAGGATCAATCATTCCCCTGCTCAAGAGCGTTACGAAGCGGTCTTGAGTCCGGATTCGGGTGCCGATCTGACGTCCGGCGACGAAGTCGTCGGATATGTCGACTACGTTTCGGAGCCATATCAGGTGGTGGTCACCCACACGGTGATCCGCGAGCAGTTCAGCGGCCACGGATATGCCGGCCAGCTGGTCCGGACGGTGCTCGACGACATCCGGGCCAGCGGCAAACGGGTGGTCCCGGTGTGTTCGTACGTGCAGCGCTTCATCCAGCAGAATCCCGAGTACGCCGACATCGCCGAGTCGGTGCCCCAGTAGCCGAACCGGGTCGTCGCATCGGCCGCGCTGTCGAACAACGAGTGAACAGCCGCGGAACAAATGTGACGCAGGTGCGGTAGTCGTTCGGTGCGCCGTAAGCTGCCAGTGTGACCGTTGCATGGGTTGCCGCGGCGCTCGCACTGGCGTTGGTCTGCGGTGTGTTGCTGGGGATGGGTTGGCACCGCCGAGGTATGAGGTCGGTGACCGCGCCGCCATCGATTCCCGCGGACGCCGCGGCACAGTCGGTGGTGGCGACGGCGTCAGTGGAGCCGCGAATCGTACCCGCCATCGCCCCCCGCGAAGTGGCCGAGACTGCCGAGCTGCGCGACTCGGATGTGGCGGTGACCACAGACGACGGGCGGATGACCAAGGCCGGATTGCTGAGCCTCATCGTGAGCCACGCCGAGAACGGTGTCGCCGTCGTCGACCGGTTCCGTGACGTCGTCCTCTACAACCAGCAGGCCCTCGACCTGGGGTTGGTCCGTGATCGGCTGCTGGCCGACGCGGTGTGGGATGCGGCCAAGGAAGTGCTGGACACCGAGGTCGAGGCGCGTTTCGAGTTCAGCCCACCGCAATCGGCGCTGGGATTCGTCTCGACCGGACGGGCGACCGCCTCCAGCGTCGACTCGGTGCGCTGTCTGGTGCGCCTCGTCGCCCACGGCGAGGAGCATTACGCCGTGGTCTACGGCCAGGACGACACCGAACACTCCCGCGTGGAAGCGACACGACGCGACTTCGTCGCCAACGTCTCGCACGAACTCAAGACACCTGTCGGTGCGATCGGCCTGCTGACCGAAGCCCTGCTGGAGTCTGCCGACGAGCCGGACTCCGTCGAATACTTCGGCAAACGCGTCGTCTCCGAGACCGAGCGGATGGGCAAGATGGTCAGCGAACTCATCGCCCTGTCACGACTGCAGGGCGGCGAGACGTCGGCATTCGAGATCGTCGACGTCGACACCCTGATCAGCGACGCCATCGACTCGGCCATGGTGAGTGCCGAGGCCGCCGGCATCGCCTTGCACGCCGATGCCCCGTCGGGCCTGACCGTCCGGGGCGACCGTCCGCTTCTGCTCACCGCGCTGAACAATCTCATCGTCAACGCGATCGTCTACTCGTCGGCCAACACGACGGTGTCCGTCAGCCGGCGCATCACGCGGTCCGAGGGACGGCCGATGGTGTCGATCGCGGTCACCGACCGCGGCCTCGGCATCGCACCCGACGATCAGGAGCGGGTCTTCGAACGATTCTTCCGGGTGGACAAGGCGCGTTCGCGGCAGACCGGTGGTACGGGGCTGGGGTTGGCGATCGTCAAACACGTCGCCGCCAATCACGGTGGGGCGATCAAACTGTGGAGCAAGCCGGGCACCGGATCGACCTTCACGCTGCAGATCCCGCAGGATCTCACCGCCGACATCGCCGACATCGGCGACATCGACGATGCCGACACGGATGAGCCGGTCGGCGACGTCGACGTGGCGGGCAAGCTCGCCGGGGCGTTGTGCCCCACCGACCAGGATTCGTTGTCGCAACCCGCGACAGAACGTCCATGACTACCAAAAAGGAAATGCATCGGTGACGCACGTACTGATCGTTGAGGACGAGGAATCCCTCGCCGACCCCCTGGCGTTCCTGCTGCGCAAGGAGGGATTCGAGGCCAGCGTGATCAACGATGGGGCGCAGGCACTTTCGGCCTTCGACCGGATCAGCCCGGACATCGTCCTGCTCGATCTCATGCTGCCCGGCATGTCGGGCACCGAGATCTGCAAATCGCTGCGCGCGCGGTCGAGCGTGCCGGTGATCATGGTGACCGCACGAGACAGCGAGATCGACAAGGTGGTGGGTCTCGAACTCGGCGCCGACGACTATGTCACCAAACCGTATTCGGCCCGCGAGCTGATCGCCCGCATCCGCGCGGTCCTGCGCCGCGGTGGCGATGTCGGCGACGAGGATCTGTCGATCAGCATCCTCGAAGAAGGGCCCGTCCGGATGGACGTCGAGCGCCACACGGTCGCCGTCAACGGGACGTTGATCACCCTGCCGCTCAAGGAGTTCGACCTCCTCGAGTACCTCCTGCGCAATGCCGGCCGGGTGCTGACGCGCGGACAGCTCATCGACCGCGTCTGGGGTGCCGACTACGTCGGCGACACCAAAACCCTTGACGTGCACGTCAAACGGCTCCGCTCGAAGGTCGAACCCGATCCGGGTAACCCGAAACATCTGGTGACCGTGCGGGGTTTGGGCTACAAGTACGAGCCCTGAGGTTCGTTGGCCGGGAAAGCGTTGCCGCCTTTCGCCGGTCGAGTTATCCACCCGCTGATCGAGTGAGTATCGCGGCTTGCGTGGGCCGGGGAGAGTCCTCCATTCGCTGATCGAGTAAGGCTCCGAGCGCAGCGAGGCGCCGCATCGAGATCGGCTGTCTGACAACGGGTGAGGTCTCGATTTGGTCGTCGCCACGCTCCTCCCTGATCCGAAGAGTCGCCACCTCCGCTGATCGAGTAAGGCCCCGAGCTTGCGAGGGTCCGCATCGAGATCTCGTTCACCGTTGATCTCGATGCGCTCGCTCGCAAGCTCGCGGGCTTACTCCTTGGATCGAGTCAGGGAGGAGCTTGCGACGACCGCATCGAGATCGATCAGCGAAAAGGGCTGCGACTCTTCCCAGCCCACGCTGGCCGCCTGCGGCGGCCCTGGTTACTCACTCGATCAGCGGTAAGGGCGTGGCACTCACTCGATCAGCGGTAGGGGCTGCGGCACTTGCTCACTCAGCGGAGTGGTGCGTCGGCCATCCCGTCAGTCCTCGAGCAACTCGTACTTGATGTCGGTCTCCCGACGCGTGGTGGCGGCGGCGGTGGCGGGATGAACCGCGACCAGGCCCAACCCTTTTCGGCGGCGGCACGCGGTGGCGAGGGCGTCGTAGGCGGGTTTCCCGATCAACTCCGTCAGCTCGGGGGCGTAGGACTCCCACACCTGCGTGGCGCCGACGTGTGCGTCCGGCGATCCCGAGCAGTACCACTTCAGGTCGTGCCCGCCTTCGCCCCATCCGCGGCGGTCGAACTCGGTGATCGTGGTGCGCAGCACCTCGGTGCCGTCGGGGCGCTCCACCCACTCCTGCGCGCGCCGGACCGGAAGTTGCCAGCACACTTCGGGTTTCACCGTGAGCGGTTCGAGACCTCGACGCAGCGCCATCGAGTGCAGCGCGCATCCGGTGCCTCCGGCGAATCCCGGACGGTTCAGAAAGATGCAGGCGCCCTTGTATTTCCGTGTCTTCAGGGTCGGCTCGCCATCCTCGTCGGCCTCGCCCTCCTCGAGGTAGCCGCGCGGCCCGAGCGGGTCCTTGCCGGAGCCCTTCTTGTAGTACTGCCAGTCGTCCTCGGTGAGCATGGCCATCGAGCGGGCGAGGTTGCGCCGGTCGTCCTTGTCGGACAGGTAGGCGCCGTGGCTGCAGCAGCCGTCGTGCTCGCGGCCCTCGATGATGCCTTGGCAGGCCGGGGTGCCGAAGACGCACGTCCAGTGCGACAGCAGCCAGGTCATGTCGGCGGCGATGACATGTTCGGGATTGGCGGGGTCGACGAACTCGTACCACTCGCGGGGAAAATCGAGATCGACTTCGGGCGCGGGCTTGATGCGCGTCGATGCGTTGGGGCTGGGCACGCCTCAACGGTAACCGTCGTCGGCGAAGTCGCACGCCGACGTGCCCGGCGCCGTCCGCGGCGGGTGCCGGCGCACCCGAATTACAGATCCACGTATCTACTCTCGGGCGTCAGGCACTAGGGTTGTCTGACGTGCGTCTAGGAGTGCTCGACGTGGGCAGCAACACGGTCCACCTGTTGGTCGTCGATGCCCATCGCGGCGGTCATCCCACGCCCATGAGTTCCACCAAATCGGTGCTGCGTCTGGCGGAACAGATCGACAGCCGCGGGCGGTTGACCGACCGCGCGGCCGAGAAACTCGTCGAGTCCGTCGACGAGTTCACCCACATCGCGTCGACGTCCGGGTGCGAGCAGATCATGGCGTTCGCCACGTCCGCGGTCCGCGACGCGAGCAACAGCGACGAGGTCCTCGCCCACGTGGCGGACAAGACCGGCGTGGGGGTGACCGTGCTGTCGGGTCGCGACGAGGCGCGGTTGACCTCGCTGGCCGTCCGCCGCTGGTACGGCTGGGGTGCCGGTCGCATCCTCGCGCTCGACATCGGCGGCGGCTCCCTCGAGATGTCCAACGGCGTCGATGAGGAACCAGATGTGGCGCTGTCGTTGCCGCTGGGTGCGGGTCGCCTGACGCGGGAGTGGTTGCCCGGTGATCCGCCGGATCGCCGTCGGGTTTCGGTGCTGCGGGACTGGCTCGACGCCGAACTCAAACCCGCCGCCAAGGAGCTCATGGACCCCGGCAGGCCCGATCTCGCGGTGGCCACGTCGAAGACGTTCCGCAGCCTGGCGCGCCTGACCGGCGCGGCACCGTCGGGAGCCGGTCCGCGCGTCAAGCGTTACCTGACGGCCAACGGGTTGCGGCAGCTCATCGCGTTCATCTCCCGCATGACCCGCGACGACCGTGCCGAGCTCGAAGGTGTCAGCGCCGACCGCGCCGGTCAGCTCGTCGCCGGTGCGCTCGTGGCCGAGGCCGCGATGCGGGCATTGTCTATAGATACACTTGAGATCTGTCCGTGGGCTCTGCGTGAGGGGGTCATCCTGCGTCGACTCGACGAAGAACCGATGCGGACCGCCGAACCTGTCGGGACCAAGACCTCGGCGGCAAAGGGGACCGGCCGAGGCATTGGTTGACCCACGCGCCGAACGGCGTGGCGGTGCACCGCAGCTCGGGGGCGGATTGTGATGCGGTCCCGTGCCGGGACAGATCGATTGCGAGGACGGAGAACGAACGCTTATGGCTGGAGAATCGGCGTCGGGTGACGAGAGCGGAACCGGGTCCGGGGAGCAACCCACGGACTCCCGCCCGATCTCGGTGTCCGAACTGCTGGCCCGCAGTCGCGAGAGCGGCGGCCCCGCGGTCACCCCGCGCGAGGGCCGCGGCCGCCGACGTGTCGGCCGCGAGGGATCGGTGTCGGTGTCGGAGCTGACCGGCGAGATCCCGCGCATCGACACCGGTTCGTTCCCCCGGTCGTCGAGTCCGGTCGCCAGGCGTCGCGCCGACGACGGTGCCGTCGCGGTGCCGCCGTCCGGCCCCGAACTCCCCGCACCTGCCGAAAGCTCCGCCGGCCCCGAACCCACGAACGCGTCCGCGCGCACAGCCGCCAGCGGCATGCCGAGCTTCGCCCGGCCACCGGCCACGAGCGACTTCAGCGCAGGCAGCGTGACCGCACGGCTTGCCGACGAGTCGACTCAGACCGGCGCCGTCGTCGGCGCCGATCTCGACGAGGAGTCGGCGAACGCGGTCACCCGCATCATCCCGGTGGTCGAGGACGACCGCGACGACCTCGTCGTCGTGGAACCCGACGACATCGAGGGCGTCGATCTCGCGTCGTCGAATACCCCCGGCACCCCCGCCGCCGATGGGCGCCCCGAGGTCGTCGGGGACTTCGACGCGTACCGCAACTTCAGCGACGTGGCGGTCGAGGAGAAGCCCGCCAAGAAGCGTGGGCTGTTCGGACGGTTCAAGAAGGACAAGTCACGGCAACCGGGCGCCGACGCGCAGGCTGCGGCAGGCGATGACCAGGTCGGCGAAGACGCCGCCCCTGAGTCGACCGGGCACGCCTCGGCCGCCACCGCCGCGCTTGCCACGGCCGGAGTCGCCGGAGTGGCCGGTGTGGCTGCGGCGACGCGAGCGACCGACACCGAGGACGCGCCGGCCGATGAGTCGTCAGCCGAGTCCGCAGCCGACGAATCGCCGTCGCTCGACACCCCGGACGACGCTTCAGCCACCGACGACGCCACACACGAGGACATCGAGGACACGTCGACCGAGGCCGAGGCCGTTGATGGGGACGTCGAAGGCGCCGAGATCACGGACACCGCGGAAACGGTCGACGAGCACCCGGAGGAACCGGAGCCGGTCGACGAGAGCACCGATGCGGGTGCCGACACCCTGCCCGCTGAGACCGACGCCGACGAGGCCACCGACCAGGCCACCGACGCCGACCTGGACACCGAAGGGGACCAGGCCGCTGGGGCTGACCAGGCCGACGGTGACCAGGCCGCCGAAGAGGATCAGGCCACCGTCGCCGACCAAGCCACCGTCGCCGACCAAGCCACCGTCGCCGACCAGGACACCGTCGCCGACCAGGACACCGACGCCGACCAGGACACCGACGCGACCGAGACGTGGACGGACACCGACGAGTCCTCCGACGTCGAGGCCGGCCCGGTCGTCACCGAGGCCGACGCCGAGGAAGGCGCCGCTCCCGAGTCCGCAGCGGCCGACGCGCAGATCCCGGTCGACGACGAGCAGGCCCCGGCCGTCGAGACAGCGCCGTCAGCCACAACCGAGACCGCCGACACCGACTCCGGTACATCCGACCACGAGAAATCGCCGATGGCCGCCTGGCTGATGATCATCGGGGAATCGCTGGCCGGCGTGGCGGTCGGCATCGGGCTGTTCTGGGGCTTCACCGAACTCTGGAAGTGGAACGTCTACTTCGCGCTGGTGCTGGCCGTGCTCGTGATCTTCGGCATCGTGACGTTCTCCCACGTCGTGCGCCGGACAAAGGACCTGACCACCACACTCCTTGCGCTCGGCGTCGGACTCATCGTCACGATCGGCCCGCTCGTCCTGTTGGCGACGTGAGCCGGCCACCCGTCGTGTGCGCCCGGTGACGCAGCCGAGCCAGCCGCACCTGGTCGACATCCCCATCGGGCTGTCGACGGCATCGGTGTACCCCCAGAACACCGAAGCGGCGTTCCAGTACGCCGCCGAGCTCGGCTACGACGGCGTCGAACTCATGGTGTGGGGCGACTCCGCGAGTCAGGACATCGGCCACGTCGAATACCTGTCCGAGCGCTATCAGATGCCCGTCGTGTCGATCCACGCGCCGTGCCTGCTCATCTCGCAGCGGGTGTGGGGACGTGACCCGCTGGTGAAACTGGCCCGGTCGGTCGAGGCCGCCGAGGACCTCGGCGCCGAAACCGTCGTCGTGCATCCGCCGTTCCGCTGGCAGCGCGCCTACGTCGAAGCATTCGACGATCTCGTCACCGAACTCGAGGACGACAGTGGCGTTGCGATCGCCGTCGAGAACATGTTTCCGATGCGGGCCGACCGCCTGTTCGGTGCGGGGGAGCGGTCGGTCAAGCGGCTCGAGAATCGTGGCGGTGGGCCGGGCCTGGCGGTGTCGGCGTTCGGCAAGTCGATCGATCCCACCGACGACGGTTATGACCACTACACGCTCGACCTCTCGCACACGGCCACCGCCGGGATCGATGCGCTTGACCTGTTCGATCGCATGGGGTCGAAGCTCACCCATCTGCACCTCGCCGACGGCGACGGTGCGTCCACCGACGAACACCTGCTGCCCGGTGACGGGGGACAGCCCTGCGCCGAGGTGTGCCGCCGTCTCGCCGACAGCGAGTTCGCCGGCGCCGTTGTGTTGGAGGTCACGACCAGCGCGGCGCGGACGAAACCCGAACGAAGTGCCCTGCTGGCCCGTTCGCTAGATTTTGCCCGGCAGCACCTCACACGGCGGTTGCCACCGGCGCCGGGCGGACGAGAGCGGAGCGATGTCGAACAAGTTGGCCGAATTGTTGACCCTCACGGAGGTGGCGCGGGCCGGTGACGACCGCATCAGCTACCAGGCGTTCGTCGATCCGGTGTTCACCATCGGCCCCAAGGTGCACGGCGGCAGCCTGCAGATGGTGGTCGCCCATGCCGCGCGATCGGCGCTGACCGCCCTGGGCGATGCGGCGGTCGACGAGGCCAAGATCCCGGTGGCGATCTCCAGCGACTACCTCACCGCACCCGCCCCCGCCGAGCTCACGCTCGACGTCACGATCCGCAAGCGTGGTCGCACGGTCACCGTGATGTCGGTCGACGCGGTGCAGGACGGCCGCACGATGGTGTCGTCGTCGGTCACGCTGACCGCCCCGGATACCGGCCCCTCCCATCATTCGGCGCCCACGCTGCTCGACGCGACACCCGCCGAACCAACCGCCGACAGCCTGCCCCTGGAGGGATCGCCGATGGAGGCGTTCAACCATCTGGGTGGTGCATTGCATCTGGTGCTCGATCACAGCGCGGCTGCGTTCAGCCGCGGGGAGAAGGGGGACCCGGTGGTGCGCGGGTGGGCGCGGCCGAGAGACGCCGAACCGGACGAGGACTTCGCGGTTCTCGTCGGCGACATCTCACTGCCCGTCGTCGCCAACATCGGCCTGGCCGGCTGGGCGCCGACGGTCCAGCTCACCACCTACGTGCGTCGACGCCCGGCCCCGGGCTGGCTGCGATTCGCCGCGAGCAGCATCGAGATCGGACCCGGCATGTTCGAGGAGGATCACCTCGTGGTGGACTCGGAGGGCACGGTGATCGCGCAATCACGGCAGCTCGCCCTGATCCCCAAGTACACGCGCTGACCCACCCACCCGACGACCACACACTCAGGAAGGCAACCAGTCGTGACCGAACGCATCGCCATCATCGGAGGCGGAAAGATCGGTGAAGCCCTGCTCGCGGGACTCATCCAGGCGGGCAAACACACCAAGGATCTCGTCGTCGCCGAGAAGATGCCGAGGCGGGCGAAGGAGATCGCCGACGAATACGGCGTGCTGGTCACCGACGACGCGACTGTCGCCGCCGAGGGCGCGCAGTACGTCTTCCTCGCCATCAAACCCGACGACGTCGACGCTGTGCTGCGCAAGATCGCGTCGGCCGACGACGACGCCGAGTCCGAGCGCGTCGTGGTCACCCTGGTGGCCGGGCTGCCCATCCAGAAGTACGAGAACGCCCTGCAGGCCGGCTCCCCGGTCATCCGCGTCATGCCCAACACGCCGATGCTGGTCAACGAGGCGATGTCGGCGATGTCGGCCGGACGGTACGTGAGCAACGAGCAGGTCGAGGCGGTGCAGGCCCTGCTCATGTCGGTCGGCAAGGTCGCGGTGGTGCCGGAGTCGCGGATGGATGCGGTGACGGCGATCTCCGGCTCCGGGCCCGCCTACGTCTTCCTGATGGCCGAGTCGATGATCGACGCCGGAGTCGCGCTGGGCCTCACGCGGGCTCAGGCGAGCGAGCTGACCGTCCAGACCATCCGTGGTGCGGGCCTGCTGCTGAGCGAATCGGGGATCTCGCCGGTGGATCTGCGGGCCGCGGTGACCTCGCCGGGCGGCACCACTGCGGCGGCCATCCGGGAATTCGAGGCCAATGGCTTCCGCCACGGCGTCTACCAGGCAACTCAGGCGTGTGCGAGCGTCAGCGCGAAGACTGGCCATCGACCAGACATTGAGGGTTTGAGCAGCGGAAAGGCGTAGCGCTCAAACCTCGAAACCCCATGAATTGGGGTTGTACGGCAGTAAAACCCCAGGATCTTGGGGTCGAAACGACAATAGGTGCAGTTTTCACACAACTCACGTCGCTTTTTTCACATCTGCCACGTTAAGCTGCTTTAAGCACGTGCGTGTCTGATGTCCGCCGGAGGGGAAGCCGGCGGCCGCGACGCGTGCACCGGAGGTATGAGTGATTCATGGCTGCAGCAGAAAAGCCTGGTGATAGGACCGGCGGCACGGGAAACCCAGTGGGTAACGCCTCGTCGGGTTCGCAGTTCCTCACGGTCGCCGAGGTCGCATCGTTGATGCGTGTTTCGAAGATGACGGTCTACCGACTGGTGCACAGCGGCGAGTTGCCCGCCGTGCGCGTCGGCCGTTCGTTCCGGGTGCACGCGAAGGCCGTGCACGACTACCTGGAGACCTCGTACTTCGACGTCGGCTGATGCCATGACATCGGGTCAGACGACCTGACGTGCTGGTTTCGCTCCCTCGGGTGGGCCGCGCAGTGCTGCGGCCGACCCGGGGGAGTCGTCGTTTCCGGGGGTCGGCACCGGTTCGACCCGGCCAATTTTCGTCTGACGGTCACCGGCCGGTAATGTTGATGGTCGCGTGCCGATGTTTCTGCCGCGCCGAGGACATCGGCCGACAGCGAACTCGCTGTCCGAAGAAAAACGAAGAAGATGTGAGGAAGCGACCCGATGGGTTCTGTGATCAAGAAGCGCCGCAAGCGCATGTCGAAGAAGAAGCACCGCAAGCTGCTGCGTCGGACCCGGGTGCAGCGTCGCAAGCTCGGTAAATAGGCCGCGCGCGAGTCCTGCTCGCGGTGTCGTCCACGAAGAACCCGCCGATCGCGGGTTCTTCGTCGTTTCTGCGTCGCCTCGTGTGAACAGACGCGTTGAGCGGGGTGCTGTCGCATGTCCTAGCCTGGGGACATGTCAGACGAGACGTCGACGACGCCACGCACGGTCCTGGTGACCGGTGCGTCCACCTTCCTCGGCGGATACCTGGTCGCCCGCCTGGCGGCCAACCCCGCCATCGAGCGGGTGCTCGCCGTGGACTCCCGGGTCCCCCGCAAGGACCTCATGCGGCGAATGGGCCGTGCCGAGTTCCTGCGCCTCGACATCCGGCGTCCGGCCATCGCCAAGGCGATCGCCGGCTACGAGGTCGACACCGTCGTGCACGCGGCAACCTCGATCATGGAGACCGCGCCGCACTCGTCGGCGATCAAGGAGTTCAACGTCGTCGGTGCGATGCAGGTGTGTGCCGCCTGCCAGCGAAGCCCTTCGGTGAAGCGCCTCATCCTCCGGTCGACGGCCATGGTTTACGGGGCCAGTGCTCATGACCCGTCACATTTTGCCGAGGAGACGACCGCGCGCCGCGAACCCAAGCGCGGCTATGGGCGCGATCTGCTCGACATCGAAGGCTACGTTCGCGGTCTTGCTCGACGTCGACAAGACATCGAGGTGACGATAGTGCGGCCGCAGGCGATCCTCGGTCCGCGGATCAACACCCGGATGGGGTCGTACCTGTCGCTGCCCATCGTGCCGACGGTGATCGGATACCAACCGCGACTGCAATTCCTTCACGAGGAGGACGCGCTCGCCGCCATGGAGCACGTGACGCTGTACGGCAAACCCGGCACCTTCAACATCTCCGGCGATGGGGTGGTGACCCTGACACAGGCCATCCGACGTATCGGGCACATCGAATTGCCTGTTCCCAGTGGACTTCTCGCGCCCATCACCGGAGTCTTCCAGGACCTGCGGTCGGCCAAGCTGCGCTCGAGTCAGACCGAGTTCCTGACCTACGGACGCGTCCTCGACACCACTCGCATGCGTGCGGAGTTGGGGTTCGCGCCGCGCTACTCGACGATCGAGACAGTCGACGACTTCGTCGCCCGCGGGGGCTCGAGTGCCGTCATCGCGCCCGAGACGTGGCGATCGCTGGAGCGGCGTGCGGTCGACGCGGCGCATCAACTGCAATGACACGCACTGTGACTTAGCGCACATCAATGCACAACGCAGTTGCAACCTCTACACTCGGAGCACATACCCGGTCGTATGTGCGGGTAAGATGATGACGGATCGCGTCAGACTAGTGACGAATCACATACGGTGGCGGAGCGCCACCACGGCCCGCGGGTCGATCGTACGAGCAAGATCGGGGTGAGCATCTTGGCAGGTGGCGGCGCAACGGACGCACGTACCGCAAAGGTGATTCAGCTCTACGCAACCCCATCGGGTCCCGACGTGACCGGTCAGCGTGGCGCCCGCGGGCGGCACCCGAGTCAGCATCCAGGCCAGGCGACGACGAAACCCGCACCCGCGCAAACGAAGTCGCGTCCCACCCAGCCCGTCGGGCATCCCAACACCGATGGCTTCGGACGACCGCCCGCCGCGGTCACGCCGATCAACGACGACGTGCGGGCGGCTGCGGAGTCACTCGGCCCCGAACATCGCGGTCCGAACCGCTCGAGTCCGCTGTTCTCGCTGTCCGGGATTCGCGGTGCGGTCGCCGATTCGTTGACCGCCACCGCCGGGTTCATCCGCGAACGGATGACCGGCGAGTACGAGGTCGACGAGTTCGGTTTCGATCCGCACTTCACCGAATCGGTGTGGTTTCCCGCCGTCCGCCAGGTCTACGAGAAGTGGTTCCGGGTCGAGGTCAGCGGCGTGGAGAATCTGCCGCTCGAAGGCGGCGCACTGCTCGTCGCGAACCACGCCGGCACCCTCCCCGTAGATGCCCTGATGACGTCGGTCGCCGTCCACGATCACCACCCGACCAACCGCTATCTCCGCGTGCTGGCCGCCGACATGGCCTTCGACACCCCGGGCGTCAGCGAGGTGGCCCGGCGCGTCGGTGCGACCCTCGCCTGCACCAACGACGCCGATCGCCTGCTGCGCGCGGGTGAGCTCACCGCGGTGTGGCCGGAGGGGTTCAAGGGAATCGGCAAGCTCTACAAGGATCGCTACAAGCTGCAGCGGTTCGGTCGCGGTGGTTTCGTCACCACCGCCCTGCGCAACGCCGCACCGATCATCCCGGTGTCGATCGTCGGTTCCGAAGAGATCTACCCGATGCTCGCCGACCTCAAGCCGCTGGCCAAGGTCCTCGGGCTGCCGTACTTCCCGATCACACCGACCTTCCCCCTCCTCGGGCCGCTCGGCCTGGTCCCGCTGCCGTCGAAGTGGCACATCCACTTCGGCCGGCCGATCGAGACCGGTGGCTACGACGAGACGTCCGCCGACGATCCGATGGTCGTCTTCGACCTGACCGACCACGTCCGCGAGGAGATCCAGCAGACGCTCTTCCGGATGCTGAGCCGTCGGGGCAGCGTCTACTTCGGCTGACCCTCACTTCCATCCGTCGAGCGGGCAATTCCCGCGTCGGCTGGGCGCCCTCCCGCGTCGGCTGGGCGGCGGTTCTCGTCGACTGGGCGCCCTCCCGCGTCGACTGGGCGCCCTCCCGCGTTGACTGGGCAGCGTTTCGAGTCGACTGGGCGGCGGTTCTCGTCGACTGGGCGCCCTCCGGTAATTGCCATACTTGGTGTGAGTCACTCCTGATAGAAAATGGAGCACACGAGGATGTCACCGGGATTCACGGTTGAGGAGATGACCGAGTAC
>NZ_JBSFQJ010000032.1:0-36405 GCF_053588655.1 Gordonia sp. NPDC003424
ACGACGAGATCGACCTCGAAGAACTCACCCAACAAATGGCCGGCGGCGACGAACTCGACACCCTGAGCCACGAACTCCGCAGCGACCGAGCCTGACCGCTTGCCGCGATGATTGACCACCCGCCCGACCCTGCACAGGGTCGGGCGGGTTTCCAGTTGCCCGCTGGTCAGGCGGCCGGGCGACGCGTTTCGGTGCTTGACCAGCCGGGCGTCGCGTTTCGCTGCTTGACCGGCCTGGCGACGCGTTTCGTTGCTCGACCGGCCTGGCGCCCCGCTTCGCTGCTTGACCGGTCTGGCGTCGCGTTTCGTTGCGCGCCTGGCCTGGCACCGAGTTTCGCTGCTTGACCGGTCTGGCGACGCGTTTCGCTGCGCGTCCGGCCTGGCGCCCCGCTTCGCTGCGCGTCCGGCCTGGCGCCCCGCTTCGCTGCTTGACCGGTCGGCGACCCGTTTCGCTGCTTGACCAGCCGGTTCGACCGGCCTGGCGCCCCGCTTCGCTGCTCGAGTAAGCCGCGAGCGAGCGCAGCGAGCCCGAGGCGCATCGAGAGCGCACAGGAGCTACCGCTGTTCCTGCCCGTGGGATACGTTGTGAGACACGCGAAAGAACAGAGGTGACGACGATGACGCGGCTGGTGGGTGTGGTGTTCGGTGCGTCGAGTCCTTTCGAGGCCGACCTCATCGACGAGCTCTACAGTGCTGCCGACCCTGTCGGCTACCGACTGTCGCTCGGTGTGCACAGCGCCCGCCGAAGTCGCGATCGCGTGGTCCGTGATCTCGCCGACCAGGGGTGCGCTGTCATCGTCGTCGTGGGTGCCGAATACGGTGACCGGTTCGATGTCCCGGTCCCCATCGTCGTGGTCGGCGAACGCATCCCCAACCTCACCGCCGTCACCATCGGCACCGACGAATGGCGTGGTGCGCACCTGGCGGTGCAACATCTCTTCGACCTCGGACACACCGCCATTGCGCACGTCGAAGGCGGCGAACATCCCTGCGCGGCCGAACGGTTGCGCGGCTACCTCGGTGCGATGACGGCCGCCGGGTACCGCGACGAATGCCGCACGTTCGTCGGCGACTACACCGAAGAAGCCGGTGCGCTTGCCGCCGAACGTCTTCTCGCCGAAGGGAATCTACCGACAGCGGTGTTCCTGGCCAACGACCGTATGGCCGTCGGGTTCATCGATGTCATGCGCAACAACGGAATTCGCATCCCCGATGACATGTCCGTCATCGGCTACGACGACGGACCGCACGCGGTGCTGGGACACGTCAACCTCACCACGATCCGCCAGGATGTCGCCGGCCTCGGGGCCGCCGCCATCGATGCCGTCGCGTCGCTCGTCGGCGACTCGGCGCACTCCGCCGACACCGGAGGCTTCGGCTTCTACGGTTCGATCGCGCTGGAGCCGGAGCTGATGGTGCGTGGCACCACCGCGCCTCCCTCGGGCTGGGACCCTGCCGTCGCGGCGGCCGAACCGGTGCGCTGGGGACTTCTCGCCGACACCTGCGACGATCACCTCGTCCGCGAATTGGGCACGCCCGGAAGAGTTTCCGGGCCGATCGAGGTGGTTGCGAGTTCATCGACCGCGGTCGCCTGGGAGATCGCCGACCGCCTCGGCATCATGGTGAGTTACGGCCTCTACGAAGACCTCATCGACGATGCGGAGATCGACGCAATCTTCGTCGCGCTCGCCGGCGACGCGGGAGAACTGTGGGCGCACAAGGCGAGGGAGGCGGGGAAGATCGTGGAACTCACGGTCGAAAGCACCCCGCCGTTGCCCGAGTAACCCGGCTGGGTCCGCTCCGTTGATCGAGCAAGCAACCCGGGGCGCCGCAGGCGGCCGGCGTGAGGGCAGGAAGAGTCGCAACCCTCGCTGGTCGATCTCGATGCGGTCGTCGCAAGCTCCTCCCTTACTCGATCCAGGGAGTAAGCCCGCGAGCTTGCGAGCGAACGCATCGAGATCAACGGTGAACGAGATCTCGATGCGGACCGAGGCGCCGCATCGAGATCGCCTGTCTGGCAAAGGCGGTGGCTTCGCCCTGATACGCGGCTCCTCCGTCGCCGGCCTCAACGGACCAGCGAAACAGCCGAGCAGAGCCGGGCCGCCCGCCTGAAGGCTTACCCACGACGACTGCCCCGATGTCCCTGGTGGGACTCGGGGTGTCGTCGTGACGGGGTGTTCAGCCGGTGGGTTGCAGGGTGGTCGGGTCGAGTCGGCTGACTGACCATCCGGTGGCGATCAGCCGGGGGACCCGGCGGCGCTCGGGTGGTGGCCGGGTGTCGTGGGTGCCGTGCGGGGTGGGGCCGCGTGGGGTGGGGGTGAGGCGTTGTCCGCGTTGGTAGGCGGCGAACACCTCGCCGAGGTCGGCGGCCCGGTTGATGTGTGGCGGGTTCGGTGGGCCGGTGCCGTCGCCGTTCAGGGTCCAGGCGACGTGGCCGGTGTCGGGGCCGTCGGCGACCATGTGAGTGCTCCACTGCCCGGGTTGGGGGCCGACCATTCGATTGTGTTTGCCGCAGGCCGGAGCCAGGTCGATGACGTCGGTGTAGCCGCCGTCGTGCCAGTCCTTCTGCGCGTGATGGGCTTGGGTGCGGGCGAAGGGCTGGTCGCAGTCCGGGGCGCTGCACCGGTCGCCGTGGGCGGCGAACAACGCCAGGCGCTGGGCCCGGTTGGCCAACCGGTTGGCCCGACCGAGGTAGAGGATCTCGGCGCTGTGACCCTCGAACACCGCCAGGTGTTGCTGGGCCCGGGCGGCCAGATCGATGACGTCACGGATCGGCAGCACCGCCCCGGTCGCGGTCTCTCCGACGCCCGCCTGCTCACGCAGATCGGCCTCGCTGACCTTGACGATCAGATGCGGCGGCAGTCCGCGGTGACTGGTGCCCAACACGCCACCGTCGAGGACGGCGTGGAGCAGAGCACGCAACGCGTCGTGGCGGCGTTGGGACTCCGAGCGGCGGTCACGCTGGGCGGCCGCGAGCAGGACATCGTCATCGAGGCCGTCGGCGGAGCCGACCAGCATGTCCTCGCCATCACTGACGTTGTTCATCCCCGGGGCGGCCCACGCCTCGAGGACCACATCGAGCATCGCGCGGGTCAGCGGGTCGAGGCGGGCGGTCAGCTTCGACATCTTCTGCGCGTCCTGGCGCCCGAGGGTCAAGCCGCGTTGGGCGGCCCGGTCACGGTCGTCGGTGACCTGCCCGTCGGGGTCGAGGTGGGCCAGTAACCGTTCGCCGAGTTTGGCCAGGGCGGCCGGTCCGTAGTCGCGGGCGTAGTCGGCCATCATCGCCTCGGCCGCGGCCTTCTCCTCGGCCGACACCTTCCCCGGAATCCGGTTCAACGCCTCGAGCACGGTGTGGATGTGCTCGGACCCCACCGCACCCTCGCGGGCGGCCTGGGCCAGCGTGGGGCAGCGCGGTTCGAGCAGTTCTCCCTGCAGCGAATGCCAGCACATCAACGCTTCCACTTGCTGCAGACGTCGCTTGGGATCGGTGATCCGCAGTTCGCTGGTCAGATAGTTCGACAGTGACCGTTTCCCCAAGGATTTGTGGGCGTCACGGTCGGACACGTCGGCGATGCGCCGCAACCCCATCGCGTACAGGCGTCGCGCGGCATGCTCGTGCCGTCCGGCAACCGCCAGCACCTCGGCGTCGGTGGCCGGGGTGGTATCCAGCGCGGCGATCCGGTCCAGCACCGCGTGCAGGTCCCGGTAGGCGGCAACCACCTCGGTCTCCGGACCGTCGCACTCTGGAATCTCCCCCTCGAACATGTGTTCGATTCTAGCGGTTCGGGTGGGCACGCGCAAGGGCTCGGCATGAGCGATCGCCGCCGTTCCTGAGGTCGGGAACGACGAGATTCGGGATCTCTTCCCGCCGACCGTGCCCACCATCCGGCGACCGTGCCGACCATCCGGCGACCGTGCCGACCATTCGGCGACCGCGCCGACCATCCGGCGACAGTGCCGACCATCCGGCGACCGTGCCCACCACCCGGCGTGCGCTCGTCGGATGTCCGGGTCGGGCCGCTCCGGCGGCTGTCCTCACACCGCGACGAGACCGAGCGCCGTCTCCAGTTCGACCACCGCTCGTTCCGCCAGCGGGATGAGCGATTCGACGTCCGGCAACATATCGCGTCCGGCGACGCATCCGAAGGAGACCTTGTCCCCGTGCGAATACACGGTGATGTTGAGGCCGAGGCCGTCGAACACCGTCGAGATCGGGAAGAGCGAATCGAGCCGCGCGCCGTTGTAGTACAAGTCTTCACTCGGCCCGCGGACGGTGGAAAGCGGGATGTTGTATCCGGTGCTCGGCTTGGGGAATGCCGGCAGTAGCGACGTGAGGAAACTCTGCGCGATACTCGGGGCCACCAGCGCCATTGACGCCCCGGCCCCGTGGTGGGCGACCTGCAGTTTCGCGAAATCCATCGCACCGTGAATTCGTGAGAGTCGCTCTGCCGGATCATCGACATCGGTTGACAAGCTGACAGTTTCGAGGCCGAACGCATTCGCGTGCGCGGCCTGCCCCAGATCGTCGAGCACACGCACGGAAATCGGGCAGAGCGCCACCAGGGGCCGCGTGGGAAGCTCGTCGTGGTCGGCGAGCCATTGGCGCAGAGTCCCGGAGATCACCGCGACCAGCACGTCGTTGACGGTGACGTCGGCGGCCGTGCGGATCGCATGGAACCGCGCGAGATCGAAGGTGAAACCGGTGATGGCGCGATCATGGCCCAACCGGCCGTTGAACCGGACGAATGGCGCGGTCATCGGGAGGGTGGTGTTGCCTCGGATGAGGCCGCCCAGCTCTTCGATCTGCCCGCCGATCATGTTGCGCGCGAACCCTGTCGAGACCTTCAGCAGCTCGGCCGCCGACCGCATGACGGTCAGCGGGTTGGGGATGGCCGGCGCCCGGAACCGTGACGAGGTCGTCGGAACGGGCAGCGGAGAATGAACGCCGGGTGCATAGAACGGCTTCAGGTCCCGGTCGTCGGGGTCGGCACTCAGTGAGTCGACGATCATCTGCATGCCGGCCACACCGTCGATGAGAGTGTGATGCACCTTTATGTAGAACGCGAATCGACCGCCCGTCAGGCCGTCGATCAGATAGGCCTGCCATTGCGGTCGGTTCCGCGGCATGGCCTTTTCATGCAGGTCCGCGATGAACGGCCACAATGCGTCGTCGTCTGAGTCCGGTGGCAACTGAAGTCGTTCCACGTGGTCGGCGGGATCGACCTCGGCCTGCCGCCACGTCCACATCCCCAGGGTGTCCGCACCGATATGGGGGTAGCGGGTCAGCCTGGGATCGACCTCGTCGTACCGCAGCCCCTCCCGGTAGAGGTCGTCCACGAATCCGGGACCGGCGTCGGCGGGCGGTGTGAAGATCATCAGCGCGGCGACGTGCAGAGTATTGGTCAGAACCTCCCCGGTGGTCATCGCCGCGTCCAAGGGGTCCATCAATCGCATCTCGGCCTCCGACCGTTGTTCCGTTGCCGCGCTTGCCGATTCACAGAAGCCCGGACTGCACGATGGCCGCGTCGATGAACCGCTGGACGGGCCGCGCCCGAAAGAAGCCGGTGTGACCGCCCTGGTACCAGACGATCTCCGGCTCACCCCAGTGCTTCCACAGGAGTTCCACCTGGTCCCGGGGACTCACCACCCGGTCGGCGACGCCGCCGTAGATGAACCGGCCCCGCATCGGAACCCGTGGTGTCAGGGACAGCGGAGAGGTCATGGCGCCCAGCCGATCACCCGCCCGCAAGGCCACCCCGCGCGGATCGTCGACGTTGATGCCGGAATGCCGCGTGAGCAGTTCCAGCAGGTTGGCGACGGGAACGCCCAGAATCGCGCAGGTGAGATCGGTGTCCAGCGAACCGACCAGAGCCGAGACGTATCCGCCCATCGAGATGCCGTTGAGACCCGTTCGTGCGGACGGATCCTGGTTGCGTATCCAGGAGAGCAGCCGCCGCACATCCCAGACCGCCTGCGCCGCGAAATGGACGTTGTCGAGCACCTCCGGGCCGGGAATCGCCTTGCCGCTCGGCACCCCACGGCCCCGCGGACCGTGCAGGGGTAAGACGGGCAAGACCACGTTGAGGCCGAATTGTTCATGCAGGTGCCAGGCGCGGAACAGCGTCAGATCCAGTCCGGCCCGGCCCATCTCCGCCCCGTGGACGCACACCAGCCAGGGACGGGGCTCGCTGTGGCGCAACAGCAGTCCGTATACGCGCTCGTTGCCGGCGTAACCCATCCACCGGGCACGCGCGGGGTCCGCGGCGTCGGGACGGTAGCCGCTGTCGAACACGAACCGCTCGTAACTCCGGCCGCGACCACTGACCTCGAAGACGTCCATGTCGACGAGCGGGGGCGGCGTGGCGAAGAACGTCTCGGGATCGTCGAGCCAACCGTGGCGCTCGTAGAGGTCGAGCGCTGCGGACACCTCGTGGGTGATCCGAGCGAACTCGTCGTCGGAGATCATCGGCCTGGCGTGTCGCATCCCGATCAGCACGAGTTCGTCGCGAAGCCCGTGGACGGCCAGCCTCGCCGACGGCACGGCCACCGGTATCCGGTGACCCGCACCATCGAGAACACGGCGCCACGGAGCGCCGTCGGAATCCGACATGGATACGGATGGTAGGCGCCGTCGCGAGTTGATCGAGGGGTTTTCCCACTGGATGGGCACTTGGTCCCGCGCGGTCCCGTCATTGGCGTCCACGACGATGCGCGCGAGAGCGGCGGTTCACCCCTCGATCTTCACCGCCAGCACCGGAATCGGACTCTGCAGGATCAGTTTCTGACTCACCGATCCCAGCACGGCCTTGCCGACGGCGCTGCGCCGCTTGACTCCCACCACGAGGCGAGTGGGGTTGTGATGCGAGATCTCGTGCAGGACAGCATCGGCCGGGTCCCGTTCATCCCGGCCGGTGCGGTCGACGACGGTGATGGGGACGTCGGTCTCGATGCCGGACAGGTCGAGCTTGGTCAGCGCGAGGTTGACTGCGACGAGGTCGGTGTTGAACCGCTCCGCCTCTCCCAGTGCTTCCTCCAGGGCGTGGGTACCCTCGGCGTTGTCGGTCACGGCGACGATGATGCACATGATGTGTTTCCTTTCCCGTGGTGGGATTCAGTGGAAATCGCCGCGCGAGAACGACTCTTCGAGCTCTTCGAGTGAGCGGCCACTGGTGTTGGGCAGGGTTTTGTAGGTGAGGAACGACATGATGGCGCACACGACGAAGAACACGGTGTAGGTGCCGGTGATGCCGCCGATCGAGACGAGTGTCGGGAAGGCCTGTCCGACAATGGCATTGGTGGTCCAGCCGATGAGCACCGAGACTCCCATGCCGAAACCGCGCATCCGCAGCGGGAACAACTCGGAAAGGCACACCCACACCGGTATGTTCAGCGTGGTCTGCATGACGAGGACGAACAGCGCGACGAACGCGAGCACGGCATACGCCTGGACCTTGCCGTCGGGGACGATCAGCGTCGACGCGACGATCAGTGCGTGACAGATGGTGACGCCGATGAGACCGGTGATGATCAGGCGCCGTCGGCTGACCCGGTCGATGACCACGAACAGACACAACACGCCCCCGGCCACCGAGGCGACGCCCATGAAGATGTTGGCGATCGGCGCGGCATTGTCGCTGAAGCCGGCGGTCTTGAGGAGATCCGTGCCGTAGTACATGACGGAGTTGATGCCGGTCAGTTGCTGGCCGACGGCGATGATCACACCGGCCAACAGGATGCGGCGCACCCACGGGATGGCCAGATCGGCCATGCCTCCGGTCTGGGATGCCTTCTCTTCTTCGGCGAGTTCCTCGACCTCGGCCATCTCGGCGCGAGCCCGGTCTTCGGTACGGACCTGAGTGAGAACCTCGAGGGCCTCGTCGTCGCGGCCCTTGGAGATCAGCCAGCGCGGGGACTCGGGCATCCGCAGCATGCCGACGAACATGCAGACCGCGGGAATGGCGCAGACTGCCAGCATGATTCGCCAGACGCCGTCGTGCTCGCCCCAGAGTGCGTGGATGATCGCGTTGACCACGAACGCGGCGAGCTGTCCGACGACGATCGCGAGGTCGTTGCGTCCGGACAGTGTGCCGCGACGCTCGGCCGGCGCCAGCTCGGACAGGTAGATCGGCACGGTCACCGAGGCGCCGCCGACCGCGAGGCCGAGGATGAACCGGGCGGGAAGCAGCAGTTCCAGGTTGGGGGCGGCGACCGCGCCGAGGGTGCCGAAGAAGAAGATCGCCGCCAGGATGATCATCGTCTTGCGACGGCCGATGGTGTCGCTCATCCGGCCACACACCAGCGACCCGATCGCGGCGCCGATGAGCAGGGTGCTGACCACCAGGCCCTCGGTGACGTCGGTCAGTCCGAGCTGCTCGCTCATCGGCTCCAGTGCGCCGTTGAGCACTCCGGTGTCGTAACCGAAGAGCAGGCCGCCGAATGTGGCGACGACCGCGATGAGATCCATGCGGCGTTGGTGCGGGCCGGGGCGCAGCGGCGGTAGCGCCACGCCGCTGCGCGTGACCGAGGTGAGGGTTTTGGACACGAAAGTCTCCTGCCGGATTCTGGGGTGGAACAGGGTTGTTGGGGTGTCTTCGATCGCTGATCGTGTAAGTGACCCACGCCCGCGCAGGCCGGCTGGCGTGGGCTGGGAAGGGCCTTCCATTCGCTGGTCGAGTCAGCGACCTGGCCGCCGCAGCCGGTCGGCGTGCGCCGGGAAGGGCCTTCCATTCGCTGGTCGTGTGAGCGACCTGGCCCGGCGCAGCCGGTCGGCGTGCGCCGGGAAGGGTTATCCATTCGCTGGTCGAGTAAGGCTCCGAGCGCAGCGAGGCGCCGCATCGAGACCGCCGCGCAGGGAGATCTCGATGCGTGGCCGATTCCTGAGCAAGCGAGGAACGAGCGCGTCGAAGGTCGCAAGCTCGCTCGCTACTCGATCAGCGGAAGAACGGGCGCTCGCTCACTTACATACTCGGCCAGCGGAACTGGCGCCTTTCCTGCCAACGATGGCGCCGCGGTGGCCTGACTACTTGCCCGAGCAGCGGAGCTGTCGGTGCGGTTACTGCTCAGGTGCGAGCACGATGTCGAACTCGGTGCGCGCCCACGTCTGATCGCCGAGATCACGGCCGTCGGGGGTTGGGGTGCCGGCCGCTTGCTCGACGAATTCCTTGACCAGCGATTGCTTGACGCCGAAAACGGTGTCGCTGGAAAGAAGTTCGTCGCCACGCACGAAGATGTGGGTGACCAGCGTGCGCTTTTCGGGGGCGGTGACCATGAAGTGCAGATGCGATGCGCGCATGGGGGAGCGACCGGTGGCCTCGAGCATGCGGCCGACCGGGCCGTCGTGGGGGATGGGGTAGGGCGTCGGGGTCAGCGCCCAGAATCGGAATCGGCCATCGGCATCGCTGATCAGATGTGCCCGGCCCGACACGCGGTCGTCGCCGTACTGGACGTCGTAGAACCCGTCGTCGTCGGCCTCCCACACCTCGATGCGGGCGTTGGGGATCGGGCGGCCATCGGTGTCGGCGACGGTGCCCTCCACCCAGCACGGTTGGCCGGTGGCACCACCCGCGATGTCCCCACCCTGTTCGATCTCCGGTGCGTCGTCGACGAAGAACGGGCCGAAAACCGTTGCTTCGGTAGCATTTCCGTAGGCCTCGTGGTTGACGTTGATGGTCTGCATCGACGCACCGAGGACGTCGGAGAGCAGGATGAACTCCTGCCGCCGGTCGTCGGTGATGTGCCCGACGTCGGTGAGGAACGAGATGGCGGTGTTCCATTCCTCCTCGGTCAGGCGCACCTCGCGGATGAACGCGTGCAGGTGCCGCACGATCGCCTGCATCAGGAACCGGAGTCGTGGATCCTCACAGGACTCGAATGAGGCCAACACATTTCGGATCAGCCGCTCTTCCACCTCGGACTGGGCGGGCGCGACGGACGGGGTGGGTCGGTCGATGGTGGTGTTGTCGCTCATGGTGTTTCTCGTTCTTCGTGGTGGGTGGGCTGTCGGTCAGGGCTGGGCGATGACGCTGGGTTGGTCACCGGACCAGGCGGCACGGAGCAGGTCGCGGACACCGTCGGTGGTCAGCGGTCGAGGATTCCCGTAGGACTTGCTGGTGACCTCGTCGGCGATCCGGTCGATGTCGGTTTCGGCCATCCCGAGGTCCGCGAGGCTGCGGGGTGCGCCGAGGTCGCCGGCGAGGTTCCACAGTCGCAGCGCCGGGGAGCCGTCGCCGGGCAGTGCGCGGGACAGGGCGTCCATGGCGGTGGGCGCATACTCGGCGTTGAAGGCGAGGACGTAGGGCAGTACGACGGTGTGGGTGTCGGCGTGCGGCAGGTTCAAGGTGCCGCCGAGTGCGTGACACAGCTTGTGGTGCAACGACATCGTGGTGGCGCCGAGGGTCGCGCCACACAGCCACGCGCCGTAGAGCGCATCGCTGCGAGCGTCGGGATCGGAGTTGTCCTCGACGATCCTCGGCACTGCGGCGGCGAGGGCGCGGACACCCTCCTCGGCCATCAGCGAGATGATCGGGGAGGCGTCGGGGGCGTAGAGCGCTTCGGCGGCATGCGCCATGGCGTTGATGCCGCTGGTCACCGACATCGCCGTCGGCAGCGTCAGCGTGAGGTCCGGGTCGTAGACGACACTGCGGGGCAGGACCTTCGGGTCCCGGCCGGTCTCCTTGCGGCCGTCGGTGGTCAGCCCCCACACCGGGGTCATCTCGGAACCGGCGTAGGTCGTCGGCACCGCCACGATCGGCAGACCGTGCTTGAGGGCGATGGCCTTACCCAGGCCGATGGCCGAACCGCCGCCGACGGTCACGCAGCCGTCTGCGCCGAGGCCGACGGCTTCGCTGCGGGCCTTGTCGGCGACCTCGGCAGGAACATGCATCACGGCGTCGGGGCGGACCCCGACGCATCGCTCTCCCAGGATCTTCGCGATGGCTTCGCCGGTGTCGTCCTGTCCGGGTGAGCACAGGACGAGTACCCGTTCGAGTCCGAGGGCGTCGAGTTCGTCGGGCAGCGTCGACAGAGAGCCGGCGCCGAACCGCACCCGCATGGGTAGAGCCTCGTAGCGGAAGTCGTAGGCCATGGGTGGATCTCCTGGATGTATTCGGAGTTCAGATCTGAGTTGTCATCGCCGAGGATGTGGGCGCCGACCGTGGAGTGCCGGCCCTCAGCGCTTGCCGTCCACCTGACTTCTGGTGCCATACAATGGACAACGTGTTCGTACAGTAGCATAAGATTTGATCCGATAGTGATACGAGTTACTTGCAGACATCGTGTGAGTAGTGACACACAGATTTGTCGGCGGTGTCTGCCGGCGAGACGCGAGAAGTGAGGACGGGTGCCGTGAGTGCCATTCAGTTGCTGACCAAGGCCGGGCAGGCCGTCGACGAGTTGGCCCGTCGCGGTCCGTCGACGCCGGCCGAACTCGCCAAGGCCATCGCCGAACCTCGTCCGACCGTCTACCGCCTCGTCGATGCCCTGCGCGAGATCGGCTTGGTGCGCACCGGCGCAGACGGTCGGGTCGAGCTCGGCACTGCCGTACTTCGGTGGGGCGATGCGGTGGTCGAAGCCTTCATCGACAGCAGTGACCTGCGGAAACAGTTGCAGTGGGTTCGTGAACAGCTGGGCATGAACGTCTACTTCTGTGTGCCCCGTAGTGACGGCGCGCTCTGCCTCGACCACGTCGAGGGGTCGGTGGTCGACATGCTCGATCTCGGACCCGGCCGAACGCTCCCGCTCACCGCGAGCGCATCGTCGATCGCGTTGCTTGCGTTCGGGAACGCCCGGCAGCGGGACGAGGTGCTGGCGTCCGCGCCCTACGAAGCGATCGCCTCGGGAACGCCGACCACGGCCGCGGAGCTGCGAGAGGCCCTCGACGAGACCGTGCGCAACGGATGGGCCCTCGACGACAACCAGATCGTCGAGGGAGTGGCCTCGGTCGCGGTGCCGGTGTTCGGCGCGGGGGAGGAGGTGACCGGGGTGCTGTCGGTCGCCGGCCTCCGTGCCGGTGTGCTGCCGCAGGCCGAGGCGGCGGCGCGGGTGCTCCGTATTGCCGCGGACGAGATCGCACGGGCCATGGCCGAACGCGGCAGTGTCCGCTCCGACGACGCGGACCGGGTCCGCCGCGCCGCCGAATCCGGACGCGAGGGCGCGCGCGGCCCGGCCCTGATCGTGAAGGCCGGCGCATTGATGGAAGCGCTTGCCGCAGAACGTGTCGCGACCTCCGCGCGGCTCACCGAACTGATCGCGGAACCGGTCAGTTCGGTGTACCGGATGTTGGCCACACTGGCCGACATCGGATGGGTCGAGCAGATCGAACACCGCGGTGCCTACCGCGTCGGTGGCAAGCTGCTCTCACTGGCCCGCGACCTCACCCTCGGCCTCGACATCCGGCGCATGGCGCTGCCGGTCATGACCCGTATCCACGAGGCGACCGGTGAGACCACCTTCCTGTGCGTGCGACACGGCACGCGGGCCGTCTGCATCGAGCGGATCGACGGAGTCCGGGTCAACAGTCGGGTGCTGCGCCTCGGTCGTTCGCTGCCGCTGCACATCGGCGCCGCGCCGCGCGCGCTGCTCGCATTCGAGGATCGCGAATCGTGGGAGGAGTACGCCGCGATCGCCACCCTGAGCGAGGATCTCATTCACGACGTCGGTTCCCGATCGGCGCTCTATGCCCAGCTCGACGAGGTCCGTGGCCTCGGCTATGCGCTCAGCGACAACACGGTGACGCCGGGCATCGCCGCCGTCGGCGCACCGATCTACGACCACCGTGGCCGCGTCGCGGCGTCGCTGTCGGTCAGTGGCATGCGCGACGGCATTCTCGCTGATCGGGGCGAGGAGCCGTCGGTCACCGAGCTCGTTCTCGAGGGTGCTCGAGAGTTGTCGGGTTACCTGGGCTTCGACCTCTGAACCCCTCAAAAATCCCTCATTTGTCATGACATCTTGACCCCTGGATTCGCCACGTGTGACCATGGACATGTTGTCCACTAGGTGGCAGCAGATGGTCCGCCAGGTGCGCGACCCCAGCCATCGGCCCGCCGATCCCGGTCTCGAGGATCGCCACAGGGCCCGTTCGATTTAGGAGAACCCCCGTGTCCGAGCCCATTCGTGTCGGTCTTCTCGGAATCACCCACCCGCACGCGTCGGCGCGTGTGCGCGCACTGTGGGAGATCGGCGGCGTCGAGGTGGTCGCCGCGGCCGACGATGATTCGCGGCTGAAGTACTTCACCGACAAATACGATCTCGAACCCCGCACCATCGAAGAGATTCTCGACGATGACGAGATCACCGCGATCATGGTCCACTCCAAGAGCAAGGACATGGTCCCGCACACCATTCGTGCGCTCGACGCCGGCAAGTCCGTGGTCGTCGAGAAGCCGGGCGGCGGTACCGTCGCCGACCTGCAACGGCTGCGCGCCGCCGAACTCGACGCCGCGGACGGACTTGTCGTGCAGGTCGGCTACAACGTGCGCCTGGCCGAATCGGTCACCCGCGCCAAGAAACTCCTCGACGACGGGCTGATCGGCGAGGTGGTGTCGGTGTCGGCGCGCGGGGCGGCGCTGGTCGGTGAGCACCTGACCCAGCACCTCAATCAGCCCGCCGACATGGGCGGCGTGCTGTGGATTCTCGGCTGCCACATGCTCGACGCCCTGGTCAGCGTGTTCGGTGCCCCCGAATCGGTCAACGCGCGAGTGCACAAGCCCGCCAAGCTGTCCGGCGACGACAGCCGCGAGGACTCGGCGGCGGTCCTCCTCAATTACCCCGATGTCTCGATGACCTTCAATTTCGACGGCCACGACAACCTCGAATGGTTCGAGAGCTCCAACATCATCGTCTACGGCACCCACGGCATGATCGAGGTCGGCATCCTGCCGCAGCGGCTGCGCGTCTACGTCGATGCCGACCGGGGCTCGTTCGCCCGTGGGTGGACCGACTGGACCCAGAGCTACTTCACCCCGCCGTTCGCGCGCACCGAGGCGAACAAGTTCTCCGAACTGCCCGAGCTGGAGAACATCAGCAACTTCCACACCGAGATGCGGGGCTGGATCGACAGCATCCGCACCGCCGCACCGATCGTGTCGCCGGTCTCCGACGCCCTGACCGTGGCCCGCATCGTCGACGCCTGCTACCGCTCGGAGCAGGCTCGCGGCGCCGAAATGACCATTGACGGCCACTGATCCGTCAAGAACCGAGGACATCATGACACCGCAACTCATCGCCACCTGCTGGACCAGCGCCGGAGACACCGCGCCCATGCGCGTCGACGAGCGCAGCCCGATCCCGATCGCCGAACGCATCTCGCTGGTCGCCGAAACCGGCTGGGACGGAATCGGACTCGTCTACGCCGATCTCATCGACGCCCGCGACACCATCGGGTACGACGCCTTGCTGCAGTTGATCCGCGACGCCGGCCTCGGCATCGTCGAGGTCGAGTTCCTCGACCACTGGTGGACCACCGGCGACGAGCGAGTCGCCGCCGACCGCCAGCGGGCCGAGCTGTTCGAGGCGGCCATCGCCCTCGGTGCCCGCCACATCAAGGTCGGTGCCGGACTCGCCGAGGAACCGTTACCGCTGGCGGTTCTCAAGTCCGCCTTCGTCGATCTCGCCGCCGAGGCGCAGGACGCCGGCATCCGACTCGCATTGGAGGCCCCGCCGTTCTCCAACATCCGTACCACCCGTGAGGCCGTCGAGGTCGTCACCGCCTCCGACAGCCCATCGGCCGGCCTCATGATCGACATCTGGCACACGCACAACAACGGTTTGAGTCACGACGAGCTGTGGCGGATGGTGCCCATCGAGCGCGTCGCCGCCGTCGAGGTCGACGACGGGTTCGACCGCCACAACGCCACCATCGCCGACGTCGTCGACGACACGATCAACCACCGTACCTATTGCGGCCGAGGTGATTTCGATACCGTGACGTTCATCGAACGTGCGGTCGAGGCCGGTTACACGGGGCCGTGGGGCGTGGAGATAATCTCCAGTGACCATCGTGTGCGGCCGGTCGCCGACGGGCTTCGTATCGCCCGCGAGACCACACTCGAATGCTTCGCCGCGGCCGCCGCCGTCGGCCGCTGACACGTACGACTTCACTTCACACGTCAAGGAACATCCCATGACTCAGCAGAAACTGCGCCTCGCCCTGTTCGGTTCCGGCCGCATCGGTCAGGTCCACGCCCGCAATCTCGCGGACCACCCCGGCATCGAGCTCGCCCTCATCTGCGATCCGATCATCGACGGAGCCCGCACCCTTGCCGCGCAGACCGGTGGCCGTGCCGTCTCCGACCCGGCCGAGGTGTTCGCCGAACCCGGTCTCGACGGTGTGATCGTCGCGTCACCGACGCCCACGCATGTCGACCTCATGTCGCGGGCGGCATCGCACGGTCTGGCGGTGTTGTGCGAGAAGCCGATCGACCTCGACATCGCCACCGTCCTCGAGTGCCGCGAGAACATCCGCGAGCACCGGGTCCCGATCATGCTCGGCTTCAACCGACGCTTCGACCCGAACTTCAAAGCCGTGCGCGACGAGGTCGCGGCGGGTGCGATCGGCCCGCTGGAACAGCTGACCATCATCAGCCGCGATCCGGCGCCCGCGCCGCGCGGCTACATCGAGGCCTCCGGCGGCATCTTCCGCGACATGACGATCCACGACCTCGACATCGCCCGGTTCTTCATCCCCGACATCGTCGAGGTATCCGCCGTCGGCACAGCCCAGTTCAGTGAGGACATCAAGTCGCTCAACGACTTCGACACCGCCACGACGACCCTGCGGGGCGCCGGCGGCGAGATCGTGACGATCATCAACTCGCGGCACTGCGCGTACGGCTACGACCAGCGCATCGAGGCATTTGGCTCCACCGGAATGCTCACCGCCGGCAACGTCTCCGCCACCACCGTGCGACGCTACGACGCAACCGGCACCGAACAAGCCGGCCCCTGCCTGCCGTTCTTCCTGGAGCGCTACGCCGCGGCCTACCGCGCCGAACTCGACGCGTTCGTCCACGCCATCCGCGCCGGCGGCGCCTGTTCACCCGGTTTCGACGACGGTGTGGCGGCGCTCGTCTTGGCCGACGCAGCACAGGAATCGGCGACCACCGGCAAGACCGTGTCGGTCGCAGACGCGCTGCGGTGAGTGAGTCACAAGCCACATGGCTCGCGCATCCACCGCTGAGCGAATGATCATCCTGGGCTCGGAAGAGTCATCCATTCGCTGATCGAGAAAGGCTCCGAGCGCAGCGAGATCCCCTGCTGTCAAAGGGAAGTGGGCCTCGCTGCGGTCGGTCGCTTACTCGATCAGCGGAAGGGGGAGTGGTTTCGGCTTGTGGTGGAGCCTGATTCGAGGAGTCGTCCTCCCCCAACCGCTGATCGAGTAAGGCTCCGAGCGCAGCGAGGCGCCGCATCGAGATCCCCTGCCGTCAAAGGGAAGTGGCCTCGATGCGCGGCCTCGCTGCGCTCGGTCGCTTACTCGACCAGCGGAGGGTGGAAGGCTGTCGGCGTGCGGTGGAGCCTGATTCGAGGAGGCGCCCCCCACCGCTGATCGAGTAAGGCTCCGAGCGCAGCGAGGCGCCGCATCGAGATCACTTGCTGCCAAAGGGAAGTGGCCTCGATGCGCGGCCTCGCTGCGCTCGGTCGCTTACTCGACCAGCGGACGGGGCGGACGGGTGTCGGCTTGGAGCCTGATTCGAGGAGGCGCCCCCCACCGCTGATCAGTAAGCGAGGAGCTTGCGCCGAGCGCAGCGAGATCCCCTGCTGTCAAAGGGAAGTGGGCCTCGCTTCGCTCGGTCGCTTACTCGACCAGCGGAGGGGGGAGTGGTTTCGGCTTGTGGTGGAGCCTGATTTCGAGAGTCGTCCCCCAACCGCTGATCGAGTAAGGCTCCGAGCGCAGCGAGGCGCCGCATCGAGATCACTTGCTGGCAAAGGGAAGTGGCCTCGATGCGCGGCCTCGCTTCGCTCGGTCGCTTACTCGACCAGCGGAGGGTGGAAGGCTGTCGGCGTGCGGTGGAGCCTGATTCGAGGGGGCGCCGCCACCGCTGATCGAGTAAGCGAGGAGCTTGCGACGAGCGCATTGGCCGAGCTGGTGACAACGGGCCGCGAAGAGCCCGCCACCGCGGCCTGGTTACCGCGGCGCCAAACCCAGTGCGCGATAGGCGTCGTCGAGATACCGCATGTTCTCGACGGCGTCGTCGAGCCCGATGGGCAGTGACGCACCGTTCTGCACGGCGTCGGCGAACGCCTCGAGCTGATAGGTGTAGGTCGACCGGGTGCCGAGGTGCTCCACGGAGACGGTTCCGCGGGCGGAATCGACCAGGGTGAGTCGGTCGTCGCGATTGGGGCCGAGATAGTCGTGCAGATACAGCGAACCGTCGTCGCCGACGATGCGGAGGCTGAACACGAACTCCCCGGCGACCATGGAGTTGGCGAGAGTTCCGTTGGCGCCATTGGGATATGCGATGTCGATGACCGCCGACTCGTCGACCTGGTCCCCGCGCAGCACCGCACGCCCACCGGTGATCCCCGGTGCGCCGCCGCACCAGCGACCGAGCAGTCGCGACACGTGGAGCGAGTAACAGCCCAGGTCCATCAGCGCGCCGCCGGCGAGGTCGTAGGACCAGCGGGGATCACCGTCGTCGGGTGCCGGCATCGCCATCACCACCTCGACGTTCCGTACCGCCCCGATGGTTCCGGCGTCGAGCAACTCGACGGCCCGGAGCATCAGGGGATGGAACACATAGTGGAATCCCTCGAGCACGGGTACCCCGGCACCGCGAGCGGCGTCTGCGATCTCCCGAGCCTCGATCTCGTTGCGTGCGAACGGTTTCTCTGACAACACCGGCTTGCCCGCGCGGATCGCCGCGAGATTCCACGGCCCGTGCAGCGAGTTCGCCAGCGGGTTGTAGACCACGTCGACCTCGGGATCGTTGATCACGTCGTCGTAGGTGTCGAGGACGCGTTCGACGCCGTACTTGTCGGCGAACGCCTGCGCGCGGTTACGATCCCGCGCCGCGACCGCCACCAGCCTGTGCCCGAGCGTCTGCGCGGGGCCGACGATGGCCGACTCCGCGATCCGGGACGCCCCGAGGATGCCGATCCGCAGGGGCCGAGACGTGGTGTCGCTCATACCCGCACCGGCCGCTCTGCGGTCTTCCGCAGGAACGACATCGACACGGCCACGTTGCCGGCGGCCGAGTCGCCGTCGGCATCGTCGGCGAGGATGGTGTCCTGCTCCAGCACATACCAGCCGTCATAACCCGCATCGACCAGTGTGGCAACGACTTTCGCGATCCGCGCGTCGCCGGCACCCAGCGGGACGTACATGCCCTGCCGGACGGCGTCGGTGTAGGTCAGCTCGCCGCGCTGGACCTGCTCGGCCAGATCGACACGCACGTCCTTGAGGTGCGCGTGCCGGATGCGGTCGGTGAAGGCCTCGGTGATCTCGAGTGGATTGCTTCCGCCGATCAGCAGATGTCCGGTGTCCAGACACAGCCCGATCGATGCATTCTCCAGCACGCGGTACACCTCGTCGCGCTTCTCGATCATCGTGCCGACGTGGGGGTGCAGCGCCGCCACCACACCTCGCGACGCGGCGAGGTCACCGAGCCGATCGAGGTTGGCCAGCAACGTGTCCCATTCGGCGTCGGACAGGTCGGGTCGATCGTCGTAGCCGTCGACGCCGGTGGCCGCGGCCAGGATGATGACGTCGCCGCCCGACGTCTCGAGCCGATCGAGCACTTCGTTCACCTCGGGAGCCGGGTCGTGATCGGCCTTGTGCAGCACGACGGGAACAAACGATCCGACGCACTTGAGGCTGTAACCGGCCAGCATGTCGCGCAACTCGGCGGGCTCCGACGGCAGGAATCCCTCGGGTCCGGTCTCGGCCGCGGTGACCCCGAGGTCCTGCATCTCACCGAGAACCCGCTCGGGGGTCAGTTGATGTCCCCAATCGGGGACTTCACACACGCCCCAGGAGATCGGGGCGGCGGCGATGCGCAATTCGGTCATGGCGGTGGTCCTCACTTCGTTGAGTCGGTGGTGATCTCGGTGCGAATGTCGTCGATGCGGACGGGCTTTCCGGTGCCGGCCGACCGGGTGGCGGCCTCGGCGATGTAGGCGACCTCGAGGGCATCGGCGGCGGTGCACGGTGACGGGGTCTTGTCGATCACCATGTCGCAGAACGCCGTCAGTTCCGCGCGGTAGGCGTCGGCGAAGCGGTCCATGAAGAAACTGTGCGGTACTCCGGCCGGAAAATCGATGCCGGGCTGCATGTTTCGGACCGGCGTTCCCTCGTCCCATCCGGCGACCACCGAGTCCGCGCTGCCGTGCACTTCGAGCCGGCAGTCGTAACCGCGCCCGTTGTACCGCGTCACCGACACCACGCCGACCGAGCCGGAGGCGAACGACAACAGGACCGACGCGGACGCCAGATCGCCCACCTCGGCGAAGATCGGGTCGCCCTGACCACTGCCCGTCGCGTACACCTCGACCACCTCGTCGCCGAGAACCCAACGCACCGCATCGAAGTCGTGGACCGCGCAGTCGCGGAAGATGCCGCCCGACGCGGCGATGTAGTCGGGAGGTGGTGGCGCGGGGTCCAAGGTCGTCGAGCGAACCGTGGTGATGAACCCGAGCTCGCCGGACACGACGGCGGCCCGGGCGGCCGCCATCGCCGGGTCGAAGCGCCGGTTGTAACCGATCTGCACCGGCACGTCGGCGCCGCTGATGCGGCGCACCACCTCGGCCGAATCGGCCACCGACAATGCGATCGGTTTCTCGCAGAACACCGGAACACCAGCGGCGACAGCCTTTTCGATCAACTCGGCGTGCGTCGGGGTGGCACTGGCGATGACCACCGCGTCCACACCGGAGGCGAGCACCGCATCCGCGTCGGCCGCCGGCCGGACGGTGGGGAAGCGGGCCTTGGTGGTGTCCATCGCCGCGGGGACGGCGTCGGTGACCACCAGCGAGTCGACGTCCGGCAACCCGGTCAGCGTCGACGCGTGAAACGCCCCGATCCGGCCGAGCCCGACGAGTCCGATAGTGAGTCCCATCAGTCGAATCCTCCCATCACGATCTGGTCCCAGTCGATGACCGAACCGGTCACCACACCGCTGCGGTCCGACAGGAGGAACACGACGAAGTCGGCGATCTCGTCGGGTTGCCCGAGCTTACCCATCGGCACCGAGGCGTTGGCCTGTTCGATCCAGGTGTCGTCGGCGCCGTGAAAGCGCTTCTGTATGTCGGCTTCGCCCTCGGTCTCGGTCCAGCCGATGTTCAGTCCGTTGATGCGGATCCTGTCCCACCGATGCGCGTGCGCCGCGTTCTTCGTCAGTCCGACGAGTCCGGCCTTCGTCGCCGAATACGGCGCCAGGAACGGCTGCCCACCGTAGGACGACATGGTGATGATGTTGACGATCGTGCCCGGAGCGCCGCGCCCGAGCATGTCTTTCACGGCGGCCTGCATGGTGAAGAACGGGGCCCGCAGGTTCACCGCCACATGCTGATCGAACAGCTCCGGGCTGGTGTCGACGAGGCTGCCGCGGCTGGTGGTGCCGGCCGTGTTGACCAGGCAGTCGATCCGCCCGTATTCGGCGACGGTGGCGGCCACCGAGTCGGCCGCGGCCACCGGATCGCTCAGGTCCGTGGCTATGAAACGAACCGGCAGCCGCCCCTCGAACTCCGCCTCGAGACGTTTCCCCTTCTCGGCGTTGCGGCCGGAGAACATCACATCAGCGCCCGCCGCGGCCGCGACGCGGACGATGGTGGCACCCAGGCCCTGGGTGCCACCACTGACCAGCAGAACCTTGCCGGCGAGTGGACCGGATTCGGCTGGTGGTGTCGTCATCGGTGTGTGTCCTTCTTGATAGCGGTGTGGCGGTGGTTTCGACTTGCGTCGGGCTCCCTCGCTCGTCGCGGCTCGACCAGCGTGGGCGAGAGGCTCAACCAGCGTGAGGAACTACGCTCTGTGCCGCGCGTCGAGTTCGGTCAGCTCGCGATCGAACCGTTCGGCGTCGAATCGTCCGGCCACCGCCCGGGTCACCAGCTCGGCCTGGGTTTCGCCGTGCAGGCCGCTGATCGGTTGGTCGAGATCCAGGTTGCTCGGGAACGCGTACCCCTCGGCCGACGACGCGATCACGTTGCGCACCGCCCGGGCGTCACCCGCGTCGGCGAGGTCGACCAACGCCGGATACAGCGCCCGCACCATCGCGTTGCGATCGACCGCATCCATCGCCCGGCCGAACGCCGACGACACCTGCAGCAGGTTCGCCATCCGCTTGGTGTTCGCGGAGACGTTGTGACCCGCCGCGTGGAACAGTCCCGGATTGAAGAAGACGGCGTCACCGGCCTGCAGCGGCAGTTGCACGTAGTTGGTCGCGAAGTGCTCCTGGAACGCGGGCAGGTTGAACGCGAGATAGCCGGGCTCGTACTGCTGCGAGTACGGCAGGTACATCGTCGGGCCGGACTCGATGGGCATGTCGCAATGGGCGACGGCACCCTGCAGGGTCAACGCGGGGGAGAGCCGATGAGTGTGCGCACGGAAACGCGCGGCCGTGTCGGTCGACATGAACCCGAGGTGATAGTCGCGGTGCGGATTCTGGGCGGCGCCACCGGGGTTGACGACGTTCACCTGCGAGGTGACCTGATACATCGGGCCCAGCCAGGCCTCGCTGATGAGGGCGAGCACGTCGTTGGCGTAGTAGCGGGCGAACAGTTCCGGATCGCGTTCGGCGAACTTCTGCAGGGCGTTCCAGATGCGGTCGTTGGCGCCGGGCTTGGCGAAATGGTCGCCGCCGGCCAGACCGGCCGCCTTCTGGTCCTCGATGATGGCGGTGAACAGATCGGTCGTCTCGGCGAGACCGTGCTCGGGGCCGAACGCGCCGCGGAACACGACGATGCCCGGTCCGGTCAGCAGGGCGCGGGCGAGTTCGTCGGAGAGGTCCGCGCGACGATCGTCGTCGAGGGCGACGACGTCGGCGGATTCGTAGAACAGCACGCCGCGTGCGGTGTCGGCGGCGTACGGGTAGTCGGTCAGTTCGGTCTGCTGATCGAGCAGGGCGGCGAACTCGTCGATGTCGCATTCCTGCTCGGTGATGCGGTTGGCGCGGGGCCGGAGGGCCGCGGTATGGGCGCTGCGCGTCATGGCTGCGCTCCTCTCGAAATCGAAGTCAACGGTCGTGGATATCGGGTCCCTGGCGATTCCGCCGTGATCACTCGACAAGAATGGCAAGATCCTATTGTCAGGACAAGATCGAAAACCCATCAGAAATCCCTCAGGAGTGGGCCGTGCCACATCGCTACCCGGTGCGCGAGATCGCCCGGCAGGCAGGCGTCAGCGAGGCGACGGTCGATCGTGTGCTGCATCAGCGTCCCGGCGTCCGCGAAGGCACGGTGCTGCAGGTCGAGCAGGCGATCGCCGATCTCGATCGGCAACGCACCCAACTGCGGCTGTCCGGGCGTCGCTTCATGATCGACCTCGTCATGGAGACGCCGCGACAATTCTCCGGCCTGGTGCGGGAAGCGCTCGAACTGGAACTGCCGGGACTGCGACCGGCCGTGATCCGTGCGCGCTATCACTTGAACGAGACCTGGGCGACCGACGACCTGATCGCGACACTCGACGCGATCGCCCGACAGGGCAGCCACGGAGTGGTGCTCAAGGCGCCGGACACCGCCGAGGTCGCCGCTGCCATCGGCCGGCTGACCGCCCAACGGATTCCGGTCATCACCCTGGTCACCGATGTGCCGATGAGTACGCGCATCGCCTACGTCGGGATGGACAACCGCGCCGCCGGGGCCACCGCCGCCTACCTGATGTGCCAGTGGCTGCGGCACGTCGCCGCCGACGTCCTCGTCATCACCAGCAGCGCGATGTTCCGCGGTGAAGAGGAACGCGAGATGGGTTTCCGTGCGGCCATGCGCACCTACGACCCGGACCGTCGCATCGTCGTGGTCACCGACTCCGACGGGCTCGACGAGACGTGCGGGCCGTTGACCGCACGCACTCTGCGGCAGCATCCCGAGATCGCCGCGGTCTACTCCATCGGCGGTGGCAACAAGGGCATCGTCGCGGCGTTCGCCCACGAGGACCGCACCTGCGAAGCGTTCATCGGGCACGATCTCGGCGACGCCAACCGTGCGCTGCTGCGCAGCGGTCACCTCACCGTGGTGCTCCACCATGATCTGCGCGCCGACATGCGGGCGATTGCACAGACGGTGATGGGGTTCCACGGCGCACTGCCCGGCGATCACCGGCCGCGGGCGTCCGGGATTCAGATCATCACGCCGCACAATGTGCCGGATACCTGAGCGGATCTTCACACGATGGGTGTGATGCGCGGAAAACCCCAGTCGGGCAGGTTATGTTCAGTGACGCGCGTCCGGGGTGGTCGCGAGCGGAGGGAGCCGAGATGACTGCTGCATCGGGTGAGGCGAACGTCGCCAAGGAACCCGAAGGTCTCGAACCGAGTTCCACCAAGGCGTTGCATCCAGGTTCCAAGGAAGGGCGGCAGATCCTCTCTCTCGTCCTCATCGGCGCCGTCATGGGCATCCCGGCGTCGGTGGTCGCGTGGGCATTCCTGCAGGTCGTGCACTGGCTCGAGGACCTGCTGTGGACGGACCTCCCCGACGCGCTCGGGCACAGCAGCCCGCCCTGGTACCTCATCCTGGGCCTGCCGGTCTGCGGTGCGATCGTGGTCGCGCTGGCGAGAGCCTTCCTGCCCGGCGACGGCGGACACCGTCCGCTCATGGGTATCGGCGGGCCGCCCACGCCATGGCAGTACGCGCCCGGCGTCCTGCTGGCCGCCATCGGCACCCTCGCCTTCGGGTTGGTCCTCGGCCCCGAGGGGCCCCTGATCGCCATCGGATCGGCGGTGGGCACGGCCGTGGTCGCCATGACCCGACTCCCCGCCGGTCCGGCCGAGAAAGTGCTGGCCAACGCGGGTTCGTTCAGCGCGGTCTCGGCGCTGTTCGGGGGTCCGCTGGTCGCCGGAATCCTGCTGCTCGAGGGCGGTCTCGCGGCCGGGTCGGCGTTGCTGCCCGCACTGCTCCCCGGCCTGACCGCGGCGGCCGTCGGCTACGTCGTCTTCATCGGCCTCGGAAACTGGAGCGGCCTCGGCGCGGCGGGGCTGTCGGTGCCCGAGCTGCCGCACTACGGGCACACCCGCATCCTCGACCTGGTGCTCGCCATCGTCGTCGGGATCGCCGCCGCCATCGCCATGCGGGTCATCAAGGGTGTGGCGCGCGGCATCGACGCCAAGGCCAACACCCCGGATCCCAAGCTGAAGTACGGAATCCTGCTCCTCGGTGGCCTGGCCGTCGGCGTCATCACGCTGATCGCCCAAGCCCTGGGCGCCAGCCACGACGACATCCTCTTCTCCGGACAAACAGCGGTACCCCAGGTCGTCGGCGAGACCAGCATCCTGATGCTTCTGTTGATCATCGTGGCCAAGGGCCTGGCGTACGCCATCTGTCTCGGCAGCGGCTTCCGCGGCGGACCCGTGTTCCCCGCGATCCTCATCGGTGTGTGTTTCGCGACCATCGGGTGCATCGCCTTCGACAGCTCCATCACCTGGGCGGTCGCGGTCGGCGCCGCCGCGGGCATGACCGCAGGCACCGGACTGGTCTTCAGCTCCCTGACACTCGCGATGCTGTTGACCGGAACGGCGGGCATCGATGCGCTGCCGGCCGCAGTACTCGCCGTCGTCGCCGCCTGGCTCACGAATGCGATCCTGAACGATCGCAGCGAGTCATCCTAGCTAACCGCATATTTGTTATGACATACTGACACCATGGCGGCGCAGATCACACAGATCCCGGTGGAGCTCGACCGGTCCACGCCGGTGCCGCTGTATCACCAGCTCGCCCAGGCCATCGAGTCGGCCATCGTCCGCGGCGACCTCGAACCAGGGGACCGGCTCGAGAACGAACTCGACATGGCCGGCCGACTCAAGCTGTCGCGGCCGACCATCCGCCAGGCCATCCAGGAGCTCGTCGACAAGGGCGTCGTCGTGAGAAAGCGCGGCGTCGGCACTCAGGTCGTGCAATCGCCCGTGCACCGGTCCGTCGAGCTGACCAGCCTCTACGACGACTTGTCCTCGGCGGGAATGCATCCCAGCACCCAGTTGCTCGAGTACCGCATCGGGGTGCCCGACGAGGAGGTTCGCACGGAACTCGCGCTGCCGGTCGGCGCGGAGGCCGTCACCGTCAAACGCCTGCGCAGCGCGGGCGGAGAACCGTTGGCGCTCATGATCAATCACCTGCCCGCCGACATCTGCCCACCGGCCGGCGAATTGGAGTCCGGAGGTCTGTACAAGGGTCTGCGCGGCCGCGGCGTGCACATCCGCCTCGCCCGGCAACGAATCGGCGCCAAGGCGGCCGACGCCGAAGAGGCCGCGCTGCTCGACGACCAGGTGGGTGCGCCACTGTTGACCATGCAACGCACCGCCTTCGACGACGCCGGCCGGGTCGTCGAGTTCGGCACCCACTCCTATCGTGCTGATCGCTACTTCTTCGAGACGACGGTCGTGGATCGTTAGCCGAAACGGTGCACGCTCGGCAGTTGTCGCAGGTTGAGTCGGCCGCCTTCTGCTCATCTCTCTGAATAGGCGGGTCAGATATCGGGGTGGTCGTCCTCCCCATCCCCACCGTGCCCCGACACCGCCGCGAGCAGTCCCCGCACCGCCATCGCGCGCCGATACGAGTGGCCGTCCAAACCGTCGAGCGCACACTCGGGGTCGGCGGGCGGTCCCAGATGGGTGCAGCCGCGCGGACAGTCCTCGATGGCGTCGCGGAGGTCGTCGAACGCGTCGATGATGTCGTCGGGGACCATGTGGGCCAGGCCGAAGGACCGGATGCCGGGCGTGTCGACGACCCATCCCTGCCGCGACGAAGAACCCGGCAGCGGCAGCGCCACCGACTGGGTCGAGGTATGCCGTCCCTTGCCCACCCCGGACACCTCGCCGATCGCCCGATCCGCTTCGGGCACAAGCCGATTCACCAGTGTCGACTTACCCACCCCGGAGTGCCCGATGAGTGCGGTGAGATGCCCGGCGAGCATGCCGGACACCTCGTCGATCGGCTCGGTGCGTCCGGCGAGCACCACCGGGAGGTCGAGGTCGGCGAACGCGCGGGTGAACTCGGCGGGGTCGGCCAGGTCGGATTTCGTCAGGCACAGAATGGGTCTCAGGCCACCGAGGTAGGCGGCCGCCAACGCGCGTTCGACAAACCCGGTGCGCGGCGGCGGATCCGCGAGTGCCGTCACGATCAGCAGCTGGTCGGCGTTGGCCACGACGATCCGTTCGTACGGGTCGGTGTCGTCGGCGGTTCGTCGCAGCACGGTCGTCCGGTCGGCGACTTTCACGATGCGCGCCAACGTGTCCGGCCGCCCGGTGAGGTCGCCGACCACCGACACGTGATCGCCGACGACGACCGGTGTGCGCCCGAGCTCACGCGCCCGCATCGCCACCACCCGATGGGCCGGATCGCCGTCGATCACACATCCCCACCGCCCGCGGTCCACCGAGACGACCATCGCGTCCCGCGCGTCGTCGTGCGCCGGGCGGGTCTTGGTGCGTGGCCGCGACCCCTTGCCGGGACGTATCCGCACATCGGATTCGTCGTAGCTCGAGGCGCGGCGACTCACGTCAGGGGTGCCCGATCATCTTCTGCCACATGCCCGGAAAGTCGGGGAGGGTCTTCGCCGTGGTTCCGATGTCGGCGACGGTGACGCCCTGCACCACCAGGCCGATGATCGCGCCGGCGGTCGCCATGCGGTGGTCGGCGTAGGACTCCCACACCGCGCCGTGCAGCGGCACGGGCGAGATCCGCAGCCCGTCGGCGGTTTCCTCACACTCGCCGCCGAGCCGGTTGATCTCGGTGGTCAGTGCGGCGAGCCGGTCGGTTTCGTGGCCGCGCAGATGGGCGATTCCGGACAGCACCGACTCCCCGTCGGCCACGGCGGCCAGTGCCGCGACGGTGGGGGTGAGTTCGCCGATCTCACGCAGGTCGATGGTGATGCCGGTGAGCTTCTCGGGGCCGCGCACCGTCAGCTCGCACGAGGTCGCGCCGGAGGCCGATCTCTCGATGGCGCAACCCATCTCGGCGAGGATGTCGACGATCTGCGCGCCCGGCTGGGTGGTTTCCAGGGGCCAGCGCGGTACGGTGACGGCCCCGTTGGTGACCGCCGCGGCCGCCAGGAAGGCCGCCGCGTTGGACAGGTCGGGTTCGATCTCCCAGTCGACCGCCCGGATCGGTCCCGGCGCCACCCGCCACGTCTCGGCGGCGGGACGGTCGACGGAAACGCCTGCGGTGGTGAGCATGTCGAGGGTCATGTCGATGTGCGGGGTGGACGGCACCGGAGGACCCACATGCCGGACGGTCACGCCGTCGTCGAATCGCGCCGCCGACAGCAGCAGCCCGGAGACGAACTGCGACGACGCCGACGCGTCGATGGTGACCTCTCCGCCGCGGGCCGAGCCGTGTCCGGTCACGGTGAACGGCAGGCGATCTCCGTCGATGTCGACGCCGAGATCGCGCAGCGCGTCGAGGATGGTGGCCAGCGGCCGGGTCCGGGCCTGTTCGTCGCCGTCGAAGGCCACCCGACCGTCGGCGAAGGCGGCCACCGGAGGCAGGAACCGCATCACCGTGCCGGCCAGCCCGCAGTAGACGTCGCCGCCGCGCATGGTCCGCGGTTCGACGACGACCGTCGTCTCGTCCTCGTCGTGCACCTCGACGCCGACGCTGAGGGCGGACAGTCCGCTCAGCATCAGGTTGGAGTCGCGGCTGCGCAGGGCGCCGCGGACCGTCGACGGACCGTCGGCCAGCGCGGCCAGGATGAACGCACGATTGGTGATCGACTTGGACCCGGGCAGCTCGACCGTCGCGACCACCGGTTCGCCGACGGTGGGTGCGCTCCAGATGCTCATGCGGTCCAGTCTGTCATGGGCACAGTCACCGGTTGTCGCGGCGCAGGGGATGGTCGGCGGGCACCTCGACGACGATGATCAGCCGGTCGTCGGGGTCGGTGACGTGCATTTCCACCAGCCCCCACGGCTCGGTGCGCGGGTCACGGGTGATCGGCACGGCGGCCGCACGTAACTCGTGTTCAGTGGCGGCCATGTCGCGGACCTGCAGCCAGAGCACCGCGTCGGCTCCGCCGCCGGTGTCGAGATCGTCGCTCATGTGGCCGGGGACCTCGATCAGGCCGTTGCCCGCGTGAAAGACCACACCGCCCGGATACTCACGGGCGACGGCCAGTCCCAACCGGTCTCGGTAGAAACGCTGCAGACGTTCCGGGTCGGGCGACCGCAGCAGGGTGCGACTGGTCAGGACCTCCATCTACTGCCCCTCGGTGGTCCCGTCGCTGCCGCCGAGGGCATGCCCCCGGTTGAGGTCGTTCCCGTGGCGCGCGGCCTCGTAGATCGCCTTCTCTCGGGCGATGCGGTCGGTCTCGCCGATCGGCTTGGCATCGCCGAACGCGAACGCCGATTCGTGCTCGTACTCGTGCGGCTTGTCGGGGTCGTCGTCGGTGAGGGCATCGGCGGGCTCGGGGTGAGGGCTGTCGGACATGGTTCAAAGATAGGCGCAGATCGGCCACTTCACTCCGGACCGCACGAGAACGGCCGATCAGATGTCGCGTCCCGCCGCCAGGACCACCGCGCGAGCGCCGTCACGGACGGCCGCTTCCACCAGCTCGGCCGCGATCCGTTCGGTGTCGGGGTCCCCGCGGGCCGCCGCCAGCAGGTAGTTTGCCAGGCGCGCTTCGTGGTGCCCCAGACCCGGCCCGACGCGCAGCGCGCGTCCGACCAGTTCCGCCGCCACGTCGAGATTGCCGGTGGTGATCTCGACCATCGCCAGCCGCGAGCACGCCCAGGATCGGAAGAGGTCCAGATGCTTGCTGGCTTCCAGCGACGCCCGGTACGCGGCGCGCGCCGGTTCGATGTCACCGGCGCTCTGATGGGCGATGCCCAGCGCCCGGTAGGCGGTCGCCGTCCAGCCTCGGTGGCCGATCTCCCGGGCTATGGCCAGGGCCTCGGTGGCCGCGTCGACCGCCTCCTCGCTGCGGCGCAGTGCCGACAGCGCTTCGCTGCGATGCCACAGCGCATACGAGATTCCCTCCTGATGTCCGAGTGTGCGCGCCAGCTCGACCGCGTCGGTGCTCGCCACCAGCCCGTCGGCGGGACGGCCGGCGAACACCAGAGAGTGGCCGTGCGTCGACCGCGGTGTGACCACCCGTAGCAGGTCCCCGGATTCGGCGAACAGGTCGGCGGCGCGCGCGAGGAGATCGCCGCCGCGCGTGATCTCGCCGTCGAGGAAGCTGGCCATGGCCCGGGCGTCGAGGACGCGGGCGACGCCCGCCCCGTTTCCGTGCTCGGTATAGAGGCGCATCGCCTCCTGCGCCCGTTCGGTCGCGCGGTCGCGCAACCCGAGATTCATGTCGAGGATCGAGCCCACCTCGAGCGCCCTCGCGCGTGCCGCCGGTTCGTCGCCCGCGCGCACGAGGGCTATCTCGCACAGGTCGGCGGCGCGCACCATGTCGTCGGACCCGGAGGCGACCATGGCGAGTTCGGCGAGCACCGCCGCCTGCCGCGCACCGGGCAGGTCGCATCGCAGCGCGGCCCGGAAGTCGTTGCGGGCGCCGGGGAGATCTCCGTTGCGTGCCCGGGTGAGCGCACGCACCTCGTGGAGCGACGCGGTGACCGCGGTGGTGGTTGGGCCGACTTGCAGTCCGGCGGTGGCGAGTGACTCGGCTTCGTCGTGCGCATAGGAGTCGAGGGCGGACCGGGCGGCCTGCGCGTAGGCGGCGGCGGCACGACGGGCGTTGCCCGCCTTGCTCCAGTGGTAGGCCGCCGACGCCGGGTCAGTCGACGCATCGATGGCCGCCGCGGCGAGCGCGTGCAGGCGTGCGCTTCGCACGACGTCGAGGCGGCACGCGGCGACGTCGCTGATCATGTCGTGTGCCGGTGCCCAGCCGTGCTCGCCGAGCCGGACGAGGTCTGCCTGTGCCAGTCGGGTCACCGCGTCGAGGACGTCGGCGGCGTCGGTGGCGAGGACCCTGGCGAGGTCGGCCGCGGGTGTCTCCCGGCGCAGGATCGCCAGCAGATCGATCACCTCAACCGCCAGACCGCTGACGGCGTCCAGCCGTCGGCCGAGGTGTTCCTCCTGGGTGGCGTGGGCGGCGCGCCGTAGTTGATCCGCGCTGACCTCCGGGGCGCGCCACCGGCCCTCGCTGTCGGCGTGCAACAGTCCCGTGGCCGAGAGGGCACGTACCGCTTCGGTGATCGCCATGGGGGAACGGTCGGTGTTCTCGACCAGGATGTCGGCCGCGACCGTGTCGGCGATGACTCCACGGACCGCCGCGGTGTCGAGTCCGCCGAGGGTCAGCCGCAGATCCGGGGCCAGCGCCGTGAGTGCGGCGTGTCGCGTCGTGCCGGGGTACACCTCTTCGCTGCGGTAGACCAGGACGAGCGCCGGCCCCGAGGCCCGGCGCACAGCGACAGACACGGTCGACAGACTCGACTCGTCGCACCATTGGATGTCGTCGAGGACGACGACCGCGATCGGTGCCGCGGCGATCAACCGGGTGAACAATTCCACGATCAGCGCTCGCATCGTCTCGGCATCGACCGCGCGATGGTCGTCCTCGACGAGGTCGGGGACCAGCGTCGCGAGCGCCCCGCGCAGCGGCGCCGCGAGATCGTCGATCACGCCCGGCGTCAGGGGGAGCAACTCGCGGATCAACAGTCCGGCGGTGCTCCAGACGTCGTCTCGCTGGGCGGCGAAGCACCGCACACGCACCGCTTCGGTGCCGTCGCACAGCACTGCGGCGAGCCGGGACTTGCCGGTACCCGAATGCCCGGCCACCGTGGCCACCGCGCCGGGCATCTGGATCAGGGATCGCAGTCGCGTGAGCTCGGAATCGCGTCCGACAAACCGAAGCGGTGAAAGAGTCTGCCCCGCAGTGAGGTTGCCGCTCGCGCCCGGAGTCGATGAGCCGGCCTCCGGCGTCGTGGATCCGGCACCCGAGCGCAACAGGCGCTCGAACTCCTCGACCGCGGCGGAACTCGGCCGGACGCCCAGTTCGTCGGCGAGGCCACGCCGCAGGCGATCGTAGACGACCAGTGCACGGCCCGGATCCCCGTGTGCCGCCAGCGACTTCATCGCCAGCACGGCGGCGCTCTCGCGCAGTGGGTCGTCGTCGAATGCGGTCAGCGACCATTCGACGGCCTGAGCCGTGTCCGACTCCTGCAGGCACAGGGCGGCACCGCGTTCGAGAGCCTCGATCCGGTGCCGCCGCAACATGTCCCGATACTCGGCCGCCCACTCGTCGTACTGGTCTTCGACGAGGGGCTCCCCACACCACAGATCGAGAGCGGTGCGGTAGGCCGACAGCGCGAGGTTGGCCTCGGAGGTTCGTACCGCCGTCACGAGATCGACGAATTCTGCTGTGTCGAGCCGATATTCGCTGTCCGGGAGGCCCATGCGGTAGCCGTTGTCACCCGAGACGACGAGGTCCCGGCGCCCCACCGCGCGGCGTGCCCGGGCGACCAGGACGGCGATGTTCGCCGACGGGTCGCGGGGGCCGGCACCCGGCCAGAGCAGTTCGGTGAGTGCGTCGGTGCTGATGTGCGCCGGATGCCGGGTCAACAGGATGCGGAGGAGTCGGCGGCCCTTCCGCCCGCCGAAGTCGGCAGACGCCACCTCGGCGCCGTTGACGAGCACGACAAAGCGACCGAAGAGTCGGAACTCGACACTTGGCTCGGCAGGCGTGCTGCCGGTCATGGCCCAAGATGATCCGCCGCCTGCAAGGAAACCGCAAGGGCCGGTTTCTACCGTCGAGGGACAACCAACCACCAGGAGGAATCATGACCGCGACACATCAACGCACAGAGCACCGGGACTTCGCCCATCCGGACGAGGTGCGCTCCTTCGACCACGGGTGCATGGAGGTGTTGACCGTCGGCGGCGACGACCTCGGCCGACTGATCCTGCAGCCGGGGTGGCGGTGGTCCAATGACGTGAAGCCGATCGCCGGGACCGAGCTCTGCGAAGCGCCGCACTACCAGTACCACGTGTCGGGGACGCTGCACATCGTGATGGCCGACGGCACCGAATTCGATGCCACGGCAGGTCAGTTCACGTCGTTGCCGTCTGGTCACGACGCGTGGGTCGTCGGCGACGAACCCGTCGTCGTGGTCGATTTCTACGGCGCCAGCAACTACGCGAAGGGATGATCGAGATGACCGGCTCCGCGATCGCGGCCGACCCCGCGACGGCCACCGTGGACGCATTCAACGAGGCGTTCGGGCGCGGCGACGTCGACGGCGTGATGGCGCTGATGACCGACGACTGCGTCTTCGAGTCGACCGCGCCGCCGACCGGTCGTCGCTACCAGGGACAGGAGCAGGTGCGGGCGGCGTGGGCCGAGTTCTTCGCCGGCGCGACCGATCCGCTGTTCGAGACCGAAGAGCAGTTCGCATTGGCCGACCGCGTCGTGGTCCGCTGGCGATTCTCCTGGGGCGGTGATGAATCCGGCGAGGTCCGCGGGGTGGATCTGTTCACCGTCCGCGACGGCCTGGTCGCCGAGAAACTCGCCTACGTCAAGGGCTGATACGACGCGCGCCGTCACGAACCCCGCGTCGAGAACTTGCCCTCGGTGTAGCCGTCCCAGGTCTCGAACAGCCGCAACACCTTCGGGTCGCCGAGAGCCTTGATCTGCTCGCAGAGGTCTTTCGGCGCCGCCGGGTTGGTCACGATGAACGCGTGCAGATCCGGGTCGTGTTCGGCCAGATACCGCAGGGTGTCCGGCGGGGTGTCGGGATCGGCGGCGGCCAGGGCGTCGCGCGGGTCGAAGGCGGCGGTGCGCATGGCGTCGGCCCCGGACAGTCCCAGCCCGTCCTTGGTGACCACTTCGATCTCACCGGTGTTGTGGTAGTCGACGGGATCGGGGGACGTGCTCTTGGTGTTGAGCAGCAGGTTGAGCACGATCGCAGTCAGCGCGCCGGCCGAGATGCCCGAGTGGAAGATCGTCTGGAACCAGTCGGGGAACTGGTGATACAGGTCCAACGAGACGTTGACAGGGGAGTCACCGAGGCTGCGGTCGGTGAAGTAGAGCTTCGATTCGGTGAGCATCGCGACGCCCACCGAGATCGCCACCACGAGGACGTTGGTGTTGTTGAACTTCACCTTGCTCAGCGTCCGTACGCCGCTCGCCGCGACCATGCCGAACAGTGCCACCCCGGCGCCGCCGAGCACCGGCAGCGGGATGCCTTCGATGACCGCGGCCATTTTCGGGAGCAGACCCAGCAGCACCAGGATGCCGCCGGCGCAGGTCGCGACGTGGCGCGTCTTGACGCCGGTGATCGCCACCAGGCCGACGTTCTGCGCGAACGCGGTGTACGGGAAGGTGTTGAACACGCCGCCGAGCACGGTGCCGAGGCCGTCGGCGCGCATGCCGTCGGCCAGCTTCTGCGGGGTGATCTTCTTGTCGACGATCTCGCCGACTGCGACGATGTCGCCGGTCGTCTCGGTCATGATGACCAGCGCGACGATGATCATCGAGATGATCGAGCTGAGCTCGAAGGTCGGGGTGCCGAACTGGAACGGGTGCGGGATGCCGATCCACGGATTCTCACCGACCGCGTCCCAGTTGGTCATGCCGAACGGGATGGAGATCAGCGTTCCGATGACCAAGCCGATCAGCACTGACACCCGCTTGATCGCTTCGGGCGCGAACCGTTCCAGCGCGATGATGATGGCGAGCGTCAGGAAGCCGAACGCGATGGCCTTGGGTGCGCCGAAGTCCTCACCGGTGGCGGTGCCGCCGCCGAACCAGCCGGCCGCGACGCGCATCAGCGAGACGCCGATGATCAGGATGATCGTGCCGGTGACCAGAGGTGGGAAGAACCTGATCAGTTTCCCGACGATGGGTGCCGCCAGAATCATGAACAGACCGCAGGCGATCACCGAGCCGTAGATCGCGGTGATCCCGTGGGCGGTTCCGATGGTGATCATCGGGCCGACCGCGGCGAACGTGACGCCCTGCATCAGCGGCAGGCGCACACCGAACCGCCAGAAGCCGACCGCCTGCAGGATCGTGGCGATACCCGCGACGAACAGGTCGGCCATGATCAGGTGAACGATGTCGCCCTGCTCCAGCTGTCCGACACTGACCATGGCGCCACCGACGATCAGCGGCACCGCGACCGCGCCGGCATACATCGCCAGCACGTGCTGGATGCCGAGCGGCAGGAGTTTGGTCAGCGGTGGTATTTCGTCCACCGGGTGCGGAGTGGTCTTGCCATGCCTGATCGTGTCGAGAACCGCCATGAATGTCGTGTTTACGAGGTTCAGATTTCCGCGAGGGCTTGTGCGTGTGACGAGGATGTTTCCAACCGGCGGTGGCCGAGTTCCCGGAGTTCTTCCGCGGGGTTTTCGTTGCTCGGCGGTGATTTTCCCGCGGAAGCGTCAAGACCCCGCGGACGAAGTCGCACGGTGTGTCCGACAATGGTCGGCATGGCTTCGAAATCGAGCCGCAGCGCCGGCCTGCTCCTCTATCGACGACACGGCACCGCACTCGAGGTACTCATCGCGCACCCGGGCGGCCCATTGTGGGCCCGCAAAGACGACGGCTCGTGGACCCTGCCGAAGGGTCTGGTCGAACCCGACGAGGACCTGCTGGCCGCCGCGCGCCGTGAGTTCGCCGAGGAGATCGGTTCACCCGCACCGGACGGCCCGGTGATCGAACTCGGCGAAGTCACCCTCAAGAGTGGCAAGGTGGTCACCGCGTTCGCCGTCGAAGGCGACCTGGATGCGACGACGGTGGTCAGCAACACGTTCGAGATGGTGTGGCCGCCGAAGTCCGGGCGGATGCAGAGCTTCCCGGAGATCGACCGGGCGGAGTGGTTCGCTGCCGACGCCGCGCGGGTGAAGCTGAATGTGGCGCAGGTCGAGTTCGTGGATCGGTTGGACGTAGCGCTGGGTGAGTGATCGGTCCCGCTGTGTTGATGTGTGTGTCGACTTCATTCACATGGGGACGAACCTGGCCATCGATCCGGAGCTCCTGGATTTCGGTCACGCGGCGCCGCACATCGGGTTGGCGCATTTGGACGCCCTGAGAACCCGTCGGTCTGGCAAGTTCTCACGCTGAGACGGTTACGGACCGTCGATCGACCTACCGTCAGCGGTACCTGTGGCTGAACGGAGGCAGAGCAATGAAAGCACTGGTGTATCACGGGCCCGGCAACAAGAGCTGGGAAGACGTACCCGACCCGACGATCCAGGACCCGACCGACGCAATCGTGAAGGTGGAGACCACCACCATCTGCGGCACGGATCTACACATCCTCAAGGGTGACGTGCCGGCGGTCACTGATGGGCGGATCCTCGGTCACGAGGGTGTCGGCGTGGTGACCGAGGTGGGGCCGGAATGCACCAAGGTCGCGGTCGGCGATCGCGTCATCATCTCGTGCATCACCAAATGCGGTACCTGCGAATACTGTGCGTCAGGGATGACCGCGCACTGCCAGACCGTCGGCGGGATCGGCTGGATCTTCGGGCACCTCATCGACGGCACCCAGGCCGAGTTCGTGCGAGTTCCTTTCGCCGACAACGGACTCATCCCGCTGCCCGACGGCGTGACCGCCGAGCAGGGCGCCATGCTCAGCGACATCCTGCCCACCGGCTACGAGATCGGGGTGCTCAACGGAGCGGTCAAGGAGGGGGATGTCGTCGCGGTCGTCGGTGTCGGGCCGGTGGGTCTGGCGGCGGTGATGACCGCGGCCGCCGCTGGTGCGTCGAAGGTGATCGCCGTGGACGGCAACAAGTTCCGTCTCGAACAATCGCGCGAGTTCGGCGCGACCGACACCATCGACGTCGGCGCCGGGGGAGACCTTGTCGAGGAGTTGAAAAAGCTGAGCCGCAACGGATTGGGCGTCGACGTCGCGATCGAGGCGGTCGGCCTCCCCGCGACCTTCCTCACCGCACTCGGCAGCGTGCGGCCGGGCGGGCATGTCGCGAATGTCGGCGTGCATGGCGAGAGTGTCGAGTTCCCGCTCGAACGGGACTGGATCAACAACCTCACCATCACCACCGGGCTGGTGAACGCCACCACCGCGCCGGAGCTGCTCGACCAGACCCGCGCGGGCACCATCGCGCCGGAAAGGTTTGTCACCCACCGGTTCACCTTCGACCAGTTCGAGGAGGCCTACGATACCTTCGGCAATGCCGCCGACGAGCACGCGTTGAAGGTGATCATCAGCAGCGTCGGTTGACCTTTCCGCTGATCGAGCTCGGTCGCTGACTCGAAGAGTCGCCGCACCCCGCTGATCGAGTAAGGCCCCGAGCTTGCGAGGGTCCGCATCGAGATCTCGTTCACCGTTGATCTCGATGCGCTCGCTCGCAAGCTCGCGGG
>NZ_JBSFQJ010000033.1:0-31755 GCF_053588655.1 Gordonia sp. NPDC003424
ACGAACCCACCACCCCACCACCATCACAGGCAACCTCTGAGAAAGCTGCCTGACCAAAACCCCCTGAGTGACTCACCAGAGCTTGACACCTACCGGAATTTCGTCGACTGGGTACTGCCACGTGGCGGGCAGCGCCCACTCGACCGAAAACGGCGCCCACTCAACGTTCGTCCTGGGCACGTTGGGACGTCGGCTTTCGGGGCTTATGTACCGATGTCCGGCTCGGCACCGGGGCACACGAACCAGGTGCCGTTCTCGCGGACGAAGCTCTCGTCCTCCTGCTTGGAGGTGGACCGGCGAGCACCGACCTCGAGGTGGGTGATGACCTGCGACTGCGCGGAATCACCGGTGACAGTGACCTTTCCGAGGCCCTCGAAGACGACGTTGCCGGTGATGTCGACCGGCTTGATCACCTGCGGCCGGACCTGAGTGCACACCGCGGCCTGGATCTGCTGCACGTTGCGGGCGTTGACCGCGTCCACGAACTTCTGCATCGCCGCACGGATGCCGGCCAGGTCGGCCTCGCTGCCGTTCGACGCGGTGCCGTCGGGCGCGGTCGTCGGCGGCACCACCCCGGACGTCGACGGCCCGGTCGTCGGTGTGGCGACGGTGTCGTCGTCGGAGGTGTCCATCGCATACCCGACGAGCACCAGCAGCGCGAAGATCACCACCGCCGACAGCACACCCACGGCAACCAGGCGGCCGGTCCCGCGCGGCCGGCGCGGTGGCTGGGGCCCGAACGGCGCCGGTCCCATCGGGTAGGGACCCGGCCCATACGGCTGTTGCGGATACCCGGGCTGCCCGGGCCCCGTCGGGGGCGGCGGAAAGTGCCCGGGGGGCGGGAAGGTCATGCGTGGTGGTCCTTCGTGCGAGGTGGTGCTGTCAGGTTACGCACTGGCGGAAGCGACCGGCGGGGGCCGTCATTCAACCGACAGCCGCCCGGCGAGTTCGACAGCGTCCGTGGCGTCGGTGGTCAGCCAGTCTGACATCCAATTCGCTTGTGCCAGTTGGCGATAGACCGCATCGACGCGGTGTTGCAGATCCTGGTCGCGTTCATAACGATCGCGTGGCCGCGAGTGGTCGGTCGCGGCCCGGTGTGTCGCCCGGCTCATCGCGACCTCGGCCGGCACCCCCAGTAGCACATGGCGATCGGGCACCGGAAGCCCCAGTCGGCCGAACTCGAGATCGGCCACCCAGCGCACCATCTCGCCGCTCGCGTCCTGGCCCAGGCGGGCGGCGTTGTACGCGGCGTTCGACGCCACATAGCGGTCGAGCAGCACGATGTCGTGCGCGGCGAGCGCAGCGCGGATCTCGGCGTTCGCCCCCGCCCGATCCAGGGCGAACATCAGTGCCATCCCGTAGACGCTGTCGGCCAGATCCCCGTGTTCGCCGTGCAATGCCTCGGCCGCCAGATCGGCGGTCAGGGACTCGCCGTAGCGGGGGAAGGTGATCGTCCACACCCGGAGTCCGGCGGATTCCCATTGCTTGACGAGCGCGTTCACCAGGGTGTTCTTCCCTGCGCCGTCGAGCCCTTCGACGGCAATGAGTTGGCCCACGTGGGCGATCGTAATGGGTGCGTGTCGATGATCCGGCGCGTCGCATGCCGGGTTCGGTCACGAAAGTGTCACCATTGAGAACATGAAGCCTCGCATCCTCGTCGTCGACGACGACGCCGCGCTCGCCGAGATGCTGACCATCGTGCTGCGGGGTGAGGGTTTCGAACCGTTCGTGGTGGGGGACGGGACGCAGGCGCTCACCGCGGTCCGGGAGATCCGGCCCGACCTGGTCCTCCTCGACCTGATGCTGCCGGGGATGAACGGCATCGACGTCTGCCGGGTGCTGCGCGCGGACTCCGGGGTTCCGATCGTGATGCTGACCGCCAAATCCGACACCGTCGACGTCGTCCTCGGCCTCGAATCCGGTGCCGACGACTATATGGTCAAGCCGTTCAAGCCGAAGGAACTCGTCGCCCGGGTGCGCGCCCGGCTGCGTCGCACCGACGACGAGCCGGCGGAGCTGCTGTCCATCGGCCCGGTCGAGATCGACGTCCCGGCCCACAAGGTCACCCGCGACGGGGTGCCGATCTCGCTGACCCCCCTGGAGTTCGATCTGCTGGTCGCGCTGGCGCGCAAGCCGCGCCAGGTATTCACCCGCGATGTGCTGCTCGAACAGGTGTGGGGTTACCGCCACCCCGCGGACACTAGACTCGTGAACGTGCATGTCCAGCGTCTGCGCGCGAAGGTCGAGACCGACCCCGAGAACCCAGAAGTCGTGCTGACGGTGAGGGGGGTCGGCTACAAGGCCGGCCCGCCGTGATCGGCCGGCCCCGGCGGCGCGTCAACAGCACCCTGGGGCGGATCAGCCGAAACCTCAGCGGCGTCGGCCGCAGTCTCGGTCACATCTGGCGACGATCCCTGCAACTGCGGATCGTCGTCTCGACACTTGTGCTGTCGTTCGTGGTGATCTTGGTCCTCGGGTTCGTGCTCACCAGCCAGATCACCGACCGGCTGCTCGACGTCAAACTCGCGGCCGCCACCGAAGAGGTGGAGCGGGCCCGGGTCGCGGTCGAACGCGACCTGTCCAGCAGTGACGGCAACATGTCTGTGCAGAATCGGCTGCGGCAGACGCGCTCGCTGCTCACCGACCGGGATGTGGACGCCAGCGACAACGCCGGCACGGTCGGCACGTTCGACACCGTCCTGATGGTGCCGGGCGCCGGGGACGACGGCAACGGCAGCGGGATCGGTCCGACGTCGGAGGTGCCCGACAACCTGCGCGACATGGTGCAGGGCGGGCAGGTCGCCTACCAGTACGCGTCGATCCCCAACCAGTCCGGCGGTCACGACCCGGCCCTGGTTATCGGCACCCCCACCAACTCCTCGGTGCCCGGCCTCGAGCTGTACCTGATCTTTCCCCTGACCAGCGAACAGAACACCGTCGACGTGGTGCGCGGCACCCTGCTCACCGGCGGCGTGGTGCTGCTCGGACTGCTCGCGGCGATCGCCTGGCTGGTGACCCGGCAGGTGGTGCTGCCGGTGCGTTCGGCGTCGCGGATCGCGGTGCGCTTCGCCGACGGCCGACTGAAGGAACGCATGCCGGTGCGCGGCGAGGACGACATGGCGCGCCTGGCCATGTCCTTCAACGACATGGCCGAGAGCCTGTCGAAACAGATCACCCATCTCGAGGAGTTCGGCGGTCTGCAGCGGCAGTTCACGTCCGATGTCAGTCACGAGCTGCGCACCCCACTGACCACCGTGCGGATGGCCAGCGATGTGCTCTACGAGGGCCGCGACGAGCTCGACCCCGTGCGCAAGCGGTCGGTGGAGCTGCTCGACAAGGAACTTGACCGGTTCGAGACGCTGCTCAACGAGCTCCTGGAGATCTCGCGCCACGACGCGGGTATGGCCGAGCTCGCCGCCGAGCGCATGGACATGGCGATCCCGGTCGACGGTGCGCTGGCCACGGTCCGGCATCTGGCCGAGGAGACGGGCACCGAGCTGGTTCTCGACCTGCCGACCGAGCCGGTCATCGCGGAGATCGATCCGCGCAGGGTCGAGCGGATTCTGCGCAACCTGCTGGCCAACGCCATCGACCACGGCGAACGCAAACCCGTCACCCTCACCATGCGGTCGGACGGGGATGCGGTCGCCATCACGGTGCGCGATCAGGGCATCGGGTTGCGGCCCGGCGAGGAGAAGCTCGTGTTCAACCGGTTCTGGCGATCGGATCCGTCCCGGTTCCGACGGTCGGGCGGTACCGGTCTCGGGCTGGCGATCAGCATCGAGGACGCGCGCCTGCACCAGGGGCGTCTGGAGGCGTGGGGAGAGCCGGGCAAGGGCGCGTGTTTCCGCCTGACCCTGCCGCTGGTGCGCGGCCACAAGGTGCTGGGCAGTCCGCTGCCGCTCAAACCTGTCGGCGGAAGTCCGAAGCCGTCCGTCCACGCCCAGGGAGGTGGCGGTGGCACCGCGTGAACCGGCGGCGCGGCGCCTGTTCGGTGTGGTGGTCGCCCTGGTCGCCCTGGCGCTGGCCGCGTGCAGCTCGATCCCCGACAGCTCGTCGCCTCAACCGATCACGGCCTTCGCGCGGACGGGACCCACCAACGCGATCCCCACCCCGCAGGCCGACATGGACCCGGAATCGCTGGTGCGCGCGTTTCTCAAGGCCACCGCCGACCCCGACTCGGGTCACCGCGCGGCGCGCAACTTCCTGACAAACGCGTCGTCGGAGCAATGGGACGACCGCGGCGACATGGTGGTGGTCGACGAGATCAACGTCTTCGTGGACCAGCGCAGCGAGCAGGCGGTGCGGCTGCGACTGATCGGCGACAACGTCGGCACGCTGAAGTCCGACGGGCAGCTGCTGCCCGCCACCGGGCGGGTCGAGACGTCGCTGTCGCTGGTCAAGAGCGGCGACCAGTGGCGCATCGACGGGCCGCTACCGAACGGCACGATGATCGACCGGCGGCAGTTCGACGCGACCTACCGGTCGGTGACGCTCTACTTCACCGACCGCAACATGCAGCGGCTCGTCGCCGACCCGCGGTGGCTCTACGCGGGCAAGGACACCGAACCGACGGTCCTCATCGACCATCTGATCGCCGGACCGTCCGTCGAACTCAACGGCTCGGTGGACAGCGCCTTCCCGAACGGGTCCGCACTCCGCGGTCCGGTCACGGCCCTGCCCGGAGGCGGGGTGCGGATCGAACTCACCGGAATCGGCTCCAGCCCGGTGCGGGAACGGACCGCCCTTGCCGCTCAGATCATCTGGACGCTCGACGCCGCCGACATCGGCGGACCGTACTTCATCAACGCCGACGGTGGTCCGCTCGTCCCGGAACGGGCATCCGGATGGCAGGTCGCCGACGTCAAGGCCTTCGACCCGACGGCGGTGCCGGCCACCGACGTCGGGCTCAACATCATCCGTTCGGGCGCGCTGCTGAAGGTCACCGATTCCGGCACGGCCCCGGTCGGTGGCTCGTTGGGGACCAGCCGGGCGGTGCGGTCGGCGGACATCTCCCCGGACGGGCAGCGGGTCGCGGCGGCGCTCGCGCACGTCGGTCCCGGCCCGGCCCTCGACCTGGTGGTCGGTCCCTACGGGACCGAACCGGCCACCATGATTTCCGGGGACACCCTGACCCGCCCGTCGTTCGGCGTCGACAGCAACACCATGTGGGCCGTCGTGGACGGTCGGCCCATCCAGTGGGTGCGCGACGAATCCGACAACGGCCAACGAGTCACCACGGTCGACGCCTCATCGGTCGCCACCGTGGTGCGCGGCCCGATCACCGAACTGCAGATCTGTCCCGACGGGGTGCGCGTGGCGATGATCGTCGGCGGCCAGGTGGTGTTCGCCGTGGTGTCGACGAACGCCGAAGGCGGCGTGACACTGACCAGCCCGCGCATCGCCGCCTACAACATCGGGAACCGGGCCGTCTCGCTGGACTGGGCGTCGCCGACGACCCTGATGATCGCCCGTGACGCCGTCGAATCGCCTGTCGTGCAACTGTCCATCAACGGCACGCCGGCGGTGGGTCTGCTCAGCGGTAACCTCTCGCCGCCGGTGCGCGCCGTGGTCGCCGACCAGAACACCGTCTACGCCGGGGACACCCGCGGTGTGTTGCGACTCGGAAGCACCAACGGGCAACCCGACCAGTACTGGACCGAGGTCGAGTCGGCGATGTCGCCGGACACGATCCCGGTCCTGCCCTGACGCGTTCACGCCCCGGCGACGACGAGTGTCGCGGCCACCCGCACACCCGCGCCGGCCAGCACCCGCACCGATTCGGCGGCCGTCGCGCCGGTGGTCAGCACGTCGTCGACGAGGATCACCCCGGCCGCGACGGCGCGGTCGGTGTGCCTGCGCTCCTTCAGGTGAACCGCACCCGACAGGTTCTGTGCGCGGCTCCGCGCGTCGAGGCCGGCCGAATCGCGCGACCACGACGAGGTGACGAGCAGGGGAGCGACGTGTACGCGGGGTCCGAGCAGACGCGCGACGGTCTGCGCCATCGCGGTCACCGGATCACCGCCGCGGCGCCGCGCCGACGACGGACGTGTCGGTGCCGGCACGAGTGCGAGACTGTGCGTGTCGGGCAGCTCTCCCCATTGCGCCAGCATGACCACACCCCGGGCCAGCCCCCGCCCGAGCGGCGTGGTGAGGTCGCGTCGGCCGTGTTCCTTCATCGCGATCAGCGCCGTCCGGTGCGGGCCGCGGTAACGTCCCAGCGCCCACACCGGCACCCCGACCTCGACGCGCGGCGACAACGCGATCGGGTCGTCGGCGAGTGCCGCGGCACAGTCGGCGCACCACGATGAACCCGGCCGATCGCAGCCGCCGCACACGATCGGAATCACCAGATCAGAGCCCGAACGAACGACCTCGGCCGCCCTCGACGCCGCCCAGCCGGAACGACGCCACGCGGTCACATCCGGATGGTGTCACGGCCTGACGCCCCGCCGGCCGACACCGTCCACAGGTGACGACGGGACCTGTGGACGCCCGGGTCGGGACTTCGGTCCCCACATCCGAATGAATCCGCGTCACCTTGCGTGGAAACATGGCTTGCAGGCGAACTTCCGGCTACGGTCGAAGGCATAGCAGGTAGCCGCCAGCTTTCCAGGGAGGTGAGGCCCCCTACACCTGAGTGCCAGCCGTCGGCTGGCATACACACGATTCCCGATTCGACTACGAGATCATCAGCGCGACAACGGATCTGCAGCGTTGCTACAGGCAGGCCACGATGTGCGGGCTTTCGCGGCACACTTCCCGGCATCTCCTGCGTTCGACGGCGACGTCGCCCACAGCGGCATTCTGCCGCCTGTACCGGTGGGCCGATCCGGGTGGCTGCACTGACGGCGCGCGGCCGGTCGGGAGCAACTGAAGGAGGTAGTTGAATGTCAACAGTCATCCATCGCAAGGGCCATCGTGAGTCGAAGGTCGGAGAACCCCGCGCCGACGCGGTCGACGCATCGCAGGACTCCGTCGACGATGCCTTCAATCCCGATTTCGCCTTTGTCCGTCCCGCGGGCACCGAGGAGAACGCCGAACCTGCCGAACCCAACGCGAAGGTCGATTACAGCGGCCGCAACGTCGAGATCCCCGACCACTACCGCATTTACGTCGGCGACAAGCTCGCCCGACTCGAGCGGTACGATCCCACCATTTTTCGCTTCGACGTCGAGCTGAATCACGAACGCAACCGCCGGCAATCCAAGGTCTGTCAAACGGTGGAGATCACCGCGATCGGCAAGGGCCCCAAGGCCCGTGCGGTGGCACATGGCGAGAACTTCTACGCGGCGCTCGAGTCCGCCGTCGACAAGCTCGAGTCGCGACTGCGCCGGGTGAAGGACCGCCGCCGGGTCTCCTACGGCAACCGCAGGCCGCTCTCGGTGGCCGAGGCCACCGAGGTGGGGGCGCCGCCGCTGAAGACCAACCAGGTCAGCGTGGAGCCCGTCACGGGCGCCACGTCCTCCGAGCGGAGCTGGGACGACGGTGTCGAGCCGCACGAACCCGGCAAGATCGTGCGCATCAAGGAGCACGACGCGGTGCCGATGTCGGTGGATGACGCGCTCTACGAGATGGAACTCGTCGGGCACGATTTCTTCCTCTTCCACGACAAGGAAACCGACAAGCCGTCCGTCGTCTACCGGCGCCACGCCTTCGACTACGGACTGATCCGCCTCGCCTGACGATCGCCCGCGTCCATGACTTCGACGCGGACGCACGCCGATCAGCTTGTGTTCAGGCGACGTCGGTACCATGGGATCCGGCCTGTGAGCAATCGCGGGCCGGATTCTGCCGTGTTACCGACATGAGTGAGGGACTCGATCGACCGTGCTGAACAAGCTGCTGCGCATCGGTGAAGGCCGAATGGTCAAACGACTCGATGCGATTGCGTCGCACGTCGAGACACTCTCCGACGAGATCGAGGCGCTGACCGACGCCGAACTGCGCGCCAAGACCGACGAGTTCAAGGAGCAGCTCGCCGACGGCGCGTCGCTCGACGAACTGTTGCCCGAGGCGTTTGCCGTCGCACGTGAGGCCGCGTGGCGGGTGCTCGAGCAGAAGCACTTCCACGTCCAGATCATGGGTGGCGCGGCGCTGCACTACGGCAACATCGCCGAGATGAAGACCGGTGAGGGCAAGACCCTGACCTGTGTGCTTCCCGCCTACCTGAACGCACTCGCCGGCGACGGCGTGCATGTCGTCACCGTCAACGACTACCTGGCCAAACGTGACTCCGAATGGATGGGCCGTGTCCACCGGTTCCTCGGTCTGACCACCGACGTCATCCTCACCGGGATGAACCCGGAGGCGCGCCGCGCGGCCTACGCCGCCGACATCACCTACGGCACCAACAACGAGTTCGGCTTCGACTACCTGCGCGACAACATGGCGCATTCCCTGCCCGAACTGGTGCAGCGCGGCCACAACTTCGCCATCGTCGACGAGGTCGACTCCATCCTCGTCGACGAGGCCCGCACCCCGCTGATCATCTCCGGCCCGGCCGAGGGATCGAGCAAGTGGTACACCGAATTCGCCCGTATCGCACCGCTTTTGGAAAAAGATGTGCATTACGAGGTCGACATCAAGAAGAAGACGATCGGTGTGCACGAGGCCGGCGTCGAGTTCGTGGAGGACCAACTCGGCATCGACAACCTCTACGAGGCCGCCAACTCGCCGCTGGTGAGCTACCTCAACAACTCGATCAAGGTCAAGGAACTCTTCCACCGCGACAAGGACTACATCGTCCGCAACGGCGAGGTCCTGATCGTCGACGAGTTCACCGGTCGTGTGCTCGACGGACGCCGCTTCAACGAGGGTCTGCATCAGGCGATCGAGGCGAAGGAACACGTCGAGATCAAGGCCGAGAACCAGACGCTCGCCACGATCACGCTGCAGAACTACTTCCGCCTGTACGACAAGCTCGCCGGCATGACCGGTACCGCCGAGACCGAGGCCGCCGAGTTCGACCAGATCTACAAGCTGGGCGTCCTGCCGATCCCGACGAACAAGCCGATGATCCGCAAGGATCAGACCGACCTCATCTACAAGACCGAAGAGGCCAAGTTCGACGCGGTCGCCGACGACATCACCGAGCGGCACGAGCAGGGCCAGCCGGTCCTGATCGGCACCACCAGTGTCGAGCGGTCGGAGTACCTGTCGCGCCAGCTCGAGCGCCGGGGCATCCCGCACAGCGTGCTCAACGCCAAGTTCCACGAACAGGAAGCGCAGATCATCGCCGAGGCCGGGCGCCTCGGCGCGGTCACCGTCGCCACCAACATGGCCGGCCGCGGAACCGACGTGGTGCTCGGCGGCAACGCCGACGTCATCGCCGACACCCGTCTGCGCAAGGCCGGTCTCGACCCGGTGCACACGCCCGAACAGTACGAAGAGGCGTGGCCCGAGGCCATCGAGACCGCCCGCGCCGACGCGGCCGAGCAGGCCGAAGCCGTCAAGGAGGCCGGTGGCCTCTACGTGCTCGGCACCGAACGCCACGAGTCCCGGCGCATCGACAACCAGCTGCGCGGTCGTTCCGGCCGTCAGGGCGACCCGGGTGAATCGCGGTTCTACCTGTCGCTCGGCGACGAACTCATGCGGCGCTTCAACGGCGCGGCGCTCGAGACGATCATGAACCGCGTCAACCTGCCCGACGATGTCCCGATCGAGGCGAAGATGGTCAGTAAGGCCATCCGCAGCGCGCAGACCCAGGTCGAGCAGCAGAACTTCGAGATCCGCAAGAACGTCCTCAAGTACGACGAGGTGATGAACGAGCAGCGCAAGGTCATCTACGGTGAGCGCCGCCGCATCCTCGAGGGCGAGGACCATCGTGAGCAGGTCCAGACCATGATCGACGACGTCGTGGGTGCCTACGTCGACGGCGCGACCGCAGAGGGCTACGCCGAGGACTGGGATCTCGACCAGCTGTGGACCGCGCTGCGCACGCTCTATCCGATCGACCTCGACCCCAAAGAGGTTGTGGGCGAGAACGAATACGGCGAACGTGACGACGTCAGCGCCGAGGAACTCAAGGAGATCCTCCTCGGCGACGCGCACACGGCGTACGAGAAGCGGGAAACCGAGATCGAGGGCATCGCCGGCGAGGGTGCGATGCGACAGCTCGAGCGCACCATCATGCTGACCGTGCTCGACCGCAAGTGGCAGGACCACCTGTACGAGATGGACTACCTTCGCGAGGGCATCCACTTGCGGTCGATGGCACAGCGCGACCCGGTCGTCGAATATCAGCGCGAAGGCTTCGACATGTTCAACGGCATGCTCGACGCCCTCAAGGAGGAGGCTCTCGGCTTCCTCTACAACGTGCAGGTGCAGACCGAACCCGCGACCCCCGTGCCGCCGCCGGTGCCGTCACTGGCCCAGGTGGCCGCGGCCGCGAGTGCGGCGCAGCAGCAGTCGAATGGGGCGACCCCGTCCACCCAGCCGGCCGTCGAGGAGAAGCAGGAGGTGCCCGCCGCCCTGCGCGCGGTCGGTGTCGAGGAATCCTCCGACGTCCCGATGACCTACTCCGGACCGGCCGAAGGCGGCGGCACCGAGGTGCACTCCACCGAGGAGGAACTCGAGGACCCCGCGCTGGTCTCGGCGACCCGTCGGGAGCGTCGTGCGGCCGCCCGCGACAGCGCCAAGGCCGACCGGGTCAAGCCCCCGAAAATCAAGAAGCGCCGTCGCTGACACATTCGAAGCAAATCCGGTCGAAGTGGAACCGGATCGGCATCCGCTGCGTCCGATACTCATGGAGACGCCTCGAGTTCTGATCCGCCCCGCGCCACCCTACGAGCCGCCCGCGATACCGTCGCCACCGCGCGAACCGGCGCTCGCCACGCCTCCGGCCCGCGCCCGCGGACGTGCGTTGACGACGGCGACCGTCGAGGCCCGGCAGTTCGCGATCGCCACCGTCAGCCTCGTGCTCGAGGTGCTCGACCGGCGCCGTGGCCTCGGACAGCTCGACGGTCGGGTGGTGCCGATGGTCGTCGAGCAGATCGTGGCCCTGTCTCGTGCGATGGGTGAGGGACGGTCGGTGGCAGCACCGCCCGCGACCGCCGCCGGAGTCCGTCGGGTGCACGTGCAGATGTGCGGACCCGGGGCGGCCGAGATCTTCGGGAACTACCGGCGCGGCGAGCGGGTCAGGGCGTTCGCCGGGCGGATCGAGCAGTTGCCGTGCCGCATCCCCACACCGACCACCGGTGCCCGGTCGGTGCTACCGCGGGTCGTCGAATACCGTTGGCAGCTGGTCGCTTTCGCCATGGTCTGACGGTGTCACAACCCGGTGCCCGAGGGCGACACGAGGATCTTGACGGCCGTCTCGTTGTGGTGGATCAGCGTGTCGAAGCCTTCGTCGATCAGATGGTCGAGACCGATCCGGCCCGTGATGAACGGCGCGAGATCCACCTTGCCGTCCTCGACGAGTTTGATCGCCGCCGGATGGCTGTTCACGTATGCGATGGTGCCCCGCATGTCGATCTCCTTGAGCACCAGCTTCTGCATCTCCACCGAACCCGGGTGACTCCAGATCGACACGACGACGAGCACCCCGGTCGGCTTCAGCGCGTCGAACAGGGTGTCGAGAGCGGGCTGTACCGAGGTGCACTCGAAGCCGGCGTCGGCTCCCGTGCCGCCGGTGATCTCGTGGACGCGGGCCACGACGTCCTCGGAGATCGGATCGACGATGTGGTCGCCGACGCCCGCGTCGACCGCCTTCTGGCGCCGCAACGAGCTCGGTTCGCTGATGATCGTCGTGATGCCCTCGGCCTTGCAGACCGCCGCCGTCAACAGGCCGATCGGCCCGGCGCCGGTGATCAGCGCGGTGTCACCGGCGGTCGCGCCGCTGCGCTGCACAGCGTGGTAGCCGACCGACAGCGGTTCGATGAGCGCGGCCTGATCGAGCGGGATGGTCTTGGCGATGCTGTGCACCCACCGACGTTTCACGGCGATCTTCTCCCCGAGGCCGCCGCCGCAGCCGCCGAGTCCGATGAAGTTCATGTCGGGCGAGAGGTGATAGTCGAGGCTGTCCGGCCCGGTGTCGACATCGTCATGCACGATGTACGGCTCGACGACGACGTGATCGCCGACGGCCAGGTCGTCCACCCCGTATCCGAGGGACGTGACCACACCGGACATCTCATGCCCGAGGGTGATCGGCGCGCTCTCCTTGCTGATCGGCTGCGGATGGCCGGCCGGCGGGATGAAGATCGGGCCTTCGGCGTATTCGTGCAGGTCCGTGCCACAGATGCCGCACCACGCGACATCGATGCCGACCATGCCCGGCCCGACCTCGGGTTCGGGAATGTCCTCGATCCGGATGTCACCCCGGTCGTAGTAGCGTGCTGCGCGCATGATGCTCTCCTCACCGTCGAGTGGCCCGGTTCCGGGCCGATGCGCCTATTGAGCGCCCGGCGAGCGACCCCGATCAACGGTTGCAGGCGGTTGCACCACACGGCCTCGGCGCGGCATCGAGCGCATAGGATCGTCTGCGTGGCGAACCGACTGTCCCCGCGCGACGCGATGTTCTACTTCCTCGACGAGGCCGGTTCGACGACCCAACTCGGTGCCCTGCTCATCATCGACGCCACGGGCAAGGAAAAGCGTGGTGGCGCAGGCAGTTCGAGCACGTCGGAGACCACGACCAGCACCGAGGACGTGCCTGCGGTCAAGCCGCTGGACTATTCGCGTCTGGTCTCCCTGGTGGAGAACCGGCTGCAACTCGCTCCGCGCTACCGCCAGGTCGTCCGGGAGGTGACCCTCGGGCTGGCCCGGCCGGTCTGGGTCGACGACCCGGACTTCGACATCAACTTCCACATCCGGCGCTCCGGACTGCCACGCCCCGGTGACATGGGACAGCTGCAAGATCTGATCGCGCGGGTCATGTCGCGCCCACTCGACCGGACCCGGCCGCTGTGGGAGATGTACCTGATCGAGGGATTGCCCGACGGCCGGCTCGCCATCCTCACCAAGACCCATCGCTGCCTCGTCGACGGTGAGTCGGCGCTCGAGATCAGCGAGGCGATCTGCGACGAGACCGCCGAACCACAGACGCTCCCGGAGGACCTGTGGATGCCCGGCTCGCCGCCGGGCGCGGCGTCGCTGGCACTCGGTGCGCTCGCCGAGGCACTGTCGCGACCCGGCGACCTGATCGAGTCGGTCATCCACGGGAACTCGATCGTGGCCGACCTGCGGTCGACCGCCGAGAGCGCGGTGCGCCGCTTCGGCGACATCGTGCAGCAGATCACCGATTCCGCGCCGTCGAGTCCGCTGAACAACGCGACCACCTCCACCCGCATCTTCGCGGTGGCGTCGGTGCCACGTCGCGGCTGCGCGAAGATCGCCGAACGCTACGACTGCACCGTGAACGACGTCGAGCTCGCGATCATCTCGGGAGTGTTGCGACGGTGGATGTTGTCGCTGCACGAATACGTGGCCACCGACGACACGGTCCGGGTGGTGCTCCCGCTCTCGGCGCGTGATCCGTCGATCGAACGACGCATCGACGCCGATGGACGATGGATCACCGTCGGCAAACCCAGCTTTGTGACGGATCTGCCGGTGGGCGAAGACAATCCGGCGGTGCGACTGGCGCAGGTGGCGGGCTTGGCGAACCGGTATGCGCAGTCGTCGCGGCGGCTGTCGATGGGGCCGCGTCCCCTGTTCCCCGAACTGGGTGTCGTTCCGTTCCCCGAGTTCAGCTCGCGGGCGTTCCGCAACCTCAATCGACGCAACTACAACGTGCCGGTGGCCATGGGCGTGTCACCGGTCGCCGCCCGGTACGTCGCGGGCCATCCGGTCACGCAGTTGTACGCCATCCCGACGCTGATGGCGCAGCGGGCGTTGTCGATCAGCGTCATCGACTACCGCAACAACCTGCAGTTCGCCTTCATCGCCGATCGCGGTGTGCTGCGCGACCTGCCCGCGATGACCGAGTACGTGATGGAGTCGTACGAGGAATTGTCGGCGACCGAATGAGATCAGGCGAACTGCGAGGACGGGTGCCATGAGGGTGTATCTACCGGCGACGCTCACCATGTTGATGAGGCTCACCGAGACGGGGGAGTTCCGGGCGATCGGTGGCACCGGTTTCGCGCTGACCCCGGCGTTGCGTGAGTCGTTCGTCTCCGGCGACGACGAGGAGCTCTCCGAGGTCGCGATGCGGGAGGCGGCGCGGGCGTCGTTGCGGCTGCTGGCCGGTGAGGCCCCCGAGCCGGGTGACCCGGTGGCCGACGCGGAGCTGACGGCCGACGAGGAGACCACGAAACCCGGTGACACGCCGCGACTTCCACCCCGACGTGTGGTGGTGGCCGCCGATGTCGACGGTGTCACCCTGCATCCCGAACTCGACGATGCGGTGGTGAAGATCTCCGGCGCGGTGCCGCTGCGGGACATCGCCTCCGTGCACGTCGACGGCGCCGACGCCGAGGACAAGGTGCGCGCCGCGGTGGTGGTGATCGACGCGGCCGACCTCGGCAACGAGGACGCCGAATTGGCGGTCGGCGACGTCGAGGACTTCGATCTGGCCTGGTATGCGACTCAGGAGTTGCCCTTTCTGCTGGAGCTCCTGTGAGCCCGGCCCCCTGAGATCCCCGTTACTCTCGCCGCCGGTGGTTTGCGATGCGATCAAAGTCGCGTAACCTACGGAAGCGTAGGTTATGCGAAATGAGGTGAACGGCCTGTGAGTTGGCTGGAACGATTCGAGGAGCCGGTGCGCGATGTGGCGGCGCGTAGTCGCGGAGCTCACTGGGCGCGGGCGGCCTTCGCCCGCATCACCACGCCGCTGCTGCCGGACGACTATCTGCATCTGGCGAATCCGCTGTGGTCGGCCCGCGAGCTGCGGGGCAAGGTCGTTTCGGTGACCCGGGAGACCGAGGACACCGCGACCATCCGCATCCGTCCCGGCTGGGGCTTCTCCTTCGACTACGTCCCGGGCCAGTATGTCGGCATCGGTGTGCTGATGGAGGGGCGTTGGACGTGGCGGTCGTACTCGCTGACGTCGGTGCCGGGAGTGGACCGGTCGAGTTCGGCGCCGGATGACAAGACCATTTCGATCACCGTCAAGGCGATGCCCGAGGGCTTCCTGTCGTCGCACCTGGTCAACGGCGTCCAAGAGGGCGCCGTCGTCCGGCTGGCCGCACCGCAGGGCGAGTTCGTGCTGCCCGATCCGCTGCCCGAGAAGATCCTGTTCGCGACCGCCGGCAGCGGTCTCACGCCGATCATCTCGATGCTGCGGATGATCCGGCATCGTAAGCAGCACACCGACATCCGGCTCGTGCACTCCACGCCCACCCCCGACGATCTGCTGTTCGCCGACGAGCTCGCCGAGATGGCCGCCGACGGCGTGATCGATCTGCACGTGCAGTACACGCGCTCGGGTGGCACCGGCACGCCCGGCAAGGTCACCCCCGAACGTCTCGCCGAGTTGGTACCGGACTGGGCCGAACGCCAGACCTGGGCATGTGGTCCCGCCGGATTCCTGGACGCGCTCGCCCACATGTACGACCACGACGGTGTCGGCGACCACCTGCACATCGAGCGATTCGCTCTCGAGCGCGGCGCGACCGGCGCCCAGGGCGGGACGGTGACGTTCAAGAAGGGCGGCCGCTCCACCGAGGTCGACGGCGCGACCACCCTGCTGGAGGCGGGGGAGGAGGCGGGAGTGCTCATGCCGTTCGGCTGCCGGATGGGTATCTGCCAGAGTTGCGTCGTGATGCTCGACAAGGGGGCCGTGCGAGATCTGCGGTCGGGCGTCGAGCACGTGGAAGGTGAACGTATCCAGACGTGCATCAGCGCAGCAGCAGGGGATTGCACCCTCGACGTCTGACGGAGACCCGGTCGGGTCGGCCCGTGACATGTCCGAATAGGCCGTTACGCTGACACGGTGCGACCCGACGCCGCCTGGCCGCTGAACGTTCCCGTCCTCGCCGACGGCGTGGTCACCCTGCGTGCCCATACCGCCGACGACGTGGATCGGATCATCGAACTCTCGACCGACCCCGACATGCTGCGGTGGACGCCGATCTTTTCCCCGTATCGACGTGCCGACGCCGAGGCGTACGTGCTCGCCATGGTCCCCCGGACGTGGGATCAGGGCCTCGGCATGGTGTGGGCCATCGAGTACGACGGGCGGTTCGTCGGTCACGTCGACATCAGCGGTAGCGGGCAGATCGTCGATCTGGGGTACTCGCTGCATCCGGACGCGCGCGGCCGGGGGTTGGCGCGACGTGCGGTGACCCTGGCCGTCGAGCACGCCTTCGACGTCGGGAAGCAGGTGATCCGGGGCAGCTGCACCGTCGGCAACATCACGAGCCTGCGGGTGGCGCACGCGTGCGGCTTCACCCTCGACGCCGTCGCTCCCGACCGACTCGATCTGCATGGCACGATCCACGACGCCTGGCTGCTCTCGCGTCGCGCAGACGATTCGCCGGACCCGAAGACCGTCTGGCGCGCAACAACTTTCGAAACGGAGCGTTTCCGGCTGCGGCCCCTGGCCGAATCCGACGACGAGCGGATCCGGGAAACCCTCGACGACCCGATATCCCGCAAGTACCTCTTCGAGCGACCGTCTCCGCTGACCCTGGCCGCCGCCACCGCCGAGCGGAACCGGAAATGGTGGACTGCTGCGCGCGGGGAGACGTGCACGTGGGCCGTCGCCGACCGTGAGACGGACGAGTACCTCGCCGACATGTCGCTCTTCAAGATCGACGAGGTGACCGGCGCGGAGGTGGGTTTCTACACACACCCCGACGCGCGCGGAGCGGGAGTGCTCGGCGAAGCGATGCCGGCGGTGGTCCGACACGCGTTCGAAGTGCTCGACCTGCGGCGCCTCACGTTGCTGGCGGCGTCGAGCAACACCGGCAGCGTCAAGCTCGCGGAGTCGGCAGGCTTCCGTCACTTCGGAACCCAGAAGCTGGCCGCCCAATCCGCCGGCGAGTTCGAGGACCTGCTCTGCTACGAACTCCTGCGCGAATCCTTCGCCCCCTGAGTGAGGGTCCTCGCCCGCTCCCTGAGCAGCGAGCGAGGAACGAGCGAGCGTGTCGAAGGTGCACCGCACACCGTCAGTCCGTGGCTTCCCTCACAATCCCCGCATCACTGCCGCCCAACGCTGGACAGAACCCCCCGCCATTACCTACGCTTGCGTAAGTTACGGAGTGGTAGGTCAGAGAATGACCGGCAACGACGCCCTCCGGACCCAATACCCGAAACCTGGATGGGAGCACTCGTGGCGATCACCGACATCCCCGAATACGCGCATCTGTCGCAATCCGATATGGAGGCGCTGGGCGCCGAACTCGACGCGATCCGCGCCGACATCGAGGCGAGCCGCGGCGAGCGTGACGTTCGATATGTCCGCAACACGATCCGCCTGCAGCGCGGTCTGGAGCTGACCGGTCGCGCGCTGACCTTCGGTTCGTCGAAGCGCTCGCTGTGGTGGGCCGGCGCGGGCGCGCTCGGTCTGGCCAAGATCATCGAGAACATGGAGCTCGGGCACAACGTGATGCACGGGCAGTGGGACTGGATGAACGATCCGGAGATCCACTCCACGAGCTGGGAGTGGGACAACACCGGCCCGTCGGCGCACTGGAAGCACACCCACAACTACATCCATCACAAGTACACGAACGTGCTGGGTATGGACGACGACGTGGGCTACGGAGTCCTGCGTGTGACCCGCGATCAGCGGTGGCGTCCGTACTACCTCGGCAACCTGTTCTACAACACGCTGCTCGCGGTGGGCTTCGAATACGGTGTTGCCGTTCAGCACCTGGAGCTCGGCAAGAAGCGTCGTACGCCCGAGGCGAAAGAGCAGTTCCAGCGTGACGTGAACGACGTGCTGCAGAAGGTCGGCAAGCAGGTCGCCAAGGACTACGCGATCTACCCCGGTCTCGTCAGCGCCACCACCGGGCACAAGGTCGGCTACGGAACCGCGTTCCGCAAGGCCCTGACCGCCAATCTGATGGCCAACGCCATCCGCAACGTGTGGACCAACGCGGTCATCTTCTGCGGCCACTTCCCGGATGGTGCGGAGAAGTTCACCAAGCAGGACATCGACAGTGAGTCGCAGGCCGAGTGGTACCTGCGACAGATGCTGGGGAGCGCCAACTTCAAGTCGGGCCCGGTGCTCGGCTTCATGAGCGGCAACCTGTCCTACCAGATCGAGCACCACATCTTCCCGGACCTGCCGAGCAACCGGCTGCCGGAGATCTCGGTCCGGGTCCAAGCGCTCTGCGAGAAGTACGACCTGCCGTACACCACGGGATCGTTCCCGGTGCAGTACGCGAAGGCATGGCGGACCATCGCCAAGCTCTCGCTGCCGAACAAGTACCTGAAGGCGAGCACCGACGACGCCCCGGAAACCGCTTCGGAGCGCCGCTTCAAGAACGGTCTGCCCGAGGGAACCCGGCTGCAGTCGACGATCGATCCGGCAACAGGCACCCGCCGCGGACTGCGGTCGGCGATCAAGGCGTTGCGCGGACGCAAACGTGGACGCGGCACCCAGACCGCGGTCGCGATCGAGGAGCGTCGCGCGGCCTGAGCCGACATCACCATCACCTGAGCGGGGCGTTGACCGGATCATTCGGTCAGCGCCCCGCTCACGTGTCCCTCTCGCTGGTTGAGCTGCTTTCGGAGCGTCGGCGGAGAAAGTGTCCCTCTCGCTGGTTGAGCAGCTTTCGGAGCGCCGGCGGAGAAAGCGTCCGGTTCTCGCTGGTTGAGCAGCTTTCGGAGCGCCGGCGGAGAAAGCGTCCGTCGAAACCCCCTCAAAAGCCACGCGGGCATCCGCCCGCCCGACAACAGGCATAATGGAAGCCAATGGCGATCACCGACATCAATGAGTACGCGCACCTGTCCACCTCCGACGTGGAAGCGCTGGGTGCCGAACTCGACGCTCTGCGTCGCGAGATCGAGGCCGATCGCGGCGAGCGCGACGTCCGCTACCTGCACCGCACGATCCAGGCCCACCGCATCCTCGAGGTCGTCGGCCGTGCCGCGCTGATCGGCAGCAATCGCCGGTCGCTGTGGTTGCTGGGCACCACGGCGTTGTCGCTGTCGAAGATCATCGAGAACATGGAGCTCGGGCACAACGTGATGCACGGGCAATGGGACTGGATGAACGACCCCGAGGTGCACTCCACCACGTGGGAGTGGGACATGGTGTGCGCGTCGCCGCACTGGAAGCACTCCCACAACTACATTCATCACAAGTACACCAACGTCGTCGGCATGGACCACGACGTCGGCTACAAGATCCTGCGTGTCACCCGCGACGAACCGTGGGAGCCTCGTCGCGCGCTTCAACCGCTGTTCAACGTGCTGCTGGCCGCCACCTTCGAGTGGGGTATCGGCCTGCACGACCTCGCTCTCAAGGAGGTCATCCAGGGGGAGAAACCCAAAGAGGTGGCCATCCCGCAGATCAAGCTCTTCCTGCGGAAGATCGGCAAGCAGGTCGCCAAGGATTATGTGCTCTACCCGGCGCTGACCGGACCGAACTTCCGGCACACGCTCACCGCGAACCTGACGGCCAACCTGATCCGCAACCTCTGGGCGTACGTGGTCATCTTCTGCGGCCACTTCCCCGACGGTGCGGAGAAGTTCACCGTCGAATCGCTGGAGGGTGAGACTCAGGGTCAGTGGTATCTGCGACAGATGTTGGGCACGGCCAACTTTGATGCCGGACCGGCCATGGCGTTCATGTCCGGCAATCTCTGCTACCAGATCGAGCACCACCTGTTCCCGGACCTGCCGAGCAACCGCTACGCCGAGATCGGCGTGCGCGTGCGGGAACTGTGCGACAAGTACGACCTGCCCTACACCACCGACTCGTTGGTCATGCAGTACCTGCGGACGTTGCGCACCATCAACAAACTCGCGCTGCCCGACCAGTTCCTGCGCGACACCGCCGACGACGCCCCCGAAACGGCGTCGGAGCGACGGTTCACCGGGATGCCCAAGACGCGTGGGCTCAAGACCGCGATCGCCGAGTTACGACGGAAGAAGCGATTGTCGCGCAAGTAGGACGGACGCGCATCGCGGCGCTGCGCCCATGCGTCGGTATGAGCACGGCTCCGAGCGAAGCGAGGCGCCGCATCGAGTCACTCCCTCAACATCGAGATCAGTTCCGCAACTCCGCATGCGCCGCAACGCCTTGCAGCGGATGGTCGCGCTCCATCCACGCGAACCCGGCCCACAGCCCGAGTCCGAGAACCGCTGCGCCGAAACCGATTTCGCACACCAACAGCCAGCCGCCGGTCTGATACGCCCACCCGCCGACCGTCGAGCCGACCACACCGCCCGCGAAGTAGGCCACCATGTAGGCCGTCGTCAGTCGGGAACGTGCCTGTCCGTCAAGGGAATACACCCCCGCCTGATTGGCGAGCTGCACCGCCTGGATGCCGAAGTCGAACACGAGCAGCGCGATGATGAGCACCACCACGCTGTGCCCGCCGACCCAGAGCAGCAGCCAGCCGGCGATCTGGGTCAGCCAGGCGGCATATTGGGCGTGTCGCAGGAAGCCGCGGTCGGCCAGTTTGCCGACGATCGGTGCGCCGAGTGCACCGGCCACCCCGGCGAGTCCGAACAGACCGATCTGCGCCTCACTGAAGTGATACGACGAGTCGCCGGAACCGGCGAGCAGGAACGCGATCGCGGTCCACATCCCACTGAATGCGGCCATGCTCAACGCGCCCAGCAACATTCGATGCCGTAACACGCTGTGCTGACTCACGAGCGTCAGAATCGACCGCAGCACCTGCGGATAGCTTTGGGCTGTTTCGGTTCGGGTCACCTGGCCCGCGGGTGCGCGCCACCCGACCGCGGCCGCCATCGTGAGTTGCAGGACGGCCGCGACGAGCAGGACCGCACGCCAGCCACCGATGTCGGCAACGAGTCCGGACAGCACCCGGGAGAACAGGATGCCGATCAGCAGGCCGCTCATCACGGTGCCGACCACCGTTCCTCGTTCTCCGGGCCCGGCGATCGCGGCCGCCCACGGCACCACGATCTGGGCGGCCGACGCAGAGATCCCGACTGCGAACACCATGATCAGCAGGCCCGCATATGTGGGCATCAGGGCGGCGACGATAAGGGCGGCACACGAGACCGCCAGCAGCGTCACCACCAGTCGTCGACGATTCAGGAAGTCACCGAGCGGCACAACGAACGCGAGCCCGAGCAGATACCCGATCTGGGTGACCGCGATGAGCAGCCCCGCCGTGGCCGTGGAGATCGAGAAGTCGACGCTGATCTGATGCAGCAGCGGCTGCAGGTAGTAGAGGCACCCGGCCGACGATCCCGCGGTGATCGCGAACAGGAACACGACGAAACGGCTCAGACGACGCCGAGCCTGGGTCGGTGCAGGAGCGGAAATTGCCATGCACCTATGCTGCCGCGCGCTCACCATTTGCCAAAGCGATAGATTTCGATGCGGACATCACCGATTGAGATGGACGTGGAGTTTCTCCCCTTGCGTTCGTTCTTCGTCCCCTTGCAGGGCACGGAGGAACGAACGGGAGGGGGAAGAACCTGTCGGCGACGCCTTCCCCGCGGAGGAACCAGCACCGGTATAGGAATGGTCGGCTACGTCGGCTACGGGGCCGACGGTGGGGGATGCAGACCGCACGATCGCAATTCGAGTATCGCGAGCGCGCGGACCGTGGTCGGGTCGGCGGAGCGCCAGCGGCCGGCCGGGTCGTCATCGATCGCCGCGAGCCGCGACAGCGGCTGATGTGTCAGTGCGCGCAAGGCAAACAGGTCGAGATCCGGTGCGCCGTCGATGAATCGCTGTGCCGTCGTGGCCTGTCGCGCGAAGTGCCAGCGCATCGGCAGCCAGATCGCGAGCATCAGCAGGATCGGTACCACCGCCGACGCGATCCCGATGAATGTCGCCAGTTGGTGCACCGCGGAGATTTGGGCGGTGCCGGCATCGTGCAGTGCGGTGCCGGCACCGCCGGCGGCGTCGAACGGAGTGCGGACGGCGTCGGGGACCAGCGGCACGTTGGCCACCTTCTTGCCCGCCGAGGTCAGTCCGTCGTGCAAGCCGGTGCCGGCGTCGGCGAGCTTGCGGCCGGGCACAGCTAGCGCCATCACCAGATGGTGCAGTCGCACACCGATGTACACCGACACGACGATCCACCCGACGACGAACACATCCGCCACGATCTGGCGGGTGCGCCGGGCGGGGATATCGGCATAGACCTTCATTCCGTCAGTGTTCCAGCGGTGTCGGCGACGCAAACACACATAATCAATATCGATCGATGTACGAATCGGCATCACTGATCGAGATGGAGGCGGTATGGAGCTGCGACAACTCGACTACTTCCTCGCGTGCTGTGAACAAGGCACGTTCACGGCGGCCGCCCGGTCGCTGCACGTCGTCCAGTCTGCGGTGTCGACGGCGGTGGCCAAGCTCGAGCGGGAGCTCGGGGAGCGGCTGTTCGACCGCACGTCGACCGTGCTCGTGCTCACCGACGCGGGCCGCGCGGTGATCGAACCCGCACGTGCAGCACAACGCGCTCGCGCCGATGTCTTCGACGCGATCTCCGGTGTCCGCGGCGACATCCGCGGCGAGGTGGCCGTGGGTGCCCTGGTGAACGTGGTCTCCATCGACCTGGCCAGTGCCTTCGCCGAAGTGCACCGGCGACATCCCGGCATCACCATCGCGATGCGCCAGAATCCGCGGGGCAGCGCCGGCAACATCGTCGGGGTTCGCTCGGGGACCCTCGATCTGGCCTTCCTGGGTGCCTACCCGACGGCGATCGCCGGTATCACGGTGCACCGCCTCGCGTCCGAGCCCCTGGTGCTGGTCTGTGCACCCGATCACCCTCTCGCGCAGGCGGGTTCGTTCGCGACGGTCGATCTCGTCGACGAGCGTGTCATCGACCATCCGCCCGGCTGGGGTACGCGGGCGGTGGTCGACCGCGAGATCCCCCGCCGGCGGACGGTCATCGAAGTGGCGGACCAGACGTTCGGAATGAGTCTGGCGGCCAAGGGTTTCGGTGTCACGCTCGCACCGTTGAGCGTGGCGCGGACCCAATCCGAAGCAACAATCGTCCCCTGTTCGGACAAGCAACTCACGTGGGGGATATCCATCGCCCACTCGGCCGAACGCACCCCGTCGAACGCGGCGCGGGCCGTGCTCGACGCGGTGCTGGAGTTCGCCTCGTGAGTGCTCAACCAAACGCCGCGATGAACGCGTCGAGCGCGGCATCCGGATCTGCTCTGGCCCACCCTTCGAGACCGACGACGCCGTCGTAGCCGAGGTCCTTGAGTGCCGCTGCGATCGCCGGGTAATGGATCTCCCCGGTGCCCGGTTCGCAGCGGCCCGGCACGTCGGCCACCTGGATCTCGCCGACGAAAGGCAATGCGGCGCGAGTCAATTCGACGAGGTTTCCCTCCCCGATCTGCGCATGGTAAAGGTCCAGGTTCATCCGCAGATGCGGCGAGTTCACGGCGCGCACCAGGGCCATGGTGTCGGCGGCGGTCGCGAACGGTGTGCCGGGATGATCGACGGCGAGATTCAGATTCTCCAGCGTGAACACCCGGCCGTGACGTTCGCCGAGTTCGGCCAACCGGCGCAGCGTGTCGGCGGCGGTCAGCCACATGGTGGGCGTGACGACCTCGACCGGGCGCACCGGCAGCCCTTCGGGCCCGAGGCCGGTGCCGTGCACGTTCAGGCTGGGGCAGTCCAGGCGTGCGGCAACCTTCAGCGACTCTTCGGCCGAGTCCAGGAACGCGGAAATCCCTTCCGGCTCGGTCAGATTCCCGGTGACATACCCGGTCATGGATACGAACGACGCGCCGGTCGAGATGAGCGCGTCGATGTCCTTGTCCGTCCAGTCCCAGATCTCCACCTGCAGCCCCCGCGCGTGGATGGCACGCACACGGTCGACGAAAGGCCGGTCGAGGTAGAGCATTTCGGCGCTGGCGGCCAATGAGTACGGTGCGACGGTCATCACCGCACCTCGTCGATCGCGACGGTGGTGCAGGTCTCGACGCTGCGGATGGCGGCGAGCGCGATCTGCAGCGCGGTGCGCGCGTCGCGGCCGGACGGAATCGACCCGCTTGCGCTGCTCCCGGCGCCACCGACGACCGGCGACCCGGTTCGCGCCGCCTCGACAAAGGCCGTCAACTCACCGACGTACGCCGAATGCAGCAGATCCGTGTCGCGACGGGCGGTGTCGATCTCGACCCCCGCCGCGCCGTAGAAGGTCATGTCGGTGGCGCGGCCGTCGCCGGCGGTCGCCATGCCCGTCGATCCGAACACCTCGCCGCGGACGTCGTAGCCGTAGAGCGCGGAGAAGCTGGCCTCGGCGGTCGCGATGGCGCCGTTGTCGAAGGTGATCGTCACGACCGCGGTATCCAGGTGGCCGGAGTCTCGCGCGTCCGGGCGCACCAGCGCGTCGGCGAATGTGTGCACCCGCACCGGCCGGGCGCCCGGATTGAGGAAGCACAGCGTGTCGAAGTCGTGGATGAGCGTCTCGAGGAAGATCGTCCACTGGGGCACGCGCGCCGGATCGGCCTGCCAGGGACCGGGATCGCGGGTGAGCGATCGAAGCAGCTGCGGCGTCCCGACACGGCCGTCGTCCACCGCGCGGCGGGCGGCCGCGAACCCCGGCGCGAATCGGCGATTGAAGCCGACCTGCAGAACCACGCCGGCGCTCTCGGCGGCGGCGATCGCGCGGTCGGCCTCGTCGAGCGTGACCGCCATCGGCTTCTCGCAGAAGATGTGCTTGCCGGCCTGTGCTGCACGACAGACCAATTCGCTGTGGCTGCGTGCCGGTGCGGTGATCAGTACGGCGTCGACGGCGGCGGAGGCGAGGACGTCGTCGATGTCGGTGGTCGCGAACCCGGCGCCCACGGCGTCGGCGAGACGTGCGGCGGCCCCGTCCACCGGGTCGGCGACCGCCGCGACCACCGCGCCGGGGACGTGGCCGGCGACGAGTTCTGTGTGATTGCTGCCGATGCGGCCGGCGCCGATGGTGGCCACCCGGATCGGGGTGGCCGACCGGCCTGCGTGTGTCGCGACCGTGGCGGGGGAGGCGCTGATCGTCATGATGTTCTCCGTCAAGAGTGAGTAGTACGTTCTAGTAGAACGTTCTAGATGTCAGGCGATGCCCGGCGACAAGGATTTTGTAGGGGAGTGGCTCCGTGTCGGATGGCCCGGAACGCTGGTCATCTAGTACGTTCTAGTCGAGGAGGTTAGTGGCTCAGAGCACATCGGGTCAAGCCCCCGGGCGGAGGTGAACGGATGGTCGACCGTGGACGGCCGACACTGATCGATGTTGCACGCGAGGCCGGTGTCTCCAAGGCGCTCGTGTCCATCGTCATGCGCGGGGTGGCGGGAGCCAGTGACGAGACCCGCGAACGGGTGCTGCGGATCGCCGACGAGATGGGGTACGTCCCAGATCAGCGGGCGCGCAAGCTGCGGCAGTCGTCGTCAAAGCTGCTGGGTGTGACCTTCGAACTGCGCGAACCGTTCCACGGCGACCTCGTCGAAGCGATGTATCGGGTGGCCGCCGACCTCGACTACGACATGGTGATCAGCGCGGTCGCGCCGAGCCGGTCGGAATCTGCCGCGCTGCAAACCGTGGTGCGGGAACGTTGCGAGGCGGCGATCCTGCTGGGCGCCCGACTGTCCGACGACGAACTCGCTGCGCTCGCGCGAAAGCTGCCGGTCGTCGTGGTCGCCCGCGACACGGACGCCGACGGCGTCGGTTTTGTCCGCAACGACGACGCCGCCGGTGTCGGGCTGGCGGTCGATCACCTTGTCGCACTGGGTCATCGGAGCATCGCGCAGATCGACGGCGGCTCGGCGCCGGGCGCCGACGACCGTCGTGCGGGCTTCGCCGCGGCGACCGCCCGGCACGGCCTGACCGACGTGCGGGTGGTCACCGGAGGTCTCGGTCAGATCGACGGAGCCCGGGCGATGCGCGAGTTGCTCGCCGATCAGAGGTGTCCCACGGCCGTCGTCGCATTCAACGACGAGTGCGCGACCGGCGTCATCGACACCGCCGTGCGAGCGGGACTGTCAGTGCCACAAGATCTCTCGGTGATCGGCTACGACGATGCGCGCCTGGCGTCGGATGCCGCGGTGCCGCTCACCACGGTCTCTCAGGACGCAGGCGAGATGGCGCGCGACGCGGTGGTCGGTGCGTTGTCGATGATCGCCGGCGGCGACCCCCCGGCCATCGTGCGGCGCCCCCACCTCGTGGTCCGGGAGACCACGGCGGCGCCCTCCGGCTGATCGAGCAGGGGGAGGACATGCGCCGCTCGCTTCTCTCGCTGGTCGAGCAAGGGAGGAGCTTGCGACGACCGCTCTTCTCGCTGGTCGAGCAAGGGAGGAGCTTGCGACGACCGCTCTTCTCGCTGGTCGAGTAAGGGAGGAGCTTGCGACGCCGGCTTTTCCCGCTGGTCGAGTAAGGGAGGAGCGTGCGACGACCGCATCGAGACCGCTTGAGTGACAGGTTATCTCGATGCGCACGGCTCCTTCGTCGCCGGGCTTACTCGATCAGCGGAGGGGTGACGTCGAGGCTCCGGGAGGAGCGTGCGACGACCGCTTTTTTCGTTGGTCGAGTAAGGGAGGAGCGTGCGACGACCGCTTTTCCCGCTGGTCGAGTAAGGGAGGAGCTTGCGACGACCGCATCGAGACCGCTTGAGTGACAGGTGATCTCGATGCGCACGGCTCCTTCGTCGCCGGGCTTACTCGATCAGCGGAGGGGTGACGTCGAGGATCCGGGAGGAGCGTGCGACGCCCGCTTTTTTCGTTGGTCGAGTAAGGGAGGAGCGTGCGCCGCCCGCGCTTCCCGTTGATCGAGTAAGGGAGGAGCTTGCGACGACCGCATCGAGATCACCTGCCGCCAACGAGCCGGGCCCACTCACAGCCCTGCCTTGGCGCGCAGATGATGGGTGTAGATGCGTCCCGTGGTGACGTCGTCCTCGACCTCTTCCAGTGTGCGGCCACGGGTTTCGGGAGCTTGGGTGTAGACGAAGATGATGGCGAAGATCCCGACGAAGCCGAACATGAAGAACGTTCCGGTGATACCGATCGCGTCGACCAGGGTGGGGAAGAACAGCCCCAGGAAGGCGTTGGCCATCCAGAGGCAGAAGACCGAGATGCCGATGGCGAGACCGCGGATCTGCAGCGGGAAGATCTCCGAGAGCAGCACCCAGGTCACGACGTTGAGGAAGGTCTGCATCGATCCGACGAACAGCACGACAAGGAACAGGATCACGTAGGGGCGCAGCGGGTTGCCGACGGGCAGCAGGATCGATGCGGTGCCGATCAGGAAGTGACAGACGGTGGTGAGCGAATAGCCGATCAGCAGGGTGGTACGACGGTTCATGTGCTGGGCGAGCCACAGTGCGACGGCCGAGCCGATCACTGCGATCACACCGGGGGCGATGTTCGCGATGAGCGCGGCGTTGGACGTGAAGCCGGCTTCCTTCAGCACCGATTGGCCGTAGTACATGATCGAGTTGATGCCGGTGAGCTGTTGTGCCACACCGAGTCCGATGCCGACGAGGATGATGCGTCGCACCCAACGGCTGTCACGGATTGCTGACCAGCTGCCGTGGACGCGGGTGCGCTCCATCTCGTGGATCTCGACGACCATGTCGTTCTCGGCCTTCGCCCGCTGCTGCGATCGGATGGTGGAGAGAACCGCGAGCGCTTCGTCGTTGCGGCCCTGGGTGACCAGCCAGCGGGGTGATTCGGGCACGCGCAGCATGCCGAACATCAGGCACAGAGCCGGGATCGCCGCGACCGCCAACATGTAGCGCCATACGCCTTCGTGTGTGCCCCACACGTTGCCGATGATGGCGTTGATGACGAATGCGGCGAGCTGACCGATGACGATCATCAGTTCGTTGCGCCCGGCGAGCGAGCCACGGATCTCGTACGGTGCGACCTCGGCGAGATACACGGGGACGACGGTCGAGGCGCTGCCGACGGCAAGACCGAGAATGACCCGGCCCAGGACCATGACCTCGAAGCCGGGCGCGAACACGCAGGTGAGCGCGCCGATCAGGAAGAGGAACGCGAGCCCCATGATGGTCCGGCGCCGACCGAGCGTATCGGCGATGCGGCCACCGAAGATCGCGCCGAACGCGGCCGCGAACAGCAGCGAACTCGTCACCACGCCCTCGGTGAACGCGGTCAGCCCGAGGTCTTCCTTCATGGGCTCGAGGGCGCCGTTGATGACGCCGGTGTCGTAGCCGAAGAGGAGACCGCCCAACGTCGCGATCAGCGCCACCGAATGGAGGCGGCGCCGGAAGGGCCCGTGCCCCAGAGGCGGTAGCGCTTTTCGTTCTCGGACCAGTTCCGAACTCTCGGCTGTCGACATCGGCACTCCTGGGTTGGGTTACAAGGTCGTAGGCATCGTGATGGTGGTCACGCGCTCGTGCTGTCGATAGTGTCATAATGTCCTGACAAAGTTCAAGACCTGAGGAGGATCAGATGCGACTCGGCCTCGTCGGCTATGGCGCCGGTGGACGACTCTTCCACGCTCCCTACATCACCGCGGTCGACGAGATCGAGCTCGTCGGGGTCGTGACCCGCAATCCGCAGCGACGCCGCGAAGTGGCAGAGGATCTGCCCGGAGTGGCGGTGTTCGACTCCCTGCCCGATCTGCTGTCTGCGGGCGTCGACGCGGTCACCATCACCACGCCGCCGGACACCCGACGCGAGTTGGTGCTCGAGGCGGTGGGACGCGGTGTGCATGTCGTCGCCGACAAACCGTTCGCCCCGGATGCCGACGGCGGTCGTGAGCTTGTCGACGCCGCCGACCACGCGGGCGTCCTGCTGAGCGTGTTCCACAACCGGCGCTGGGACACCGACCTCGCGACCATCGAGCAGGTGCTACCGCGTCTGGGTCGGGTGTGGCGGGTGGAGTCGCGTTTCGACCTCGACGAGCCCGGCAGCCTGGATGCCGGGCCGTCGGGCGGGCTGCTCCGCGATCTGGGTGCTCACCTCGTCGACCAGGTGCTCACGCTGTTCGGCCCGGCCGCGGCGGTGAGCGCCCACCTGGATTGGATCGATCAACCGCAGGGCCGTACCGACTGCGGCTTCATCGTCTCCGTCGCGCATCGGACCGGCGTCCACTCGACCGTCAGCGCCAGCAAGATCAACCACGTCTCGGCCCGGCAGTGGCGCATCTACGGTGCCGACGGCTCCTACGTGAGCGACGGCACCGATGTGCAGACCGATCAGATCAAAGCCGGTCGGCGACCCTCCGACGATCTTCCGGGCTGGGGTTTCGAACGCGAGGAGCGGTGGGGCCGGTTGCATACCGCCGACGGCACGGAATCCGTCCCGTCGGCCCAGGGGCGATACGACGAGTTCTACCGGCGCTTCGCCGCCGCGGTGGACCGCGGGGCGCCGCAGCCGGTGCCCGGACGTGAGGCCATCCGGGTTCTCGAGGTCCTCGACGCCGCGCGTGAGAGTGCGCTCGAGGGCACGACGGTGGCGATCGTGGATTGATCGTTATGTCTTGACATAGGTGGCGTGGCTATAACACGATGAGCATCTCCAAAAGCCTGGCCGAAAGGAAGCGCCGTGCTGTCATCGTTGCCCGCCGCCCGCACCCCAGATCCGCGCTGCGCCCCCGTATTGCGGTGGGGCATCCTCGGACCTGGCTGGATCGCGGAGCGATTTGTTGCCGCACTGGGCAAACACACCGAGCAGAAAGTGGTCGCGGTCGGTTCGCGGAACCTGCCGCGGGCGCAGGAGTTCGCGCAACTCCATGGGATCGACACCGCGCACGGTTCCTACGACGATCTGGTGGCGGACCCGCAGGTCGACATCGTGTACGTCTGCACCCCGCACACCGAGCATCTGCCGAACGCGCTCGCGGTGCTCGACGCCGGCAAACACGTGCTGGTGGAGAAGCCGCTGGGTGTCAATGCATCGCAGGCGGCCGAAATCGTCGCACGCTCTGCTGCCACCGGCTGCTTCGCCGGTGAGGCGATGTGGACACGGTTCCTGCCCAAATTCGACGTCTTGAGACAACTGCTCGACGACGGCGCGCTCGGTGAGATCCGCACGGTGATGGCCGACCATGGCGAGTTCTTCACCACCGACCACCGGATCTACAACCCGGCGCTCGCCGGCGGACCCATGCTCGACCTCGGGTCGTACCCGGTCGCCTTCTCGCACTGGGCAATCGGTGCTCCGGCGCAGATCGCGGCCATCGGCACACCCGCGAATGACGAACTCAACGGCCAGATCTCGGCGATCCTCGGTACGGCAACCGGAGCCCAGGCGATGCTCAACACGACGATTCTGTCCGATACCCCCACCGATGCCGCGATCTGCGGGCGCGATGCGATGATCACCATCCCCGGACCCTTCTACCAGCCCGGGCCCTTCGAGCTCCGTCAGCGCGACGGAGAAACCCTGCGCCACATCGAGGAGCACGGCGGACACGAAGAGGGACTGCACTTCTCGGCGGTCGATGCCGCCCGGGAGATCGCGGCCGGTAACACCGAGTCGACGACGCATCCGCTCGACGACGTCGTCGCCACGCTGACGACCATGGATGCCATCCGTGCCGAGCTGGGTATCGTCTTCGTCGGAGAGGACCAGCCGTGACCATCCGAGTGGGCATCATCGGCGTCGGCATCATGGGGTCAGACCACGCGTTCACCCTCAATCGGTCGGTCAGCGGCGGCGAGGTGGTCGCCGTCGCCGATGTCAACGAGGCTGCGGCGCACAAGGTTGCGGACCAGCTGCGGAACGCGCGGGTCTGCGCGGACGGCATCGAGCTGATCACCAGCGACGACGTCGACGCGATCATCATCGCCTCGCACGACTCCACGCACGCCGAGTTGGCCCACGCCGCGATCGCCGCCGGGAAGCCGGTGCTGTGCGAGAAACCGTTGGCGCCCACCGCGGCCGAGTCGCGTGCGGTATGCGACGCAGAACGCGCGACGGGTAGGCAGCTGATCACCCTCGGCTTCATGCGGCGCTTCGACCCGGCCTACGTCGACCTGCGCCGCGTGATCTCCGGCGGCAGCCTCGGCGAGATCCTGGTGGCCCACTGCGTGAGTCGCACGGTGACCGCCGGTCCGGGCGGCGATTCGGCTGCCACGGTGACCAATTCGGCGATCCACGAACTCGACGTCATGCCGTGGCTCCTGGACTCGCCGATCGTCGAGGTGAGCTGGCACGCCGGGCGCTCGTCGCGCAACGGTGGCCCGCGCCGGGATCCCCAGATCATGTTGCTGCGTACCGAATCCGACGTGCTGATCACCGTCGAGGTGTTCCTGAATGCCGGCTACGGCTATGACACTCGTTGCGAGGTCGTCGGTGAGGACGGCGTCGCGGCGCTGACCCTGCCGCAGTCGGTCGTCGTCGACGCTGCACGGACGAGGTCCGTCGGGTATCCCGCCGACTGGCGCCCCCGCTACGCCGACGCCTACCGGCTGGAACTGACCGAGTGGGTCGACGCGCTGTCCATTGGCCGCACACCGACATTGGCCACCGCCGACGACGGCCTCCGCGCCGCACTCGTCGCCGACGCGATCGTCGAGTCGATGAACGACGGCGGCCGGACCGTGCGCGTCGACTACGCCATGGCCCACGCCACCTGATCCCGAAGGGCTATTGCCGCGAGATCACCTTGCGCCAATGTTCCTCCACCCCAAATGCATTCGTCCCCCGCAGACGCGGTATTTGTCAACCTGCCTGAGACAGGTCGGTTACTGGGTTCTTCTTCGGTTTGGTCGGTTTGTGGTTGATCCCGACGATTGCCGGGACGACGG
>NZ_JBSFQJ010000034.1:0-20589 GCF_053588655.1 Gordonia sp. NPDC003424
CGCGTCGCCGCCAGCCGCGACCTCTGCTACGGCTTCCTCGACCACACCGGACTTTCTTTGTGACCAGCACTCACTGTATTACCGAAACATCTTTAGGCGACCTACTCGCTGAACTCCGCACGCACCTCCACCGTCGCCCGATACCACCGTGCGACATAGTTGTTGGTCAGCAGGTGAGGGTGCATCGGGACGTAGTCGACGAACCAACCGCTCAACCCATCCCAATCGTGATGGTCGCCGCGAGGCACCAGCGTCCAGCCCAGTTCGGCAAGCGTCCAGTGCGCCTTGGCCGAGTTGCGCAGCATCGACGTGCACACCCAGTTGGACTCGTCGTCGGCGCCGCCCCGGGTGACGGGGAGGATGTGGTCGATGCTCGGGGAGAGTTCCCAGAAGGCGTTGTGTGTCTCTGCCATGTCGAGGGTGGGGTGGACGGGGAAATCGGCCGGGAAGATCACCGACAACGCACGCAGCACACCTGGATTGACGAGTCGCACACCGAAGTAGCGGTCGATGAAGCCGTCGCGGTAGAACACCCGCAGTGACTCTCGGGCGGTGTAGCGATGGGAGGCCGCGGGCTCGGCCTCGAACGGGTAATCGGAGCGCAGAATGTGACGGGCGTTGTCGAACTCGTCGGAGTTCAGCTCCGCGCAGACGTGGGCGAGGACACCGGCCCTGTTGTCGACGGTCCCGTCCGGTGGGTGTTGACTGGCGCCCGTTGTCACGGGGCGAGTCTATCGGCCGACCGTCAAGGCACTGACGGGGAGCGATTCCTGGATCACTTTGCCAACGGCAGCAAGTGCGTGACGACCTTCTCCCAAGTCTCGAACCCTGGTTGGCCGAAGTGAATGTGCATCCCTTGCGGCATCAGGTCCACGCCGCGTGCCGTCCGGTCATCGATGATGTAATCGCCGGCGTTCAGATTCTTGTGATGCGACAAGATGAGTCGTTTGTACGCGGGCGAGTCCTCCCCCCAACCGAGGTGCATCTTCACCCAGAGCAGTTTCTCGGTCCAGGCGAGCGGGTTGTCCCACGGGGCGGTCGACAGAATGTAGGTGTCGAACACGTCCGACAACTGGCGGTACGCCTCGATCGCGCCCTCCATCGGATCCATCAGGGAGAAGATCCCAGGCACGTTGTCGAGCTTGCCTTCAAACTCGTGTTGCTCTGCCTCGCTCAACTTGTCGATCCCGGACTGGAAGTCGACGAGAGTGTTGTCCATGTCGACGTAAAGGATCTTCTTCGTTGATTTTCCTGCAACGGTTTCGGTCATCGTCGTGCCTTTCTTGATCGTGAATGGACGAATACGGTGATGGTCTCACCGGCGGTCTACACCGTCACCGCTTCGCCCGGAACCAGTCGACGATGAATCTCCGGTAGGCCGACGTCGATGAAGGCGAACCAGTGGTGCAGCCCGGCGAAGAAGCGGTCGCGGCTGAACGTTTCGGCGTCGATCAGGTGTGCGGCGTAGAGGTCGCTCCGGTCGAGCACCAGTTGGATGTCGGGCCACGCAGCTGCCATGTCGGTGACGATGCTCTCGGCGTGGTGCCGATCGGTGACGTTGCTCGCGATCCGCGCGAAGATGTCGATGCGCGGCGCGTATGGGGAGACGCCGATCGACGACGTGATCTGCGTGGTCGGCAGCGGAATCGTCGCGTCGCGGTTGACGTCGAACGCGCCGCCCGCGTAGGTCTCCAACTCGTCGAGCAGGAGTGTGCGGAGCCGATCGGGACCGAGGTGGTCGGAGTCGACCGACGGCGACTCGTCGGTCCTCGGCTGCCCGAGGCCGGCCAGGAACGACGGATCGGGCACCGACCAGATCTGCTGAAGCGTGCGCACCACCAGGCCCGCGATCTCGTCACGCAGGCTCAAAGGGTGTTCGGAGATGAACCGACCGTCGGGGAGCTTCACCCAGCCCGGTCTCACGAGCGTCTCGGACTGTGCACCGGCGTCGCAGGCGACGGTGCACCGGACGATCTGGCCGTCGCGACGTCCGATCCGGATCGCGAACGGAGCCGATTCGCGGTCACCCTGTGCGGGCCTGACGAAGACGGTGTCGTCTGATGCCATCGTCGCCACACGATCGGCGAGTGTGGTCCGGAATCGGCCCCAGGCGGCGTCGACGGATGCATCGAGATCGAAGTCGGACATGACTTCTCCCCTCTGTCGGCACGTTCGCAGGCCGCCTCGACGGCGGTGGAAACGCGCAGGAATCCTGAAATGACGGCTCCGAAAGCGGAGCGTGGTGGCCTCACCGGAAGCGGGAGGATCACCTGACACCTGCAGGATACGAGAGGGGTCCGACAGAAATCCGCAACTGCTCATGTGGAACCGATCATCCGGCGGTTACGTCGAACCGACCATGGGCGACAAGAACCTGCGATGAACCGGTCTCAATTGCGGCAGAGTCGGCGCCGACGGCGAGCGATTTGTCTAGTGCGCACTTGCCTTGAATGGCAACCCCGCACTGGACTAGCTTGATGGCAAGACGTAGGGAGGTACTCGCCAAGATCGCGACGGCAGCCGATGCGGCCGGAGTCGACTGGAAGCCGCTTCGCGAGGGAGCAAATCACTCGGTGTAGCAACTCGGTACGCAGGGGAGACCGATAGTCATCGGACGGCATGCCGAGTTTGGGGTTCGGTACGCCGAGACTGTGTACCGGCAGTGCGAGGAGACCTTTGGGAAGGGCTGGTGGCGACGATGAAAACGATAAGCGCACAGGCGCACCGAGACGGACGATTCTGGCTTGTTCATGTCCCGGAACTCGGGCAGTACACGCAAGGTCGCAACTTGGCGGAGGCGCGAGAGATGGCTCGCGATCTGGCGGCCACTGTGCTCGAGATCCCGCTTGACGATGTCGAACTGGTGCGATTCGACATCATGCTTCCGGAGGACGTTGTTGCCCAGCTCCGTCGTGCCGAAGAATTGCGGGCAGAGTCGCAGCGCACGAATCGTGAGGCTGCCCTGGCGCTTCGGACTGCCGCGCAAACCCTGCGCGAGAACGGGCTGACCATTCGGGACATCGGTGCCGCCCTGGACGTCAGCCACCAGCGTGCTGCGCAACTACTCGATGATCGCGTTGCTGCACAGTCGGGTCTCGAGACGTAAGGACGATCGCACGGCGAGCCGATGCGTGCGCTCCGATCGAACCCGCGAACCTCAACCCCCCACCCGATCCGCCAACTCAGCCGCCGGCATGAACGCCGCCGCATGCGTCGCCGCCCACGCCCCGACGGACGTTCCCGGCCGCCCGGTCAGCGACGGCACCCCGTCGGCCACCTCCGCGAATCCCCCCGCCCGCATCAGGGCGAACGCACCGGACAACTGCGCGGCAAGCCAGTCGGGCAGCCCGGCGCCACTGAACCGCGGTGCCGCCTGTTCCGGCGTGAGGTCGTCGAACACGATCTCGCGTCCGGTCGCCGCCGACAGCGCGGCGGCGACCTCCACAAAGGTGACGGCCTCGGGTCCGGTGAGCTCGTAGCCGGACCGCAGCGGGCCGTCGGCCAGCAACCCCGCAGCCGCGCAGGCGGCCACGTCGCGGACGTCGATCATCGCGGCGTGGGCACCCGCGGTCGGGGAGGCCAGATGACCGGTGGCGGCGACGCCGGGCGCCACCATGAGCAGGTTGTCCAGGAAGAACGCCGGTCGCAGCAGAGTGTATGGCACACCGCAGCGTTCGAGCTCCGTGTCGATGCGCGCATGCCAGTCGAAGGCCGGTAGCGCAGAACCGATCTCGGCGTGCAGCGCCGACAATCGAACGATGCGCCCGACCCCGGTGAGGGCCGCGGCGGCGATCACCGTCGTCTCGTGGGCCACCTTGTCCGGGCCGTCGGCCGAGGTGAGGAACAGGCGGTCGACGCCACGCAGAGCCGCCGTGACGCTCGCCTCGTCGGCGAAGTCGCCGATCGCCATTTCGACGGCTCCGGTGTGCCATTCCGCCGGCGCTCGTTGTGGGTCCCGGACCAGCACGCGTGGCCGGATTCCCGCGGCGAGGAGTTCGGCGACGAGATGTCGACCGACACGACCGGTGGCGCCGCAGATCAGGATGGTGTTCATGAGTGATTCCCTTCGGTGATGGGTGTGATGTGGTGGGACGGCCGGAAGAGGTCGTCCGGATCCCAGTCGGACTTGATCCGTCGGAGTCGGCGAAAGTTGTTGTGGGTGAATGCTGTTTTGGTGCGATCCGGGTCGGTCTGCAGGGTGAGGAACGACCCGCCGGTGGCGCGCCGACGTACAACGTTCTCGAGGTGGTCGACGCGCTGGTCCACGGCGGCGCGATCGGGAGTCAGATACGGTGCGACCGCCAGCATCGAGTACGGGGTGTCCCGGTGCCCAGCAGGTCCGGCATCGTCGGTCGGGGTGGCCATGGCTCCGCCCCAGTGCCGGAGTTCGATGAATGCGAACGGTGAATCCGGTGCTCCTGCTTCGGGTTCGAGCGCACTGTCGATGAGGTCGTCGTCGACGGTGTCGAAGAGGTGGACCAGTTGGCGGTGCGGCATCGGCGGGGCGTCGGGTCCGTTGGTTGCCGCGCCGGCGTCGGCAAACCCGCGGACGGCGAAGTTGTCGACCAGCGCGGGCCCGGCGATCTCCAGCAGCGGTGCGAGTTGTCGTCGACCGTCGGTCTCGCCGCACAGGGCGAAGGCGCGGATCGCCACGACCTGCCGTCCCCGCAGCCATTCCGGCAAGGCCGGGTGGGGCGGCAGCCGCATCAGCAGCGCCGCAGTGTTCATCCCGTCGGGTTCATCGGCCGTCCAGTCGCGGTAGGCGCGGAAGATGTCGGTGGCGCGTTCGACCGGGTAGAACGACATGCCGGAGAAGACCCGCTGCGCCGGGAACAGCCGGAACGTCAACGAGGTGACGATACCGAAGTTGCCGCCGCCACCGCGGATGGCCCAGAACAGATCCGGCTCCCGACGATGATCGGTCAGGACAACATCTCCTGTGGCAGTGACAATCTCGGCTGCAACGACGCTGTCGGCCGCGTACCCGAAGGTGCGCGAGAGCCAGCCCGATCCGCCGCCGAGCGTGTATCCGGTGACACCGACGGTGCCGCATCGTCCGGCAAGTGACCCCAACCCGACCGCGGCGGACGCACGGTTGACCTCACGCCAGGTGGTCCCGGGTCCGACGGTGGCGAGTCGGTGCTCGGGATCGATGTGGACACCACTCATCGTCGACAGGTTCAGGAGCAGACCGGAGTCGCTTGACCGCAAGGTGCCGTGGCCGGTCGACTGCACGTGCAGCGGCCAGTCGAACTCCTGTGCCGCGCGGACCGCGGCCTGTACGTCGGTCTTGTCGAGCGCCATGGCGATCGCGTCGGGCGATGCCTCGACGGTCCGATTCCAGCCCCACCGCGCGTCGTCGAACTCCGCGTGATGCGGCAGGAGAACCTGGCGACTCAGCCGTGCGTTCAACGCGGCGATGCAGTGAGTGTCTGTTGTCGATGTCATGACGACAGGTAACCGCGCCGGGGAGTGGAAACGGTTGCGCTGGGGTTGTGGTCGGGCTGTGGTGTCGACCTACCCTGGAAGGGTGATCAGCGTGCTCGGCGGCTTGCGCGTCGCCAACGCGGCAGCGGTGGCCCAGTCGGACTCGGGTCGACCGCTCGCGGTGGAGCGCAAAGCGCGTGAGCTGCTGACACTACTGGCATTGCACGCTCCGGCCGTGCTGTCGATGCCGGAGCTGACCCGGGTGCTGTGGGACGACCCACCCGGTTCGGCGCCGAAAACCGTGCGCGCGCACATCTCCCGGATTCGTGCGGCGCTGCGTGCCGCCGGCTGCGCGGATACCGTCGACACCGTCGGCCCCGGATATCGTCTCGTGGGCGACCTCGACGTCGACCGCATACGGGAACTTCGGCGACGAGCACGCACCGTTGCGACGAGCGATCCCGACGCCGCCGCCGGCGATCTCGCCGTCGCACGGCGATACTGGCGTGGCGATCCCGAGCTGCCGCCCACGGTCGCCGGTCAGGCACTGCTGGTCGGCTGGCAACGGGATCATGCGCAACTCGTCCGGGAGTATCTCGCGGCGGTGGCCGCCGGCTCGGATCCGGCGGCAGCCCTTGGGGAATTGGCCGCCATCACCGCCGCCGATCCCACCGACGAATCCGCCTGGGTGGACTACGTTGTGGCACTGCATCGTTCGAACCGTCAGGCGGAAGCCCTGGAAACGGTCGACCGGGCGCGTCGGGCACTGCGCGCGATCGGACTCGACCCCGGCCCGGCCTTGCGGGACGTGCAGGCCCGCGTGCTGGACCCGACGGGGGCGCCGGCACGCGCCACCGACGACGACCCTGCGCCGCAGTACACCGCCGACGGGCGAACCGCCTACACGATCCTGTCCACATCCGGACCCGATGTGGTGCTGCTCAATCCGGGGCTGATGACCATCGACGGTCTGCTCGACGACCCGCACGTGCGGCGGGCGCATCAGGGGCTCGCGGCGCACGCGCGGGTGGTCAGTCTGGATCGCCGGGGAATCGGGTTGTCCGAGCCGCTCGAAGGTTCGTCGCCGGCGCTCGACCAGTGGGTCGATGATCTGACCGGTGTCGTCACGACCGCAGAGCTGAATCAGCCTGTCGTCGTGGCCAATTTCGACACCGGCCTGATCGCCCTCGAATGCGTTGCCCGACATCCGACGATGTTCGCCGGCCTGGTCCTGATCAACTGCTTTGCCCGCTATCAGCGGGGCCCCGACTACCCGCACGGGCTCGACGACACCACCGGACGCCATCTCATCGAGGACGCCGTGGACACCACCCGCACCCACCCGGTCGGAACGGCCTCGCTCGTCGCGCCGACACTGGCCGGCGATGCGACATTCCGGGCGTGGTGGGACCGCATCGGCCGTCGGGCGGCCGGACCGGGAACCGCACGCATCATCCGTACCGTCGCGATCACCACCGATCTGCGGCACCGACTCCCCCAGGTGACGGTGCCGGTGTTGCTGCTGCACCGCAGATCCTGCACCAACGTCGACCCGGGTCACAGCAGATATCTGGCGCACCAGCTGCCCCATGCGACGCTGACGCTCGTCGACGGCGCCGACGCGGTGTGGTTCGCCGGCCCCGACGACGCGATCGACCACGCAGCCGAGTTCATCCGCACGATCGGCGGGCCGGTTACGTCGGTGTGAACGGTGGCCTCATACCTTTCGCAGGATTCCACCACCGCCTCGCGCGTCGTACTCTGGCCCTGACCCGGCCGCAGCAGACCGTACGGAGGCGACATGATCCAACCCGCCGATCTGCACACGACCACCATTGCGCAGGTGAACAATTCACGACCAGCGCGTGAACATCAGGCGAATCGATGAGCGGCGGGCTGGTCTCTCGGGTCTTCCGGCCGATCGTGCGGACGGTGAAAGGCATTGTGGCCATGAACAATACCGACGTTGTTGCGCGACCGATCACTGCCCAGCATCCGGTGATCTATGAAATCGACACCTGGCCATGGCTTTCCGGTCTAACCGCACAAACCGGACAACCCGTGGATCTCTCCTCCGTGCCGGCGCAACACTGGGATGCCATCGCCGGCCTCGGCGTCGACGCGGTCTGGCTGATGGGAGTGTGGCAGCGCAGTCCCGCGGGCATCGCCATCGCGCTGGCCAACGACGGCCTCATGGCCGACTTCCGGGCGGCGCTGCCCGACTTCGTCGTCGACGACGTCGTCGGCTCGCCCTACTGCATCCGTGACTACACCGTCGACCCGGCGCTCGGCGGACCGGCCGGCCTCGCCGCCGCCCGCGCCGAACTGGCCGATCGTGGCATCGGACTGATCCTGGATTTCGTACCGAACCACGTCGCCCCGGACCATCCGTGGACCGGCACGCACCCGGAGATGTTCGTCCACGGCACTCCCGAGGAACTCGCGTCAGACCCCACGTCCTTCGTCGACGTCGACGGCACCGTGCTGGCCAACGGCAAGGACCCGTACTTCCCGGCCTGGCCGGATGTCGTTCAGCTCGATGCATTTTCGCCCGCGCTGCGCTCGGCGGTGGTGGACACGCTGCTCGATATCGCCGATCAGTGCGACGGCGTCCGTTGTGACATGGCCATGCTCATGATGACCGACACGTTCAGCCGCACGTGGGGTGCTCGCGTCGGAGACCGCCCGGAGACCGAGTACTGGCCGACCGTGATCGGCGCCGTCCGCGAGACCCACCCCGAGTTCCGGTTCATCGCCGAAGCCTACTGGGATCTCGAATGGTCCTTGCAGCAACAAGGTTTCGACTTCTGCTACGACAAACGCCTGTACGACAGGCTCGTCGAGGGGTCGGCCGACGCGGTGTACGGGCACCTGACCGCCGACCTCGACTACCAGAATCGGCTGATCAGATTCGTGGAGAACCACGACGAACCACGCGCGGCGGCGGTGTTCGATCCGGCACGCGAGCGTGCCGCGCTCGTCGCCACGCTCACCCAGACCGGCGGACGCCTGGTGCACGACGGCCAGCTCGAGGGCCGACGCACCCGGCTACCGGTGTTCCTCGGTCGCTATCCCGCCGAACCCGCCGACACCGAACTCGCCGAATTCCATCGGACACTGCTGGAAATCCTGCAGGACAACACATTCCGCAACGGCACCTGGGCGCTGTGTGAGCGGGAAGGTTGGCCGGGCAACGACACGTATCACGATCTGGTGGCGTGGTGCTGGGACGGCGACCGCCGATGGCTGATCGCGGTCAACCTCAGCGACGTGCCTGCCGACGCACACATCCGCGTCCCCTGGACCGACCTCGGCGGGCACACCTGGACGCTCGTCGACCCCGTCAACGACGTCACGTTCGAGCGCACCGGCGACGACCTCGTCAACGGACTCTATATCGCGCTGCCGCCGTGGCACTTTCACCTTTTCCGGATCGATCCCGCCGAGGAGTCCGCATGACCACGCCGCAGAATCCGAGAACCGCCGAACACGCCCGTCTCGCCCAGGCCACCGGCCGCCTCGAAGACGGACTGGGTGACGCCAACCCCTGGTACGAATGGGGGCCGTACCTGGCCGAGCGGGCCTGGGGCACCGTCCGCGAAGACTACAGCGCGGACGGCAACGCGTGGGACTTCTTCCCGCACGACCACGCCCGCTCACGCGCCTACCGGTGGAACGAGGACGGCATGGCCGGCCTCAGCGACATCCACCAGGAGTTGTGCCTGGCGTTGTCGCTGTGGAACGGTGCCGATCCGATCCTCAAGGAACGGATGTACGGGCTGACCGGGCCACAGGGCAACCACGGTGAGGACGTCAAGGACTACTGGTGGTACGTCGACGGCCTGCCGAGTCATGCTCTGCTGCAATGGCGTTACCACTATCCGCAGCGGGAGTTCCCCTACGGGGACCTGCTGGCGGAGAACGCCCGCCGCGGCCGCGACGACTTCGAATACGAACTGCTCGACACCGGTGCGTTCGCCGACAACCGGTACTGGGTGGTCGACGTGACCTACGCCAAGGCGTCGCCGACGGAGGTGTTCGCCCGCATCACCGTCACCAACCAGGGCGCCGACGAGGCCGAGATCGACGTCCTGCCCACAGCGTGGTTCCGCAACACCTGGGCGTGGGCGCCCGACGCCGGCCACCGCATCCCCGCCCTGATCCTCGACGGGGACACCATCGTCGTCGAGCACGACCGTCTCGGCGGCTACCGGCTCGACGCGGCCCCCGCCTCCGACGGCACCGCACCCCGAGCATTATTCTGCGACAACGAAACCAACACGGCACGGCTCTTCGGGTCGGCTCCCACGACGCGGTATCCCAAGGACGGGATCAACGACCACATCGTCGCCGGCGCCGACACCGTCAACCCCGCCCACCGCGGCACGAAGGCCTCCTGGTGGTATCACCTGCGGGTGCCGGGCGGCGGCTCGGCCGAGATCCGACTGCGGTTGTCCCAACCGGAGACACCCGACGAGACCGGCTGGGCGACAACGGTCTTCGACTCGGTGTTGCAGCGTCGGAAGGATGATGCGGACGAGTTCTATGCGGCGTTGGCCCCCGACGGCACCGATGACGAACGGATGAGGGTGCTGCGTCAATCGTCCGCCGGGCTGATCTGGAGCAAACAGTTCTACCCGTTCCGGGTCAGCCGCTGGCTCGACGGCGATCCCGGCCAACCGGCGCCGCCGGAGGGGCATCGTCACGTCCGCAACGACCGGTGGCGGCACCTCGACGCCAACGACATCCTCGCCATGCCCGACACCTGGGAGTATCCGTGGTTCGCCGCCTGGGATCTCGCGTTCCACACCATCCCGTGGGCACACCTCGACCCGGCGTTCGCGAAGTACCAACTCATCGTTCTCCTGCGGGAATGGTTCCTGCACCCCAACGGCGCGCTGCCCGCCTACGAGTGGAGCTTCGACGACATCAACCCGCCCGTGCACGCGCTCGCGGCGCTGCGGGTCTTCGTCATCGACGGCAGCCGCGACACCGAGTTCCTCGAACGGGTCTTCCAGAAACTCCTCGTGAACTTCACGTGGTGGCTCAATCGTGAAGACCCCGACGGCAACAACGTCTTCTCCGGCGGCTTCCTCGGCCTCGACAACATCAGCCCGATCGACCGGTCGCATCTACCGCCCGGAGTCAACGTCGAGCAGGCCGACGGCACCGGATGGATGGCGTTCTACTCGGCGGCGATGCTCAGCATGGCGCTGCTGCTGGCCGAGGAGAACCCGGTCTACGAGGACATGGTGGTCAAGTTCGTCGAACACTTCACCCTCGTCACCGGTGCGCTCGACGACAGCGGACTCTACGACGCCGACGACGGATTCTTCTACGACCGCATCACCGACCCCGCCGGTCATTCCACCATCATTCGGGTGCAGACGTTGGTCGGCGTCATCCCCGCCCTGGTCGCCGTCATGCTGCCCGAATACAACTCGGCCCGCGTCCGCCGACTGCAGAAGCGATTCGCGCGGCGTATCCGCGGCATCACCGGCGGCACCGACCAGACCTGGCGCATCCGCACGGATCCGTCCACCGGCCAACGCCGGCTGCTGCTGTCGGTGCTGACCGAAGACCAGTTGCTCCGCGTGCTGCGCACCGTCTTCGACGACGATGCATTGTTGTCCCCGTATGGATTACGGTCGCTCTCCAAACGATTCACCGCGCCGTACACGGTGCCCGGCATGCCGGGCGCGACCATCGACTACGAACCGGCGGAATCGCGGACCGCGATGTACGGTGGCAATTCCAACTGGCGCGGACCGGTCTGGCTGCCGATCAACTACCTCGCCATCCGCGCCCTGCTGCAGTACGCCGCGTTCTACGGAGACGACCTCGTCGTCGAGTACCCGACCGGCTCCGGGCAGACCCGCGGCCTGCGGGAGATCGCCGACGACCTCGCCGAACGCATCATCGGGATCTGGCTGCCCGGCGCCGACGGCCACCGCCCGGTCAACGGCGGCACCGAGATCTTCCGCAACGACCCGGCCTGGCGCGACAATCTGACCTTCAACGAATACTTCCACGGCGACAACGGCGCCGGCCTCGGCGCGACGCATCAGACCGGCTGGACGGCGCTCGTTGTCGACCTCATCCTCGACCCGCCCGGCGCCAGCCGGATTCTCGGTGACCGGCGGCCCGCGGGGTCGAGCCGGTCGGTCGCCGGCGTGGTGGATGGCTGACCGGTCCTCTGATGCGCTCGCGGATCTAGTCTGGATATACCGCCGAGCGATGGGAGGCCCTGATGGTCCATCTCGTCCACCGGCCACTGCGGCTGCGGGTGTTCGTCGTCGCGATACTCGTCGTCGTCGGAGTGGTCGCCGCGTTGCCGAGCGATGTGGCGGCGACGCCGGCGGACGGTCGAAACCCGGTGCTGCTCGCGCACGGATGGACTGCCGGCGGGCTGCTGACGCCGCGGGCAGAGGTGTTCGAACCGCTGACGGCAGCCCTGAAGGCCGACGGCCACCCCGTCTATTACGTGAATCTGCCCGGGGACGAGAACGTACGGAATGCCGCTGCCATCGCACGGGCGGCCACCCGGGCTTCCGCCGAGCACGGCGGCTCCAAGGTCGATCTCGTCGGACACAGCATGGGCGGGCTGTCGGCGCGCTACTACCTCAAGTACCTCGGCGGAACCGCCCATGTGGCGCACTACGTGTCGATGGGCACCGGCCAATACGGATGGATCGCGACCTGCATCCTGCCACCCGATCTCGGCGGACAGATGTGCCCGTACAGTCCGTTTCTCCGCGCGCTGAACCACGGCGACGACACCCCCGGCACCGTCGCCTACACGACTCTGCGGACCATCGCCGACGACCAACTCCTCACCACCACGCCGGACCGGCACCTCGACGGCGGTGCCTGCGTGAAGGACGGCATCGACGGCGGTCCCCACGCCGACGAACCCAGCAATCCGACCCTCATCGCACTGGTCCGACAGGCGCTGAACGGCACCTGCCCCGGCTCGTTCGTCACGCTCCCAGTCGCCAACTGACACCCTCGATGGAGCGGTGCCGGACCCGGACCGGCGATAATGGCAATCGACCGATCGACGAGGAGACACACGATGGCCGGGCACCGGATCTTCACCACCAGCTTCGCGAGCATCTACCCGCACTACGTCACCAAGGCCGAACGCAAGAACCACACAAAGGCCGAAGTCGATCAGGTCATCTGCTGGCTCACCGGCTACGACGAGGCGGGCCTACAGCGGGTGATCGACGACGAGACCGACCTGGAGACGTTCTTCGCCGAGGCACCCGAGATCAATGAGAACGCCTCGCTCATCACCGGCGTCATCTGCGGCCACCGCGTCGAAGACATCGACGATCCGCTCATGCAGAAGATCCGGTACATGGACAAGCTCGTCGACGAGGTGGCCAAGGGCAAGAAGATGACGTCGATCCTGCGGGGGTCGGTGGCGACGCGCTGACCCGCGCACGCGCCCGACGGCCCTGGGTCGACCGGGCGCCCTTCTCGGTCGAGTGGGCGCGTTCCGCGGAACGCGCTAGACGAAGAACAGCGCGAACCGGAGCACCAGCGCGCTGACGCCGAACACCGCGGTGCCGACCAACCAGCGGCGAGCAGTGCGTTCATCACGGACCGGGTTGCCGCTGCCACGGAGATAGACGTACGCGGCGATGAGTGCGCATCCCGCGGCGGCCGCGCCCAGCGCGAGGATGAGGATCAGCATCACGCCGGTGCCGGACAACCCCGCGTTCACCGCGAGACCAGCTCGTCTGCGTGCGACGCTGAACCGATGGATGAACTCCTGATGGTGATGGTGCTCGGTCTGGTGATCATCGCGCTTGCCACCGCGGTGGGGCCGCGGCTGGGGATTGCCGCTCCGCTGGTGTTGGTCGTCGTCGGTGTGGCCGTGAGTTTCGTGCCGGCGATCGGGTCGATCACCATCGAGCCCGAATGGATTCTCGCCGGAGTGCTTCCGCCGCTGCTGTATTCGTCGGCGGTGTCGATGCCGTCGATGAACTTCCGACGCGAGTTCGGGGCAATCAGTGGCCTGTCGGTGCTGCTGGTGGTGGCCAGTTCGCTGGTGCTGGGGTGGTTCTTCACCCTGGTCATCCCGGGACTCGGGTTTGCGTGGGGCGTGGCGCTCGGCGCGGTCGTCAGCCCCACCGACGCCGTCGCCACCTCGATCATCCGGCAGATGCCGGTGTCCAAACGGGTCGTCGCGATGCTCGACGGTGAGGGACTGCTGAACGATGCGACAGCACTTGTGTTGCTGCGCACGGCGATTGCGGCCGTCGCGGCATCGTTCTCGTTCTGGGGCACCCTGGGTACGTTCGCATACTCGGTGGTGGTCGCGGTGTTGATCGGCGCATTTGTGGGCTGGCTCAATCTCGTGGTCCGCTCGCGGGTCACCGACCCGACGGTCAACACCGTCCTCTCGTTCACGGTGCCGTTCTTCGCCTCGGTGCCCGCCGAAGCGCTCGACGCGTCGGGCCTGGTGGCGGCCGTGGTTGCCGGTATCATCACCGGTTTCCGTGCCCCGCGCCGACTTTCACCGCAGCATCGGCTGTCGGACCGACAGAACTGGCGGACCGTCGAACTTGTGCTGGAAGGCACCGTGTTCCTCACGATGGGCATCCAGCTCAAATCCATCGTCACGAACGTGGAACAGGATCATGCCGGTGTCGGACCGGCGGTCCTGATCGCCGCCGGAGCGGTCGTCCTCGCCGTCACAGTGCGGGCCGCCTACATCATTCCGCTGCTCGGCACCCTGCGCAGTCAGGCGCGTCGCCACGAGAGCATGCGCGGGCGATTGGAACACATGCAGGAGAAGATGCAGTCGCCGGAGGGCAAGCAGGAGGCCCTCGACCGGATGAACGCCCGCGGGCCGCGCACCGCGTCCCTGCGCGACCTCGACCGGTTCGCGACCCGGATCACCCGCGGACTGGCCGACATCGACTACTTCCGCCGCGAACCGCTCGGCTGGCGCGAGGGCATCGTCGTGGTGTGGGCGGGCATGCGCGGTGCGGTCACGGTGGCCGCGGCGCAAACGCTGCCGGACTACACACCGCAACGATCGGTGCTCGTGTTCATCGCCTTCGCCGTCGCGGCGATTTCGCTCGTCGTGCAAGGCGGCACCATCGGTCCGGTGGTCCGCCGGATGACGCCACCAGTCGATCCGGCCGCCGGGGAACAGGCCGAGGCCGAACGACATCGACTCATGGAGGTGATGCGGTCGAGCACGGCCGAGGTTTCGAGGCCACCGACATCGGACAATCCGACCCGACGCGAGCAGTTCGATGCCGAGAAGGAATACCGACTCGCGGTCCTCGCAGCGCAGCGATCAGCGCTGCTCGACGCCCGCGACGACGGCACCTTCGACGCCGACGTGCTGGAGGACGCGCTGGCCACGCTGGACGCCGATCAGATCGCCATCGAGATGCGGGGACAGTTCGCGCGGTGACCCCTTGATTGTTGTCGCGACAACAATCAATGTTGTCACGACAACAACTATGTGGGAGGTTCCGATGTATCAGTTCACGGCCGAGGCCACGATCCACGCTCCCGTCGACGCGGTGTGGGCGGTGTGGACCGACGTCGACGCGTATCCCGCATGGGACCCGCGCGAAGAACGCGCACGACTGTCCGGCCCCTTCGCTGTGGGCAGCACGATCGATTCGAAGCAGAAGGGCAACCCGGGCGGCACGGCGACCATCACCGACGTCGTGGCGCCGACGAGGTGGGTCGCGGTCAGCCCGCTACCCGGTGGCTCGCTGACGATCGGTCACGATCTCGAGGCCGCCGGCGGCGATACCCACATCCGCAAGACGTACACGGTGACCGGTCCACTGCAGATCCTGTTCCGGCTCTGGTGGGGGCCGAAGGTCCGAGGCGCCATGCCGGCGACCTTCTCGGCCCTCGAGCGTCGTGTGCAGGCCGCGATGTCGGGTCCCGATGCCTGAGCCGGTCGAACCGCGCGGACCGCACGCGAGCACCGGATTCTGGCTGCATCATGCCGCGCTCGCATGGCGATCCCGGGTGGACGACGCCCTGCGCGACACGGACCTCACGGTCACGCAGTTCACGCTGCTCGCGTCGGCGAACTTCCTGAGCCGCGACGACATGCTGCCGTCGCAACAGGAGGTCGCCGAGTTCGCCGGCGCTGATCGCATGATGGCGTCGAAAGTGGTCAGCGCGTTGGAGAAACGCGGGCTGGTCCGTCGGCGTTCCACGGACACGGACGCGCGCGCCAAGCTCATCGAGGTCACCGCCGACGGCGCACAGGCGGTGCAGCGTGCGGTGCGGGCCGTGGCGCGAGTCGATGCCGAGTTCTTCGGCGACAAGCGTGAGGAACTTCGGGAAACGTTGCAGCAGTTAGGGGTACGTCGAGACCGCTGACCGCGCGCGGCTTCAGTGTTGCTCGACCGTCCGCGCCAGAATCCCCAGTGTCGCGCGGATGCCGCCTTCCGGGATGATGGGGAAGCGGTCCTTGATCTCGGGTCGCACGCGGCTCCAGTCGTAGTACGCCGTCACCAGCGTCCCGCCGTCCCCGGACCTCAGGTGGTATCCGTAGCGATGATCCAGGGGCGGCTGCACCGTGCCGTCGATCGTCCATTCGATCCAGCGATCCTGCTCGAATCCGGTGATGACGACCTTGACGTCGTACTTGCCCATCGGCAGGTCGTTGAGCGACTCGCGGTCCATGTGGACCACGAATTCGTCGCCCACCGCGGTGACCCGGTCGCCCTCGGCGCTCTGCAACATGCCGGAACTGTCGATGGCGACGTGGCCGTCCGGCGAACTCAAGATCCCGAAGATCAGGTCGGGATCGGCGACGATCAGCCGTTCTATCGCAAAGCGTTCCTCCATGAGACCCACGGTAATCACGGTCGACGACGGTCAGCGGGTTCGGAGCGATTCATGTCCGCGACTGTGATTCGCGGATAACGGAACCGTCACCGTTGTGCGCGGGTCGGCTCACCACTGCTGGAATCCGACGTTCACTGTGGGGTAGGCCGAGCTGATGTTGGTGCTGATGAAGTAGTGCTCGGTGCGTGGGCCGGAGATGCCGCTCATGGCGGTGTTGGTGTTGTGTGCCATGTTCTCGATCTCGTAGTTGGCGGTCGGTCCGAAGGCGCCGATGCGGTAGGCGGCGTTGACGGTCAGGTAGTTGCCGAACGGGGACACGGCCTTGACGGTTTCGGTGGTGCCCGGTCGCAGGATGCGCTGGGGGGCGTTGATGAATTGTCCGCCCTGGCCGGCGGTGGCGCCGATCAGGTATTCGTTCTGATTGGTGTGGTTGGTGATGGTCATCGCGGTGGTCGGTTCGCCGGGTCGGGTGACGGGCATGGTGCCGGCGTGGGCGGCGCCGGTGGCGGCGAAGCCGATGCTGGTGGCGGCTCCGGCGGCGAGGATTCCGGCGGCGATGCGGCGGGTGGTGGTGTTCATGAGCGGATCTCCCTGTGGTTTCGGCCGGGGCGCTTCTCGTTCCGGCGACACCATTGACTTTGCCCGGGATCGTCGTCGGGCAAACTCCGCTGACCGGCGGATTCGGTGGGGGAATGAGGGGTCCACCGATTGGGGGACGGTCGGGGGTGGACGGTCGCACCGAGTCGTCGAGTGCGTCCAGGGTTGTGCTCACGGAGCGAGGGTGCGCCTCCCGATGGCCGCCGACAGCGCATCCAGTTCGGCGAGCACATCGGTGGCAGCCCAGATCCGGTTGCGCTTGCTCGTGGACAGCAGCTCGAGTACGCCGGCATCGGTCAACCGTCCCAGCGCGCGGTATGTGCTCGCCTCAGTGGTGCCCGTAATGCGTTGTGCGGCAACGGCGTCCAGGACGGGCGTCGCCAAGAGCGCATCGATGAGCGATTCATCAGCGGAGTTGGTCCGGGGTCGGACCCGGTCGCGCCACTCGCCGGGCAGTGTGGCGAGGGCGTGCGCGGATTCCATCGACGCGGCAACGGCATGTGCCGTCCCCGTCGCCACATAGTGGACGAAGGCGTCGACGTCACCGCGGCGATACTCGCCGAGCATGGCGAAGTAGCGGCTGGTGTCGGCCAGCATTGCCGACGCCAACGGGACGGTGACGTGATCCGTGAGTCCTCGACGGCGGAGCACCGCGCTGATCAACGCCCGCCCGATGCGACCGTTCCCATCGACGAAGGGGTGGATTGATTCGAACTGTGCGTGCGCGATCGCCGCCTGCGCCAGAATCGGCAGGTCGGTACGGTTGCTGAACGCGATCACGTCGTCCATCAAGGGGCCGACCATCTGTGGCGGGGGCGGAACGTAGAGTGCATCCCGGGGCGAATAGTCGCTCCCGCCGACCCAATTCTGCACGACTCGGAATCGGCCGGCGTCGCGTGACTGGTAGGGATCGACGGCCATCAACAGATGGTGTGCGCGCAGCAGCAGGTCGACGGTGATGCTGCCGGCGCCGGCAGCATCGACCATCTCGATCAGCGCCTGAACCGCAGCAAGCTGAGACTTGCCCTCGGAGTTGGCCTTTCCCCCCGCAAGCGCCCTGCCGAAGGCCCGCAGGCCGGGGTCGATATGTTCGATCTTCGACGACGCGATCGACTCGCTCCGAAGCAAGAAGTCCGCGAGCGGTGCTAGATGTGCACCGTAGCCTGCCTCGAGGCGCGCGACCGCGATCACGGCCGACTCATGGGCCCGTGCGACGGAACCCGTCGGGTCGTAGTTGAGATGCGCGATCATAGGCGGAACCGACACCTCGACCGAATTCATCATGCGATCGTCGCGCGATCCCGCCCGCCCCGAAGGGCGCCAGGGGTGGGTTTCGTTTTCACAGGATGGCCAACTCATGGCACTCCTTCCCGCCGGAAACCCCACCACCTGCTCTTTACTATACTTATACGTAACCAAAGTATATTAAGCAAGCTATTGGTTTAGCTTACTTCTGCCAGGCATCCCGAGGCCCTCGAAAGCCGATGCACCGCAGGACGAACAATGCGCCGGCGCACATTGCGCCGGCAACGAGCCGCAACCAGATCCGCAGTGCGACAACGGCGATGGTTTCGGCGAGTCCGCTGCCCGATACATCAGCCACCGATCTCGTGCGTCCGCCGTTCCCGACCCGACCGCAAGTAGACTGATGCCCACGTCCGGAACGGTTTCCACGCCTCGGAGACGTCGGCGACCGTGTGACCCGGGCCGTAGAGGTCGACGATCTCCGCCTCGAGTCGACGTTCGTGGGTGGGCACGCAGTCGGGCGTGTTCGCGCCGCGCAGCACGATCAGCTCGGACGCGAACGGCCCTATGCCCTTGATCTCCTGCAGTTCTGCGATCGCGTCGGCGGGATCGAGCGTGCGTAAGCGGGCGGTGTCCAGCCGACCGGCCAGGGCGGCCTCGGCGACGGCGTGGAGGTATTCGGCCTTGCGGCCGGGCAGGTCGAGGTCGAGGGTGGCCAGCGTGGCCGGGGCGGGGAAGGCGCCGTCGTTGCTGTGGCGCAGCGTGATGTCGGCCCGCAGTCTGGCCGCCTGCACGATGCGGAGCCGTTGGGAGATGACCGTCCATGCGGCGGCCTCGTACACCGAGTGAAAGCCGCAGGGCCGCAATCCCGGTAGTGACTGTTGCGCACGTCCGATGATCGGGTCGCGCTCGCCGACATCCGGCCACCGCCGAGCATCGATGTCCAGCGCGAGGAACCGGGCGGTCTGCTCGGCCGCGGCATCGAGATCACCGTCTCCGTCGACGACGATCTCCGCCGTCTGGCCGCTCTGCGCCACCACCACCGCCGCCGCCGACCAGTCGGCGTCCACCCGGAACACCGTGGACAGTCGGCCCGGCTCCTGCGTGCCGCGCAACGCCGAGGGTGTGAAGCCCTCCCAGAACTCGCGACTGGTGTCGAGCGACCACGGGCCGAGGACCTCGCGAGTGACGGTGGTGGTGGCCATGTCCAGACGGTACCCGCCCGGTCGGACAGTCACCGGTCGACATTTCACCTGACGGACGGCCACAGGTCGACGAGAATTCCCTGGACGACCACGATGACACGCACTACCCTTGGCGATCGACTGCCCAGCGACGACCATCGACACGGAAGGAGGCGGCACAGATGCCGGCGAAACACTCGTTCAAACGCTTTGGCGGCGAACGCTGCTGCCCACGTGATGGTTTCACGCTGAGCCGGCGCTGGATCGCCATCGACACCACCCGACTCCGCGCCCTCCTCGGCTGATCTCCGATGGACGGCGCACCAGCACTTCGCCGTCGTATCAAGGAGTTTCAGCCATGACCGTCTTCGTCACCAACGCCGCATTACAGATTCTGGCGCGCGTCACCTGGCAGCGTGCGGCGGTCTTGTTGACCACCGGGGTCGCCCGCAATGTCGAGGGCACGCCGCTGGTGCGGGTGGTGCATTCGCCGAGTGTCGCGCAACCGATCCACCGGGTGGTCGCGATCAAACGGGATGCCTACCGCCCCTACGCGGGCAAGTCGATGGACTCCTACGCCTCCACGGCGACCATCCTGCGCCGCGACCAATGGATCTGCGCCTACTGCAACGGTCCGGCCGACACCGTCGACCACATCGTGCCGCAATCGGCGGGCGGGCCCAGCACGTTCGGCAACCAGGTTGCAGCGTGCAAGTCCTGCAACGGATTCAAGGCCGACCGTACCCCACGGCAGGCCGGTATGGCCTTGCGTCACGCTCCGTTCGTCTACGACCCCTGGGCCGCGGATCAGAAGGAAGTGTGGGAGCTGTTCGCACTGGGGTATTCCACGAGTTGACCGAGCACCGGCAGGAGGGCCGCGATGACCACATCGGATGCGGACTTCCTGTCGGTGCCGCTCACGTTGTTGCTGCTGCCGACGCTCGACGTGGCCGGGGACCGTGCCGCATGCGCCGGTCCGGCCGAGGACCCTGAGGACTGGTTTCCCTTTCCCACAGAGGATTTCGGACACGCCGCAGCCGTCTGTGCGGCATGCCCGATCCGCGCCGCGTGCGAGCGGTGGGGCCGTGACAACCGGATGACCGGTGTGTGGGGTGGTGTGCGGCTCGTCGACGGGCGGGCTCGGTGAGGCACTGCAGTACGTCTGTTGCGAAGATCCGCACTGTGAGCGCCCTCCGAGGGGATATCGGGCTGTTGGGATTTGCGGCTGGCCTTGCTGGCGTGTGTCGCGCCGGGTTTATGGGGTTTGACCTGGGATGATGGGTGCATGGCG
>NZ_JBSFQJ010000035.1:0-19495 GCF_053588655.1 Gordonia sp. NPDC003424
CCCACGTCGTCGTCGCTGAAAAGATCACGTGCCCAAGCACTTCAGCCGCATCATCATCAATCACCCGATCAAGCTGACACCACCATAAACCAGGGGTACGACAAGAATTCTCGCTCGATTCTCGACGCCCCCACCGCCCCGATCGCGCCACCGAGTTCGCTTGCGGCGGCGAGCTGATTGTGTCCCCGGGTATGCAGGCTCCCGCAGTTGGTTCGCCCAGCGCGTCACATGGAGCCCCTACGACGCGATGCGGCGTCGAGTCCGGCGGTCGCTGATCGACGGATGAGAGGGAATCCGGTGTGAATCCGTACCTGTCCCGCAGCGGTATGTCGGAACGACCGCCGTCATACGCACTGGACCCCCAGGTCCGGGAAGCGACGGCCAGTAGGTTAACCGCCGACGAGCCCGAAGACCTGCCAGGTGTACCGGACGCACCGCGTCCGGTGACTCGCCGCCTCGTGGAATGGGCGCAGGTCGAACCGGCGATTCACGATGCCGAGGCGTGACGACGCGCGCATCGAGGGTGTCGAACGCATTTGGGTGAATCCGGACTGCGGGCTGAAGACCCGCGGCAACGACGAGGTGATCGCTTCGCTGACCAACATGGTCACCGCCGCGAAGGCGACTCGGGAGTCGCTCGCCTGATCCGGTCAGACCGACATTGAAAGTTCCTCCCCCTCAAATGCATTCGTCCTCCGAGAGCTTTCGGAGGGTCTTCGCAAAGGAGGGGGAGGAACTGCGAGCCGGCTAGTCGTTCAGCAGCGCAGAGGGCGCAACTCCGTACTTGTGCCGGAACGCCGCGGCAAACCGGCCCGAGTGAGTGAACCCCCACTTGAGTGCCACGTCGGTGACCGACTGCGCCGTACCGGCGACCAGCTCGTCGTGCACCCGGGCGAGCCGCACCTCCACCAGGCACTCGCGGGGTGACCGCCCGACGTACTCCTTGAACCCTTCCTGAAGCCGACGCACACTGACGCCGGCCACCTGCGCCATGTCGGCGGCGGTCCACGCGCGGGCGGGGTCGGCGCGCAGGGCGTCGAGTACCCGCGTCACAATCCGCGGCCGTGGCGTCAGACGGTCCCCCGGATCGTCGGGCAACGCCGCCAGCAGGAACGCATCCGTCAACGATCCGGCGAGCTGCTCGGCGACCAGCGGATTGGAGAGCAACGGGTCGTCGGCGGGTTGTGAGGCCAACACCTGCACCAGACGGAACCAGCTCGCACCTGCGGGCGAATGCAGGTCGAGCTGGTCCGGGATCGTCGCGTCCGGGCTGCCCGCCACCCGGCACACCTCGTGCTGCAGAAAATCGCGATCGATCTTGACACCGACGATCGTGCAGGTGTCCGACCAGCGGGTGATCTCGGCCGGCGTGTCCGGTGGATTCACCGTCGCGAAACCGCTGGTGGAGACCACGGTGTGGCCGGCCACGCTCGTCTCGAGCACACCGCCGAGCGGCACGTTGATGCCGTAAGCGCCCGGATGGTCGGAATGGATCGCCACCTCCGCACCCCACCCGATCCGAGCGATGCGCAGCGGACCGAGAACGGTGACCGCAAGATCTGCGTCGTCGGCGGAGCTCCGGCCGTCCAACGGAGTCAGCGTGTGTGGAAAGTAGGCGTCGGAGACCGCGTCCGAGGCCGCCTCCCACTCCTGCTCGCCCGGGATGTGCAGGCGCTCCACCTGGCTCATTCACGACTCCTCACGACTTCGCCGCGCTTTTCGGATCGCGATCGCGCTTCGCGGATCGTCAGCCGGCTGCAGTCGATCTATGTTCTACCTCACATTCTGCCCGATCAGGAAGGAGGGATCACATGGAACGCAAGGCGCTGCAGAACATATTCGGCCAGTTCGCCAGCGGCGTCACCGTGATCACCTGCGAAAACGCCGACGGCGAGCCTCACGGTGCGACGGTCACCGCGTTCACCGCCATCTCACTCGAGCCGCGGCTGTGTCAGGTGACGTTGACCAAGAAGTCGAAGGCGTGCGGCTTCCTGGAGAACGCACCGTTCGCGGTGAACATCATGGCCGCCGATCAACTCGACATCGCCATGCATTTCGCCGGCCGCCCGGCCACGCCCGGCCCGAGATGGGCGCAGGGCCCGACCGCGCCGGTGTTGTCCGGCAGCGCGGCTACCCTCAGTTGCCTGCCGTGGCGCACCTACGACGGCGGCGACCACACCATCTTCATCGGCGAGATCGTCGACGCCGACGCCAGCGGCAAGCCGCCGCTTCTCTACTACCGCAGCACTTTTCACGACCTCGGCGAACCGTCCGTCAACTCGCTGTGGACCTTGTCGGCCGACGATCCGCATTCCGGATGGTTCGACTCGACGACCACGTTCACGCCCTTCCACCTCACCGATTCACAGTCCGTCTGAGAAGTCCCAGCAATCCGAAAGAGGTAACCAATGACCACCATCGAGCGCCCCGAATCCGACGCCCCCACCGTCAACCCGGCTGCCGACAGCGAGGCCAACAAGACCCGCAACTTCGCCTCCCGCCCGATGACCGGCGACGAGTACATCGAATCGCTCAAGGATGGCCGGGAGATCTGGTTGCACGGCGAGCGCGTCAAGGACGTCACCACACATCCGGCATTCCGCAACCCGATCCGGATGACCGCCCGCCTGTACGACTCGATGCACGATCCTGAGACCAAGGACAAGGTCACCACGTCGACCGACACCGGCAACGGCGGTGTCACCATGCCGTTCTTCAAGGCGTCGACGAGCTCGGAGGATCTGATCAAGGAGCGCGACGCGATCGCCGAGTGGGCGCGGATGACCTACGGCTGGATGGGCCGCTCCCCCGACTACAAGGCCAGCTTCCTGGGCACCCTGCACGCCAACAAGGATCTCTACGCGCCGTTCGAGGCGAACGCCGAACGCTGGTATCGCGAATCGCAGGAGAAGGTCCTCTACTGGAACCACGCCATCATCAACCCGCCGGTCGACCGGCAGCTGCCGCCCGACGAGGTCGGCGACGTGTTCATGAAGGTGGAGAAGGAGACCGACGCGGGGTTGATCGTGTCCGGGGCGAAGGTCGTCGCGACCGGCTCGGCGATCACCAACTACAACTTCATCGCGCACTACGGGCTGCCGATCCGCAAGAAGGAGTTCGCGCTCATCTGCACCGTGCCGATGGACGCACCCGGCATCAAGCTCATCTGCCGTACCAGCTACACCGAGCAGGCCGCGGTGATGGGCAGCCCGTTCGACTACCCGCTGTCGAGTCGGATGGACGAGAACGACACCATCTTCGTGTTCGACAAGGTGCTCGTCCCCTGGGAGAACGTCTTCATGTACGGCGACGTCGACCGCATCAACGCGTTCTTCCCCCAGTCCGGCTTCCTACCGCGGTTCACCTTCCAGGGCTGCACCCGGCTGGCGGTCAAGCTCGACTTCATCGCCGGCCTGCTGATGAAGGCCCTCGACTGCACCGGCTCCGGCGGATTCCGCGGCGTGCAGACCCGGGTCGGTGAGGTGATCGGCTGGCGCAACCTGTTCTGGACGCTGACCGACGCGATGGCGCACAACCCGGAGCCGTGGATCGGCGACACCGTCATCCCACGCCTCGAGTACGGCCTGACCTACCGGATGTTCATGATGCAGGGCTACCCGCGGATCAAGGAGATCATCGAGCAGGACGTCGCGTCCGGACTGATCTATCTCCCCTCCAGCGCAGCCGATTTCAAGAGTCCCGACGTCCGTCCGTACCTCGACAAGTTCGTCCGCGGTTCCAACGGCATCACCGCCGTCGACCGGGTGAAGGTGATGAAGGCGCTGTGGGATTCGATCGGCTCCGAGTTCGGTGGCCGCCACGAGCTCTACGAGCGCAACTACTCCGGTAACCACGAGAACGTGAAGGCCGAGCTGCTGTTCGCCGCGCAGAACCGCGGTGGTGTGGAGCAGATGAAGGGTCTGGCCGAGAACTGCCTGGCCGAGTACGACCTCGACGGCTGGACTGTGCCCGACCTGATCGGCAACGACGACGTCAGTTGGTTCGGCAACAAATAACCAGGTAGGCAGAGTTCGCTCCGGCGGCGCGTGACTCGGTTCCGCGCCGCCGGATTGCGTTCGTAGGATGGTCGGCGTGGGCCCGCTGACCGAGATCGACGAACTGCTCGCCGCCTCCGGCGATCGCGTCATCGTCGGCGTGACCGGACCACCCGGCTCGGGCAAGACGACGATCGCGCGTTCGATCGTCGACCACCACGCCGCGACCCACGGCTCCTCCTCCGTCGGGTACCTGCCGATGGACGGCTTCCACTTCTCCAATACCGTCCTCGCGCAACTGAATCGGTCCGACCGCAAGGGTGCCCCCGACACCTTCGACGCCGACGGATTCGTCGCGCTGCTCACCCGCATCCGCGACGCCGACCACGACGTCTACGCTCCCGATTTCGACCACACCGCCGGTGAACCGATCGCCGCGTCGCTGATCGTGCCGGCAACCGCGCGGTTGATCGTCGTCGAGGGTAATTATCTTGCGCTCGACCATGGTTCATGGGCGGCGGTCGCAGACCTGCTGTCCCGCCTCTACTACGTCGCGACGCCGGACGACCTTCGTCGAGAACGGTTGGTGCGCAGGCACATCGCGGCCGGAAAGTCACCTGAGGTCGCGCAAGCGTGGGTGGACACCGTCGACGAACCCAACGCGCGGCTGATCGCCGAAACCCGAGTCCGTGCCGACGTGGTCATCGACGGAAGCTGAGCTTCACGACGGACTCATGGTGTCGCGCAACACCTCCGCGAGTTGCGTGCGTGCCCGGTTGAGGCGCGATTTGACGGTCTGCACGCCGATACCCTGATGTGCGGCGATGTCGGCGTAGGAGAGATCGCCGAACTCGCGCAGTACCACGGCTTCTCGGAAATCGTGCGGTAGCCGGCCGAGCGCCTCACGGACCGCGTCCCGGACGGCGACGCGCTCGTCGAACGCCGGCACATCGTCGTCATCGGTCAGCGTGACCGGTTGCTCCGGATCGCTGAAGTCGGTGAGTTGGGTGTTGGCCTTGCGACCGCGGACCACCGTGAGTGCGTTGTTGGCCGCGATCCGGTGCAGCCATGTGGAGAACCTCGACTCACCGCGGAACTTGTGCAGGTTCTGCCATGCGGCGATCAGTGTGTTCTGCAACGCGTCCTCGGCGTCGTGCTGGTTGCCGCAGATGTTGAGGCAGACCGCCCACACCTGGTTGCGGTGCGCGCCGGCGAGTTCGGCGAAGGCACGCTGATCGCCGTCGCGCGCCCGCATCAACAGCACTGCTTCATCCATCACGTCCCCCGCCCCGTCGGTCACCATCACAGCACAGGATGATCGTCGTGGCCGTGGCCGTCCTCGAAACCGTGGTCGTGAGCATGACCGTCATCGGGACCGTGATCGAGGTGATCGTCGTGCCGGATCTCGTCGAACTCGTGGACCCCGCTATCGCCATCACCGCCGGCGACATGACCGGCATCGACATGACCATGGTCGACACTCGCGGTCTCGGCGTGACCCGGTGACACGTCGTGCACCGGTTCATCGACGACGAGGTGGTCGTCGTCGGGAGGCGGTGTGTCGTCCATGTAGGGCACGGTGTCGGCATCCGCGGTCGAGGCCGGATCGAACGCGGCCTGCAGCGCTGACTCCCAGATCTGCGGCGGTGGCGGTGTCGGCGGGCCGGTGTCGACGCCGAGCGAGGCCAGGATCGAGGGTTCCTCGGTCATGTGATGACCTCCTCAGATGTGCGTGCGGTGAGCGTCCTTGCCGACTCGGGTCCGATGCTACCGGGCGCCGGCACGGCTCCCCCGATTCAGTTGCAGCCGGGACACCACGAAGGCGATGAGCACGATCGTCATCAACAGCAACGCGCTGTACGCCAGGACGGTGTTGCCCACTTCGGCTGTCCAGAACGTCGCATGCGCGGTCTGCGGCGCCAGCGGCGCGATCCGCGTGAGATCGACGGACGCGGCCGCCGCCGCATAACCCCAATACGACGGGAACAGCCAGGACAGCTGCTGCAGTCCCGCCGCGGTGAGCCGAAACAGGCCGCCGCAGAACACGAGTTGGGAGACGACGATGATCACCAACGGGGGCATGGTCTGTTCGGTGGAGCGCACCGTCGCGGAAATCGCCAGCCCGACAACGGTACTGACGCAGGCCAGCGCCGCGACGGCGGCGAAGAGTTCGACCGGCGCGCGTCCGAGGACACCACCGCTCGGCAGTCCTTTGCCGAGGTAGGTGATGGTCACCATCAGGGCGGTCTGCAGGATCGCGGCGGCGACGTAGACCATCACCTTGGCCGCCAGATAGCACCCCGGCTGCAGCCCGACAGCCCGTTCACGCTCGAAGATGTCCCGTTCCCCCACCAGGTCGCGGACGGTGAGCGCCGCGCCCATGAAGGTGGCGCCGACGACGAGGATCACCAGGATCTGAACCGCTTCGCCGGCGGTGTCCGCGGTGCGGCCGACCCCGAATCCGCTGTCGCCGGGGATCACCAGTGTCAGCAGCCCGAGCACGATCGGCAGCACGGTCAGGAAGGTGAGGTAGCCGCGATCGGCGACGATCAGCCGGATCTGGCGCCGGGCGACCGTCGAACACTGCCGCACCACGCTGCGATGCGGCACCCGCACCGCCGCTGCCGCAGCCCTGCGTACCGGCGGCACGGCCACGTCCGGCGCATTGCGGCGATATCGATCGTGAGCGGTATCGGGTTGGGCGGCAACGAAAGAGAAGATCTCTGCCCAGTCGTCGGTACCCAGGGTCGTCCCGACCTCGGCGGGGTCGCCGAGATAGGCGGTCTTGCCTCCCGGCGCGAGAAGCAGCACCTGGTCGCACATCGAGAGGTAGTTCAGCGAATGGGTGACCACCACGACGACGCGACCGGCGTCGGCCAGTCGGCGCAAGGTGCTCATCACCTGACGGTCGAGGGCGAGGTCGAGTCCCGACGTCGGTTCGTCGAGGATCAGCAGGGCGGGTCCGGTCAGCAGTTCCATCGCCACCGATGCCCGCTTGCGCTGTCCCCCCGACAGCGTGTCGACGCGGGTGTCGAGGTGTTCGGTGAGCTGCAGTTCGTCGAGCACACCGGCGATCACGGCGTCGCGGTCGGCGGTCGTCGAGTCGTCGGGAAGTCTCAGTTCGGCGGCGTAGCGCAGCGCCTGGCGCAGCGTGAGTTTGCCGTGCAGGACGTCCTGCTGGGGCACCATCCCGATCCGGGTGCGCAGCGCCTCGTAGTCCTCGTGCACGTCGCGGCCTTCGAAGGTGACCGATCCGGTTGTCGGAACCGTCAGTCCGGCAACAATTTTCGACACCGTGGACTTGCCGGCCCCGGACGGCCCGATCACCGCGGTGAGCGTTCCGGGCCGCGCCTGGAAGCTCACGTCGTCCAGCAGCCGTTTGGTGTTGTCCACGGTCAGGCCGACACCGCGCACGGCCAGCCCGGCCGCGGGGGCACTGTCGGACCGCCGCCCACGGACGAGGGTTCGGCCGGCGACGACGAGATCGCTGTTGCCGATCGTGATCGTGTCTCCGTCGGACAGTCGGCACCGGTCGATCCGCTGTCCGTCGACGAACGTGCCGTTGATGCTGTCGAGGTCGTCGAGCCACAACCCGTCGTCCGCGACGGTGATCCGGGCGTGGTGCCGGGACGCGAGGGAGTCGTCGACGACGACGGTGTTGTCCGCGGTGCGGCCGATGGTGCTGACGGCGTCGAGGCGCGTCGCTCCGCTGCTGTCGGCGTTGCGGCGCAACGGTTGTAAGTGCGGGGCACCCGCCAGTTGTCGCGGCATGGCGCAACGGGCGTCGCCAGGTTCGACCGGTGCGGGCGGGGCGGCGCACCAGGTGGCGAGCACCCACGGTCAGCGCGGGCCCGTGCGCGGGGTGTCCGAGGTGCACCGCGATCGACCCGTCGATGGGTGTCTCGGTGATCTGCTCGCCCCCGGCGAAGACACGGGCCGCGGGGTCGTCGCCGACCAGCCACCAGTCGCCCTCACGCCATTCGAGGTGCAGGTGGTGGTCGGCGATGTCCCGATGTCCGACGACGATGTCGTTGTCCGGTGCCGCCCCCACGGTGATCACCGGCTGATCGCCGATCCGACGAACGGTGCCGTCGACGGACATGCTGCCGGAGATCATCGTCGTCACCGGAGCCTCCGGAGCCGCCGGCTCCGACTCAGTACGCACCGTGGCCGTCGTGGTAGTCGTGCGGTGCGCTCGCGTAGGAATCGTGGTCGTCGTGGGTGCCGTAGGAGGCATCGGTGCCGGCATCGGGCACGCCGGGCGTCTCGGGGGCCGACGGGTCGTAGTCGGGTGCGCTGCCGTCCACACCGGCCGGGCCGCCGTTGATGTACTGCATCTGGTCGGGCTGTCCGTCGCCGTCGGTGTCGACGATCTGCGTGTCCGGGCGACCGTCGTGATCGACGTCGAGCACGGTGGTGTCCATCCGGCCGTCGTGATCGGAGTCGACGAGCTTGACGTCGGGGACGCCGTCGCCGTTGGCGTCGAGCAGCATGCTGTCGATCTGGCCGTTGGTGAGCGTGTCCTGCTCGTAGATGTGACCCGAGGCGTCGACGTGCGACACCAGGTCGACCTTGCCGTCGTGATCGGTGTCGCGTCCGACGATCGCGCCGCCGTCCGGGCCGGGCTTGGCCGCGGTGTCCATGACGCCGTCGCCGTCCGTGTCCATCTCGATGAGGGTGACATTGCCCTGGGCGTCGACGTAGGTGTCGACCTGGTGACCGGTCTGTGGGTCGGTCGAATGCTCGACGTGGGCTCCGGTGGTGCTCTGCTGCGGGGCGGACGGAGAGGTGGAGGGCGCGGTGGAGGACGTGGAGGGCGCGGTGGAGGGGGTGCTGCTGTAGATGCTGTCCGACATGGTGGGCCTTTCGTCATGACCCGGCGTGCCCGGGCCTCTTGCGCTGTCGGAGATTGGTTGCGCCGAGCAGCCGGGAATGTTCCCGAGGCTCGAAAGTAGTTTCAGGAGATCAGTCCGGAGCGGGTCAGGAAGGTCTTCGCGTCGTCGATGGACTTGAGTCCCTGCACGTCGGCGACCAGGCCCGTCGAGGTGTTCGCATATTTGATCGTGTAGCTGTCCACGGTGCTCGAGGCCCGCGCGATGTCGGCGGCCGCGGTCCGTGCGTCATCCTCCACCAGGGTGCCCTTGCCGTCGCTGTAGACGCCGTTGCGGATGTTCTTGATGCGCTCGTCGGCCTCGCTCGGGTCACCCTGGACGAGCAGGAACATCGATCCCGGCGACGCGGCGAGCGGTGCCAGCGAACTGTCGGTGGCGAATCTGCATCCGAGCATCAGCGCGCCGGCCGGGGTGTAGCCGGCATTCGTGCAGGTGCTCAGCGAATCCCGGAGCGTGGCGGGCAGCGCCGCCAGCAACGCCGGCTGGTCGCGGATCACGGTGGCGTCGCCGCTGTCGGACGCCGCGACCGATGTGGAGCCGCCCGCCACGGCGGGGGTGTCGTTGGGGTCGTCACGGTTGAGTGCCGCCACCACACCCACGACGATGCCGACGACGGCGAGCGCGGCGACGCCGACCAGGGCCAGACGACCCCACCGCCTCCGGGAGGTCGGAGCCTGCTCGGTCTGGCCACCGCGCGACGACGGCATCAGGTCCACCGCGGCCGGCACCGTCGCCGACGGCGCGGTCGCCGGTCGCTGCTCGGCCAGTGCGGTCACCAAGGCTCCCTGCGCCACAACGGTTTTCGGGTCATCGAGAGTTGCCACCGGCCCCAGTTCGGCAAGTCTGCGAGCGACCAGCGGTATCCGCGACGAGCCGCCCGTCAGGTAGAGCGCGGTCAGTTGGTCCGGGTGGGTGATCCCGGCGTCGAGGAGGGTGGCACGGGTCAGCGACATCGCCTGCGCGACCGACGGACCGATGAGTTCGTCGAACTCGTCCCGGGTGATCTGAAGCGTCTGGCGGCCCGCCGGGGTGGGCACGGTGATGGTCGCCGACGGCGCCTCGGACAGGAGTTCCTTGGCGCGGCGCACGGAGTCCTGCAGCGCCTGCACCACGTCGACGGGCGCCTGGCGGCGCAGGTAGGAGACCAGCGCAGGGTCGCGTTCGTCGAGGCGCTCCTCCACCCAGCGCCCGACGAGCGCGTCGAGGTTCTTGCCGCCGAGCCGGTTGTCCCCCCGCGCCGCGACGACCGCGAAGGCGTTCTCGTTCGTCACGGTCAGCACCGCGACATCGAGTGTGCCACCGCCGAAGTCGAAGACCGCGATCTTCGCTCCGGGCTGCATGGCATGCGAGCGCGAGTAGTGGGCGGCCGCGGCGCGGGGCTCGGAGATGGTGACGATCCGCGCGGGGTCGATGCCCGCGTGCACCGCGGCGTCGACGAGCACGCGTATCTGTTCGCGCGCCCACGCCTCCGGGTGGGTGAGCACGAGCTGGGTCGGGAGCGCTCCCGCGTGCGCCGCGACGCCGCGCGCGATGATCGTCCGCAGCACCGCGCTCACCAGCGCGTAGGTCGGCACGGTGATGCCGTTGACGGTGACCGCGGGGGCACCGCCGATGAGTCGCTTCGGCGAGGCCACGAATCCGGCCGGGTTTCGCTGGGCGTGGTCGATCGCGGCGTCGCCAACCGAAATCGATTGCGGCGCACCGACGAACACCGACGACGGCATCAGGTTGCTGGTGTGCGTCAGGGCGAGCGTCTCGATGCGGCCGGTGGTGGCGCCCGAGTGCGCGGCGGCACTGTTGGACGTCCCGAAGTCGATCGCGAGGGACCAGGCGGCGGCGGGTATCGGAGCGGGCATGGGTGGCGGTTCCTGTGTTTCGACGGGTCAGAGCGCGCCGGCGCTCAAGGGTGTGTAGGTGCGGATCAGAGTGACGATGGCGGCGTCCTCGGCCGCCGAGCTGGTGGCCAACGACCGCTGCTGGGCCATGGCGAGGCGACGCTGCGCCTCGGCCATCACCGCGTGGGCCGGCGCCCGGTCGGGCAGACCGAGACGTCCGGCGGGCGAGGTGGCGACGAGGATCGTCCGGAGTTCCTCGGTGACCGCCGCCCGCGGATCGGTGTGCATCATGCGCTGATAGTCCTCCAGCGCGGTCACCGGCAGCAGGCTCGGATGGGCGCGCAATCGTGCGGTGAGAGAACGGATGTGATCGCGGGCGGGATGGGTGAAGGCGAGCCGGTCGAGGCGGTCGAGAATCCGGTGGGCGCGATGCAGGATGGCGTATCGGGTGGTCGAGGCGTTCAACGTCTGATGAAGGGCTCCGATACCGGAGCGCTCGACGAGCCACCGGTTCAGCGCCGCCGCTCCCCCGGCCGCGATCCGCCGGCCGTTGATCACGCCGTACTCGCCGAGCGCCCGGAGGAGTTGCTCACGGACGGCGGGAGACAACATCCCGTCGACACCGTCGTCGTCGAACATCATCGTGACGTCGAGCGGCGACATGGGCGCCACGCGGGCCAGTTGGGCGGCGAGCTGTTCGGTGAGCACCCCGGTGTGGCTCGTCTGGGCCATCAGCCCGGAGATCGGGACGACCGCGCCGACGGTGCCGGCGAGTTGCGTCTCGAGGCGACGCGCATGTTGCGCCGCATGCCCCAGCGGGTCCCGGCGTCCCAGCGCACCCTCGCCGAACGAATCGGCGCGCGAGAGCACCCCGAGCATGTTCAACGGAGTGAAGGGCAACTGCGCGAGGAAGTCGAGTTCGTCGCGGCGGGGTGCGGCGTCGAACAGGAAGATCGCCGCGTCGGCGTCGATGCTCGCCGTGCGGGTCTGTTCGAACCCGTCGATGGTCACCCGACGCGTCGCGGCGTCGTTGTCGACGGTGAGCGTCGACAGTCCCGGCGTGTCGATCAGGGTCAGTTGCCGCAGGGCGGTCGACGGCAGCCACCGCTCCACGAACGCGACGTCCGGGGATTCCAGCGGCAGTCGCACGTGGTCGCCGTACACGGGCACACGCTGACGGTGCCCGTCGACACCGACCACCTCGGCCCGCGACGGCGCACCGTCCTGGTACACGGTGACCACGTTGGTGGCCTCGAGCGCGGCGGTCTCCGCCACGGGCGCGCCGATGAGTGCGTTCACCAGGGTCGACTTGCCCGCCTTGAGACGCCCGACGATCACCACCCTGGGCGGTGACCACAGGATCGAGCCGATCGAGTTCGCGTGACCGACGAGATCTCCACCGAGCGCGGCCAATTGGTGCAGACCCTGGTCGAGGGTGGTCTGCACGCCGCCGGGCGGGGCGGTCATCCCAATGCCCCCGCGGCCAGGAGTTGTTCGGCCGCGGCGATCCGTTTGTCGACGATCTCCAGGTTGCTCGTCAGCCGCTGCCGCGTCTTGTCCCGGCTCGCCGCGTCGGCGGCGGCGGCCTGGCTCACCTCGGTGATCGTCTTCTGCAGCGTTTCGATGTTGACGCGCAGGTACTCCCGGTACCGGATCACGATCTCCGGCCGTGACCGGGCGACGGCGCTGTCGAGCAGTCGTCCGGTCGCCGCCTTGGTGGCCGCGACCGTCTCACGAAGCCACGACAACAGATTCGCCTTGCCCGCCCGCATCGCGCGGAACCCGAGATTGACGCCCACCCAGACCGCGCCGACCGCCGCACCGACGCCGATCAGTGCCGACACACCGAGAAGACCGCCGAGGGTCGACGACCCGACCACCCCCATGGTCAGCAGGGTCGGATCGAGCAGACCGTGGCGCTTGCTGCCGACCTGGTGTGCCTCGATCTTCTTGTCCTGCATCGAGGTGATGATCTGGGCGCTGAGTTCCTCCCACACGCTGGGCTCGTCGGGGAACCTCGGGGCGATCACCGTGTCGTGCAGCTGTGTGAGGAACCTGGAGAGGGTTTGCGCCATCGCGAGCTGGAGGTCGGTCTGCATGTCGGCGGTGAACTTCTGCGCGCTGCGGCGCAGCACCTCCATCCCGTGGGTGTTGATGTAGGTCGTCCATGTGTCGCGGATGTCGTCGAGTCGCCGCTCGAGGTCGTCGACCGCTTCCTGGCGCAGCAGCGTCAGGTCGCGCGACATGTAGTGCTCCCACTCCCGCGCCTGGGACTGGAGTTCCTCGAGACGCTCCTTGTCGGCCGTCAGGTCGGGCAGGGCCTGCGCCCCGCTGTCGACGGCGTCGAGTTCGCGGCCGATCCGGCCGCGCACCACGCGGAGACCCTCGAGACAGGTGCGCACCGCGTCGACGTGCGGTAGTTCGGCGGCCACACCGAGCCGGCGGGTGATCTCGCGGCGCAGTTCGGCGATGCCGCTGACCTCCTCGAGTCGGTCGCGGTGCGCAGGGTCCGGGGTCTCGGCCGCCATCACCGCGAGCAGGCTCGACACGCCGAGCACGGACACCGGTCGCTGCAGGTGTTCGGCGAGCAGACGTTCGTTGTCGGCGACGATCTCCCGCCAGCGGCGCAGGTTCTTGTCGGTCTTGGTCACCGCGACCACCACCGAGTCGACGGTCGCGGTCGCCTCCCGGACGAACTCCATCTCGGGTGCGGTGAGCGGGCTCGACGCATCGCACACCAGGACCAGGACGCACGCCTGCTGTGCGGACTGGGCGGCCAGGCGGGTCAGTCCGACGTCGAGTCCGCCCACACCCGGCGTGTCCACCAACGTGATGTCATTCATTCGGGCGACCCGGATCGCCACTGCGGCACCGGTCGGGAGCTCGTCGGCCTGCGGATCGCACACGCGCTCACCGGCTGTCGTGACCCACTGCGGTAGTTCGGCGAGTGCGATCGGGCGCGGGCCCGAGCCGAAGAACAGCTCGGCCTCGTGGTCGTGGTCGAGTTCCGGATCGGGGGTCACGCTGACGGCGACCGACGACGTGACGTCGACCCCGACGGGGCACAGATCGCGGCGCCCGACGAGCGCGTTGACCAGCGAACTCTTGCCGCGCTTGACCTCGCCCACCACGACGACGGTGCGAGTCTGCCGCGCGGGATCGAGTTTCGCCTCCGCGATGTCGGCGAGTGCTTCCATGCGGTAGGCACGCAACACCGTGGCGGACGACTCGACCACGGCCGACGCGTCGACCATCGCTCACCCCCGGTTCTCGTATCACTTCCAGATGTCCTCGGTCACGGTACCGTCCGCGCACCGGCGTTCGGGGGCGGGAACATTCCGCGTCGCCGTCGCATCGAACTCGGGAAAGATCAATGCGGCCGTATACGCGGCGGGAAGGGAACGACACATGAGGTATTGGCAGGCAACGGCAGGATGGTTGGCGGCGGCCGCCGCGATCACGGTGGTCGCCGGTTGCTCCACCGACGGCACCGCGGTGAGCGACACCACGTCATCGTCGACCGCGTCCAGTGCGCAGCCGTCGGTCGACGCCGCCGCACTGGACACCGGCACGTACCCGACCAGCCCACGGCCGCCGTTCGGCGAGTCGACGCACGACAATCTCCTGCAGGTCGAAGGGCAGCGGATGGCCCAGTACATCGTGGTGCCGTTCGAGGTCGACCGGGATCTCACGAAACCCACGTTTCCGACGATGGTGATCACCGACCGCGCCACGTTGCGTCCGGTGCTTCCGGCCGAGGTCGCCGGAGTCCCGGCGAACGACAAACTCGTCGGCGGATTCGTCGCCGCGGCGACCACCCCCGATGCGAATCTGCGTGACGGGCAACAACGGTCGCTCAACAACATGGTCGTCCGCTACCTCACCGCGGCCGACGCCGACGCCGCGGCGCAGCAGATGGCCGCCGCGCTGGCCGCATCCCAGAAGACGACCGTGAGCACTCTGCCCGGCCTGCCCGACACGAAGGTCATCCGGGTCGATGCCGACGGCAAGAGCCGCATCATCGCCTTCACTCCCCACAACAACTACGTGCTCTACGAGTGGTTCGAGACGAGCACCGCCAAGAAGAGCGTCGCCGAGCCCACTCTGCGCACGTTGATCGCCCAGCAGTCCACGCTGATCGACCAGTTCCCGTTCACCCCCACCAAGGCGGAGGCCGCGGCCGGAAACCACAATCCGACAAAGGTTCTCGTCGACCAGAACCACATCCTGATCTACGCGTTGCCGTACTCCGACGAACAGCTGAAGAAGTCCGAGGGCACCGCCGCGCCGGGCGGCAGCATCCGCGCCGTCTACGGACCGCGGGGCATGGCCATGATCAGTGCCGATCCGCCCACCGAATTCCGCCTGCTGACCGACGTCGGTTCCACCGCGAACGCCGTCGAGAAGTCGACGGTGTACCGCGCCACCGACGCTGACGGCGCCCAGAAGATCGTCGAGGCCTTCACCTCGTCGGCCCACACCCGCGGGTTCGACGACATCGCCGCACCGGCCGGGCTGCCGACGGCCTCCTGCCTGTCCGACACCAGCGGCACTTCGCGCTACACCTGCATCGTTGCGGTGGGACGCTATGTGGGAGAGGTCAATTCGACCAGCCAGCGAGACGTCTACCAACAGATCTCCGCGCAGTACGTGATTCTCACCAAAGCCGACCAGCAGGCGAACTGACCCCGCCGCGCGCCTACCGGCTCCTTACCGCTGGTCGAGTAGTCCGAGCGAGCGCAGCGAGCCCGGACGTATCGAGACCCCTGTGGCGCAGCGGGAACCGCACCTACCCGATCTCGATCAGCAGATCGCCCGGTGCCACCTGCGTGACGGGGCCGATGGCGACGCGGGCGACCTTGCCGCCGATCGGCGCGGTGATCGTCGCCTCCATCTTCATGGCCTCGATGGTGCCGATGGCCGCGCCCGCGACGATCTCGTCGCCCACGTCGACACTCAGCGACACCACCCCGGCGAACGGCGCACCGATGTGATGCGGGTTGGAACGGTCGGCCTTCTCGGCGGCCTCGACCGCCGAGTCGATCGACCGGTCACGCACCGCGACCGGACGCAGCTGGCCGTTGAGCACGCACATGACGGTCCGCATGCCCAACTTGTCGGCGTCGCTGATCGCTTCGAGACCGATCAGCAGCTGCACGCCGGGCTCGAGCTCCACGCGGTGTTCCTCGCCGTAGCGCAGGCCGTAGAAGAACTGGTTGGCGCTCAACCGCGACGTGTCACCGAAGGTCTCGTAGTGGTCCTCGTATTCCTTCGTCGGTCCGGGGAACAGCAGACGGTTGAGGGTCACCTGACGCTTGCGGCCGGAGGTGTCGAGCGCCAGTGAATCGGCGTCGGAGAGTTCGACCGTCGGCGTCGGCTCGGCACGGCCTTCCAGCGCCAGGGTGCGCAACGGTTCGGGCCAGCCGCCGGGGGGATCGCCGAGCTCACCGCGCAGGAAGCCGATCACCGAGTCCGGGATGTCGTACGACGACGGATCGGCCGCGAACTCCTCGGCGGTGATCCCGCGTCCGACCAACGCCAGAGCGAGATCGCCGACGACCTTCGACGACGGGGTCACCTTGATCAGCCGACCCAGCATCCGGTCGGCCGCGGCATAGGCCTCCTCGACGGCCTCGAACCGGTTGCCGAGGCCGAGGGCGATGGCCTGCTGCCGCAGATTCGACAGCTGACCGCCGGGGATCTCGTGGGTGTAGACACGTCCGGTCGGAGCCGGCAGCCCGGATTCGAACGGCGCGTACACCTTTCGCAGCGCCTCCCAGTAGGGTTCGAGGTCGCACACGTTCTGCAGGTCGAGGCCGGTGTCGCGTTCGGTGTGCGCGGTGGCCGCGACGATCGCCGACAGCGGCGGCTGACTCGTGGTGCCCGCCAGCGCGGCCGAGGCGCCGTCGACCGCCGACGCGCCCGCCTCCCACGCCGCCATCAGGGTGGCCAACTGACCGCCCGGGGTGTCGTGGGTGTGCACGTGCACCGGCAGCTCGAACTCTTTGACCAGGGCGGAGACGAGCTTCGTCGCGGCCGGGGCCCGCAACAGGCCGGCCATGTCCTTGATCGCCAGCACATGCGCGCCGGCGCCGACGATCTGTTCGGCCAGCCGGAGGTAGTAGTCGAGCGTGTAGAGATCCTCGGTCGGGTTGGCGAGGTCGCCGGTGTAGCTCATCGCGACCTCGGCGATCGCCGTGCCGGTCTCGCGGACCGCGTCGATGGCCGGCCTCATCTGTTCGATGTTGTTGAGCGCGTCGAAGATCCGGAAGATGTCGATGCCCACCTCGGTGGCCTCGGCGACGAATGCGGTGGTCACCTTGGTCGGGTACGGGGTGTAGCCGACGGTGTTGGCGCCACGCAGCAGCATCTGCAGACAGATGTTGGGCATCGCTTCGCGCAATTGCGCCAGGCGATCCCACGGATCCTCCTTGAGGAACCGCAGGGCGACATCATAGGTTGCGCCGCCCCAACATTCGACGGACAGCAGCTGCGGGGTCAGCGCGGCCACGTATGGCGCGACCGCGATCAGCCCGCTGGTCCGTATCCGGGTGGCGAGCAGTGACTGATGCGCGTCGCGGAAGGTGGTGTCGGTGACGCCGAGCGCCTTGCTCGCGCGCAGGTCGGCCGCGAACCCCTCTGGGCCGAGTGCCAGCAGCCGCTGACGGGATCCGTCGGCCGGATGGGCCAGCACCGACTTGTCGACGGTGGGCAGTTTGTCGCGCGGATACACCTTCGTCGGGCGTTCGCCATGCGGCTTGTTGACGGTGACGTCGGCGAGGTAGTTAAGGATCTTGGTGCCGCGGTCGGCGGAGCTCCGCGACGTCAGCAGCCACGGACGGTCCTCGATGAACGACGTGGTGACCTTGCCGGCGCGGAAATCCGGGTCGTCGAGCACGGCCTGCAGGAACGGGATGTTGGTGGCCACGCCGCGGATCCGGAACTCCGCCACCGCACGTCGGGCACGGCGCACCGCGGTGGCGAAATCCCTTCCGCGGCAAGTCAGTTTGACGAGCATGGAGTCGAAGTGGCCGCTGATCTCGCCGCCGAGTACCGCGCCGCCGTCCAGGCGCACGCCGGCGCCGCCGGGGCTGCGGTAGGCGGTGATCCGACCGATGTCGGGACGGAACTCGTTGGCCGGGTCCTCGGTGGTGATACGGCACTGCAGCGCCGCACCGCGGATCGTGATCTTGTCCTGGGTCAGACCGAGATCCGGCAACGACTCACCCGCCGCGATCCGCAGCTGCGAGCCCACCAGGTCGACATCGGTGATCTCCTCGGTCACCGTGTGCTCGACCTGGATGCGCGGATTCATCTCGATGAAGACGTAGCGCCCTTGCTCATCGAGGAGGAACTCGACGGTGCCGGCGCAGGTGTAGCCGATGTGTTTGGCGAAGGCGACCGCATCCGAACAGATCTTCTGCCGGAGTTCGTCGGGCAGGTTCGGGGCCGGGGCCAGTTCCACGACCTTCTGGTGGCGCCGCTGCACCGAGCAGTCACGCTCGAACAGGTGGATGACGTTGCCATGGGTGTCGGCGAGGATCTGCACCTCGATGTGGCGGGGGTTGACGACGGCCTGCTCGAGGAACACGGTCGCGTCGCCGAACGCGGCGTCGGCTTCGCGGGAGGCCGCCCCGATCGCCTCCCGCAGATCTTCGAGTCTCTCGACCCGTCGCATGCCGCGACCGCCGCCACCGGCGACGGCCTTCACGAACACCGGGAACTGCATGTCCTGCGCGGCGGTCATCAGCTTGTCGATGTCGTCCGACGGCTCCGAGGACGCCAGCACCGGCAGGCCGGCGGCCTTCGCCGCGGCGATCGCGGTCGCCTTGTTGCCGGTGAGTTCGAGCACGTCGGCCGACGGACCGACGAACGTGATGCCGTGCGCGGCGCACGCCGCGGCCAGCCCCTGGTTCTCCGAGAGGAAGCCGTAGCCCGGATAGATCGCATCGGCGCCGCAGCGGATCGCCGCGCCGACAACCTCGTCAACCGACAGATACGCGCGGACGGGTTGGCCGGGATTGCCGATCTGATAGGACTCGTCGGCCTTCAGCCGGTGCACCGAGTTGCGGTCCTCGTAGGGGAAGATCGCGACGGTGCGCGCCCCCAACTCATAGGCAGCGCGGAAGGCGCGGATCGCGATCTCACCGCGGTTGGCCACCAGCACTTTGTCGAACATGGTCGGACTCCTCATCGTTCGGCACTCACGATCGGCACGGCCCCCAGTGTGAAAGATCCTACGTGGGCCATGTGGGGTCCGGTGAGCGGGATCACCACTCCAGCTGCCCTTGTGCCGGGCCGGAGTACTCACTCAGTGGGCGGCTTCGTTGCCCACCGCTCCCTGAGCAGCGACGAGCGAGCGCAGCGAGCCCGACGCGTGTCGAAGGGTCAACGCGTGCCGGCGGCCGACCGGCCCCAGCCGCCACCCCACCGCTCCCTGAGCAGCGACGAGCGAGCGCAGCGAGCCCGACGCGTGTCGAAGGGTGCAACGCTCGACACCGCAACGACCAAAACCTGTCAGACCCCCGAGGTATGTTGTTGTCATCGCAGGAAAGAGTTGATGAAGCGCCGCGCCACCCGGGGAGTCGGGAGGCGCGCAGAGATGAATGTGGTTGTCCTGCAGTCATGTCCGCATCTCTGGAAGGCCGCTCGTGTCCCCGACAATCGGTTCTGCAGCAGCGCCGTTGTGGCGTGGGTTGCCGGCCGGGTTTGTCGGTGGTGTCGACCTCGAGGAGATCGACGAGACACCGACCAACGATCTGCTGGCGGGTAT
>NZ_JBSFQJ010000036.1:0-15198 GCF_053588655.1 Gordonia sp. NPDC003424
CAGGCTGGGGCTGTCTGTGCCAACCGGACCAACCTCGCCTGACCGACACCCTCACAACGCCGAAATCAAATCCCAACAGCCCGATATGCCCCTCGAGGCGCCCGTTCGGGGCTGATCTCAGTCGTCTGACGAGGTCGGGACCGATCCCGGCCGGAGCCGGGCGCCGCCAGGGACCCACTTCACGTCCGTGCCCGGGGCGCCGGGTGCCCGGTTGGCCACGCGCGACAGGATGAACAGCAGATCCGACAGTCGGTTGAGGTAGCGGGCCGGCAACACCGACGTCGACTCGGGCTGCGCGTCCACGGCCGCCCAGGCCGACCGTTCGGCCCGGCGGGTGACGGTTCGCGCATGATGCAGCAGCGCGCTGAGCGGGCTGCCGCCCGGGAGGATGAACGAATCGAGGGTGGGCAGATCCTCGCCGAAGGCGTCGCACCACGACTCGAGGGCGTCGATGTAGCCTTGCTCGATCCGGAGCGGGGGATACTTCGGGTCCTCGACGACCGGCGTCGACAGATCGGCGCCGGCGTCGAACAGATCGTTCTGCACCGTCGTGAGAACGGTGGTGATCTCCTCGGGGACGTCGGCGAGAGCGAGTGCCATCCCGATCGCGGCGTTGGCCTCGTCACAGTCGGCATACGCGATGACCCGGGGGTCGGTCTTGGCGACCCGCGAGAAATCGCTGAGTCCGGTGGTCCCGTCGTCGCCCGTCCGCGTGTAGATGCGGGTCAGATGCACAGCCATGGCACCGAATCTAATGCCCGCCGGGGCCGCTAAGGTAGCTGACGTGAGTGATCGCTTTCTGGTGTCCGGTGGCGCCCGCCTGTCCGGCGAGGTGTCGGTGGGCGGGGCCAAGAACAGCGTGCTGAAGCTGATGGCCGCAGCGCTGCTCGCCGAGGGCACCACGACGTTGACGAACTCCCCGGAGATCGCCGACGTCCCGTTGATGGCCGACGTCCTGCGTGGACTCGGGGCGGTGGTGACCATCGACGAGGACACCGTGGTGATCGAGGCTCCCGCGGAGCCCAAGTTCCACGCCGACTTCGACGCGGTCAAACAGTTCCGGGCGTCGGTCTGTGTACTCGGTCCGCTGATGGCGCGCTGTCTGCGCGCGGTCGTCGCGCTGCCGGGCGGGGACGCCATCGGCTCGCGACCACTCGACATGCATCAGGCCGGACTGCGCGCCCTGGGGGCGCATTCGTCGATCGAGCACGGATGTGTGGTGGCCGAGGCCGACGCGCTCGTCGGCGCACCCGTCGCTCTCGAGTTCCCCTCGGTGGGGGCCACGGAGAACATCCTCATGGCCGCGGTGCTGGCCACCGGCGTCACGACGATCGACAATGCGGCCCGCGAGCCCGAGATCGTCGACCTGTGCGTGATGCTGCAGCAGATGGGCGCACAGATCGACGGCGCCGGGACGTCGACGCTGACCGTCACCGGTGTCGACCGGTTGCACCCCACCACCCATCGGGTCGTCGGGGACCGGATCGTCGGGGCCACGTGGGGGATCGCCGCCGTGATGACACGCGGCGACGTGCGCGTCCGCGGGGTCCTGCCCGATCACCTGCAGCTGGTGCTGAACAAGCTGCGCGACGCGGGAGCCCACGTCGAGCGCTTCGACGACGGCTTCCGGGTGCGGCAGGATGCCCGTCCGGTCGCGGTCAACGTCTCCACGTTGCCGTTCCCGGGGTTCCCGACGGATCTGCAACCGATGGCCATCGGCATGGCGTCGGTCGCCGACGGGATGTCGGTGATCACCGAGAACGTCTTCGAGGCCCGGTTCCGATTCGTCGAGGAGATGGTGCGCCTCGGTGCCGATGCGCGCACCGACGGACATCACGCCGTCATCCGGGGCGTCGACCAGCTCTCCAGCGCGCCGGTCTGGTGCTCGGACATCCGCGCGGGCGCCGGCCTGGTTCTCGCCGGTCTCGTGGCCGACGGCGTGACCGAGGTGCACGACGTCGAACACATCGATCGCGGATACCCACACTTCGTCGAGAACCTGCGGAGTCTCGGCGGTGGTATCGAACGAGTCGGAGGCTGACGATGGCCGATCAGCATGCCCATGATCACGGCGGCGGAGTCGCCCATGATCACGGCGGCGGAGTCGCCCATGATCACGGCGGCGGAGTCGCCCATGATCACGGGCCAGGCGTGGCGCACGAGCCCGCCGCCGCGCCGGGCGACATCGACATCGCCGAGTGGGCCACCCGGTTCGACCTCCTGTCCGACCCGCACCGTCTGGAGATCCTGACCGTGCTGCACCGGAATCCCGGCATCATCGTCGGCGATCTCGCGGTCGCCGTCGGCCGGACCGAAACGGCTGTCTCCCAGGCGCTTCGGGTCCTCCGCCACCAGGGCTGGGTCACTTCTACCCGGGTCGGGCGATCGGTCAGCTACCGGCTCGACGACGATACCGTCCACGCTCTGCTGCATTGGATAGGTGCCGGCCACCAGGGGTAGGGCCCCGCACCTGACCCTTCGGACAGTCTGACCACTCAAACATCTGAATAAGTAGACAGATGAGTGTGACGCTCCTAACGTCGTGAAGATGACCACCACCGACGTCGCGATGCACATGAGCGACGGCATCCTCAACGCCCAGACCTCGATGCTCTTCGGTCTCATCGCGTTCGCCGGACTCGCGTTCTGCGTGTGGCGCGCGCGGACGGATCTCGACGAGAAGACCGTGCCGATGGCCGGACTGGTCGCCGCGTTCATCTTCGCCGTCCAGATGATCAACTTCCCGATCCTGCCTGGTGTCAGCGGGCACCTCCTCGGCGGTGCACTCGCCGCGATCCTCGTCGGGCCGTACACCGGCGCGCTGTGCATCGCGATCGTCCTGGTGGTGCAGTGCCTGCTCTTCGCCGACGGTGGGGTCACCGCGCTCGGCGCGAACATCACCAACATGGCCCTGATCTCCACGTTCGTCGGGTACGCCGTCGCCGTCGGCCTCTACCGGCTGATCAACCGCGGAGGGGCGGTCGGCGCTCTGGGAGGTATCGCGTTCGTCTCCGCGTTGTGCGGCACGGTCTCTGCGGCGACCGGTTTCGTCATCGAGTACGCCATCGGCGGGGCCGCGGCCACGTCACTGGGCACCGTGGCCACCTACATGTGGGGAACACACGTACTGATCGGGATCGGTGAAGGATTGATCACCGCGGTGACCGTCGTCGCCGTCGCACGCGCGCGCCCCGACCTGGTTTATCTGCTTCGCCGCTTCGAGTCGCCCGCCGAGCATCAGATCGGAGTCACCGCATGACCGCCCTCGATCCGCACACCGGAGAGCATGCGCCCCGCGTGCGCCGCCGCACCTTCCTGATCGCATTCGCGCTGGCCGCGCTGCTGATCGCGGGCATCCTGTCGTACTTCGCCAGCCAATCACCCGACGGACTGGACTCGGCCACCCTGCGAGGCTGTGAGACGGTCCAGGTCAACGGCGCCGAACAACTCACCGGCACCTGCATCGCCCAGCACGCGACCGATCACGCGATGGCGTCGTCCCCGCTGGCCGACTACGGCGTCAAGGGCATCGCGAACTCGAATGGGCTCGCCGGGATCATCGGTGTGCTGGTGGTTCTCGCCATCGCCGCCGGTGCCTTCTGGCTCATCTCGGGGTCGCGCGGCAGGCGCCGGACCGAATCCGCCGGCTGATCATGGGTGCCGGCCACGCACATCCCCTGTATCGGGACGGTGCATCGCGAGTGCACCGCGCACCGACCGAGGTGAAGCTGGTCTGCCTGGTCGTCTTCGTGTTCGCCGTGGTGGCCACCCCCCGGGAGATGTTCTGGCCCTACGGTGCCTACGTTCTGATCCTCCTCGCGGTCTGGCGGGTGGCCGAGGTCCCGGTCCGGTGGATCCTGCCACGCATGATCATCGAGGCGCCGTTCGTCATCCTTGCCGTCCTGCTCCCGTTCGCCGAGGGCGGCGACCGCGTGCAGGTGGCCGGCCTGTCGCTGTCGGTCACCGGTCTGTATGCCGCCTGGGGCATCGTCGTGAAAGGCACCCTCGGCGTGGCCGCGTCGCTCACTTTTGCCGCGACGACGCAGGCACGCGACCTGCCGCTCGCACTGACCCGTCTCGGTGTGCCGGCCACCATCACCCCGGTCTTCGTGATGATGCTGCGTTACGTCGATCTGCTGTCGGCGGAGATCCGGCGCATGCAGATCGCGCGCGCCGCCCGCGGGGACGAGCCACGCATGTTCCACCAGGCAGCAGCGATCGCCAAGGGCGTGGGGTCGTTGTTCCTGCGGTCCTATGAGCGCGGGGAACGCGTGCACCTGGCCATGATGTCGCGCGGCTTCACCGGCACGATCCCGGAGATGCCGGGCATCGTCGCGTCGGCCAGGGCGACGTCCGCGCAATGGCTGACAGTGCTCACACCGGCAGCGACCGCGGTGGCGGTGGCGGCCCTGGCATGGGGAATGAGATGACCACGCAGACAACACCACTCGAGCCGATGGACCCGGCAGTCGACATCCGTGACCTCCGGTTCACCTATCCGGACGGGCATGCGGCACTCGCCGGCATCGATCTGCGGATCGAGCCGGGGGAGCGGGTGGCACTGCTCGGCCCGAACGGCGCCGGGAAGACCACGCTGATGCTCCAGCTCAACGGGGTGTTGCTGCCGTCGTCGGGGCGGGTGTCGATCCTGGGCGCGACGGTGTGCAAGCAGACGCTGCGCGAGGTCCGACGACAGGTCGGCCTGGTGTTCCAGGACCCCGACGACCAGCTCTTCATGCCGACCCTCGCCGAGGATGTCGCGTTCGGCCCCGCCAATTTCGGCGTCACCGGCGCCGAATTGGCGCAGCGCGTCGCCGAGGCGCTGGAGGCCGTCGGCATGTCCGATCAGGCCGGTCGCAGCCCTCACCATCTGTCCGGAGGACAGCGACGTCGCGGTGCGCTGGCGAGCGTATTGGCGTGTCGCCCAGACATTCTGGTGCTCGACGAGCCGTCGGCGAATCTCGACCCGGTGGCCCGGCGAGAGCTAGCCGACACGCTGCTCGGGCTGCGCACCACCATGCTCGTCGTCACCCACGACCTGCCGTACGCGGCACAGCTGTGCGACCGCGCGGTCATCATCGACGCGGGACGAGTGGTGGCCGACGGACCCATCCTCGACGTGCTCGCCGACGCCGAGACGCTGCGGCGGCACCGCCTCGAGCTGCCGTGGGGATTCGATCTAGACGTGATGGCCAACCTGTCCGATCGGACAGGTTCGCACCTACCGACCGGCTAGAGGTTGGGTCACCAACGGACGGTTCGCCTCGCGAGACCTGTTACCGCCCAGTGTGACGCGCGTAACGTCCGCAGTGCCCCACCACTGACGTAGACGTGCGCAGGTGCGCACAGGAGGACAGTCATCATGCAGGTTGACGAACTACTGAAGCCGTTTCCCATCAAGGAGTTTCACCCGTTCCCGCGGGCGATGATGGGTCCCGGCGCGCACGAGATGATCGGCCCCGAGGCGCTCAAGCTCGGGTTCAAGAAGACCCTGGTGATGACCACCGGTCTGCGCGGCAGCGACACGGTTCACAAGATCGTGGAGTCCTGCAAGTACCACGGCCTCGAGGTCGTGCTCTACGACCAGGTCGAGTCCAACCCCAAGGACTACAACGTGATGGATGCCGTCTCGTTGTACCAGTCCGAGCAGTGTGACTCGTTCATCTCCATCGGCGGCGGTTCGGCGCACGACGCCTGCAAGGGCGCCCGCATCTCGGTGGCGCACGACGGACGCAACGTCAACGAGTTCGAGGGCTTCAACAAGAGCGAGAACCCGAAGAACCCGCCCCACATCGCGGTGTCCACCACGGCCGGCACCGGCTCGGAGACCTCCTGGGCCTACGTCATCACCGACACCACCACCGACCCGGACAAGCCTCACAAGTACGTCGCGTTCGACGACGCCGCGGTGACCACCCTGGCCATCGACGACCCGGTGCTCTACTACGATTGCCCGGTCGCCTACACCGCTCAGTGCGGCTTCGACGTCCTCGCGCACGCCTCCGAGCCCTACGTGTCGCGGCTGAACTTCCCGCCGTCGATGGGCAATGCCCTCTACGCGGTGAAGATGACCGCGGAGAACCTGCGCGAGGCCACCTGGAACCCGACCGACCTGAAGGGTCGCGAGGGCATGATGTACGCGCAGTACATTGCGGCACAGGCGTTCAACTCGGGCGGCCTGGGCATCATCCACTCGATCAGCCACGCGGTGTCCGCGTTCTTCGACACCCACCACGGTCTGAACAACGCGATCGCGCTGCCGCGCGTGTGGGCGTTCAACATGCCGACCATGTACGAGCGCTTCGCCGACATGGCCGGCGCGATGGGCGTCGACACCCACGGCATGACCAAGGTGCAGGCCGCCGACGCCGCCCTCGAAGCCGCCATCCGACTGCTGCGCGACGTGGGCATCGTCGAGCGGTTCGCCGACGTCAAGCAGGACACCTACCCGAAGAACCGCCTCGGTGAGGGCCCGACCAAGTTCTACGAGAACCGCAAGGAGATCACCACCGACGCGGCGACCATCGATGCACTCACCAACCACGTCCTCGGCGACGCGTGCACCCCGGGTAACCCCAAGGAGTGCACCTTCGAAACCGTCCGCCCCGTCGTCGAACACTGTGTGAACGGCGACCTGGACGAACTGATCTCGTAACGACGAACGTCGTTGCGCCAGACAGCGGATGGCGGGCCCACTGCCCCCGATCGGGCCCGCCATCCGCTTTCCACCCCCGGAGGATCTCGATTTCGATCTCGATGCGGCGCCTCGCTTCGCTCGGGGCCTTACTCGATCAGCGAGGAGGAGTGCGGTGGCGATCTCGATGCGGCGCCTCGCTTCGCTCGGGGCCTTACTCGATCAGCGAGCAGGAGTATGGTGGCGATCTCGATGCGGCGCCTCGCTTCGCTCGGTGCCTTACTCGATCAGCGAGGAGTGCAGTGGCGATCTCGATTTCAGCGAGGGTGGTCGCCGAGCATCTTCGACTACCCTCGGAGCATCTTCGCGGATCGAGTAGGCGAGGGTGGTCGCGGAGCATTTTCGACCACGCTCGGAACATCTTCGCTGATCGAGTAAGCGAGGAGCGCTAGCGACGAGCGCATCGAGATCTCCTGCGGCAAAGGAGATCTCGAGACCACTTCCGTTCACACGACCCGAACCCCACGACATGAACCAGCAACGCAGAGAACCGGAGACATCGATATGTCCGTGCACCTCGTCGACGACGACATGACCGCGGCGACGCCGAGTGACGAGCCACAGTTCGCCGACGTGGCCGATGTCATCGAAAAGTTCTCGGAGGCAGGCTATCTCGCCGATCAGCGGTTGGCGACGACGGTGTTCCTGCAGAGCCGGCTCGGCAAGCCGATCCTGTTGGAGGGCCCGGCCGGCGTCGGCAAGACGCAGCTGGCCAAGACGCTCGCCGATGTCACCGGCCGAGAACTGCTGCGGCTGCAGTGTTACGAGGGCCAGGACGAGACCACCGCGCTCTACGAATGGGACTACGGCAAGCAACTGCTGTACACGCAGGTGCTGCGGGAGAAGATCAGCCAGGTGGTCGCCGACGCCGCGACCCTGTCCGAGGCCGTCGACCGGATCGGCGCCGAGGAGAGCGTCTTCTTCTCCGAACGCTTCCTCGCACCGCGCCCGCTACTAGAGGCCGTGCGGTCGGAGCGGCCGGTGGTCCTGCTCGTGGACGAGGTCGACCGCGCCGACGAGGCGCTCGAGGCGGTGCTGCTCGAACTGCTCGCCGAATACCAGGTGTCGGTCCCCGAGATCGGGACCTTCGTGGCCACTCATCAGCCGATGATCGTGTTGACCTCCAACAACACTCGCGACCTGTCGGCGGCACTGAAACGACGCTGTCTGCATCTGTCGCTGGACTATCCGGACTCGGTTCGTGAACTCGAGATCATCAAGTCCAAGGACACCGGGCTGTCGGAGACACTGGCGGCCAAGCTCGTCGAGATCGTCCGCGGACTGCGTGACCTCGATCTGCGCAAGGCCCCGAGCATCTCCGAGGCGATCGACTGGGCGCGCACCCTCGCGGTTCTCGGTGCCGACGACCTCGACGCCGAGATCCTCTCGCAGACCGCCAATGTCGTCGTCAAGTACGACCGCGACCTCACCCGTGCCATCGATGCGATTCCGCGGCTGGTCGATCCGAATGCGCAAGTGCCCGACCATCTTCACTCGCACGGGCACGATCACGGCCACTCGCACTCGCACGGCGGGCACACGCACACGCACGACGACCACACACACTCGCACGGCGACCACGACCACGATCACGACGACCATTCAGGGCAGGCCAAGCGCGCCGCGAAGGATCAGCCCGGCCGGCACGGCGACGACTACTACGGGTCGCCCGGCGCCAAGAGCGACGCGGGAACCCGCGCGGTGAGCGCCACCCAGGGCAGCCGATCGTTCAACCGCGGTGGTCGCGGTTCGCGCAAGCGTCCGTTCTGAGGGGCTGACATGGAAGGCGCTGTCCACCGGTTCGTCCGGTTGCTGCGGTTACACGGAATCCGCATCGGGGTATCCGAGGCGATGGACGCGATGGCCGCCGCCGCCACCGCCGAGATCCTCGGTGACCGAGAATTGCTGCGCTCCGCGCTCGAGGTGTGCCTGATCAAGGACCGTCGTGACGAGGACACCTTCAACGAGGTGTTCGACAAGTTCTTCGGGCTGCGCGCGGTGGTGGAAACCGAAGACGGACACGGCCATTCACATACCCACGACGATCTGTCCGACGGTGGGGAGCTCGCCGAGTACACGTTGAGCGACGAGGTCAGTGAGACGCCCCAGCAAGGCCACAGCCACGGTCCGCCGTCGAACATCCGGCAGTACTTCGACCCCGAGGATCTCGCCGAGCAGTACAACCTGCACCAGGAGGCCAACAAGCTCGACATGGCGTCGCTGACCGACGAGATCGTGCTGTCGGCCGACGAGGTGCCGAACTCGGAGGCCGCGGCGCGGGTACAGCTGACGGTGTCGCGCCTGCACAATCCGGGCCGGCCGGGAGACCTGGTGACCGCCAACGCCACCCAGCTCGACGCCGAGTTGTCGGTGGCGCAGGAGATGGCACTGCTCGACTGGCTCGACGACGCCGAGGGCAGCGGTCCGCAACCGGACGCCGACGAGCTCGCCGCATTGCGCAGCGCGCTGGCCGGGTTGCTCGATGGTCTGCCCGAGAAACTGCGCGACCATCTCGAACAACTGATGGCCACCGACCACGAGCTGGAGAGCCGGGAGATCAAGGCATCGGTGCGCGATGTCATCCACGAGCACGAGCGGGCCAGCCTCGAGGACTCGATCCGGCGACTGATCCGCAGCCTGCACGGGGCACCGCGGGCCCGCCGCAAGCTCGCCGCCCGCGGGACGGTGGATGCGGCCCGGACCATGCGCGCCAACCTGCGCTACGACGGTGTGCCGTTCCGGCCCATCACGGTGGCCAAGGTCACCGACCGGCCCAGCCTGCTGGTGCTCACCGATGTCTCGCTCTCGGTGCGCTCGGCGGCGCGGTTCACGCTGCAACTCGTGCACGGCCTGCAGAGCATGGTCGCCCACGTGCGGTCGTTCGCCTTCGTCTCCGACCTGGTCGAGATCACCGACCTGTTCGCCGAACACCAGCCGGAAGAGGCGCTGTCCCTGGTGGTCTCGGGCCTGCCGGCCGGCGGTGTCCTCGACACCGACGCCGATTCGGACTACGGCAACGCGCTGGGCACGTTCCTGGAGGAGTTCGGCGGGGCGGTCAACCGGCGCACCACCGTGATCATCCTCGGTGACGGCCGCAACAACGGCCGCGACCCCAACCTGACCGCCTTCGAGGAGATCTCCCGACGAGCGCGCGAGACCATCTGGATCACACCCGAACCGAGCTACTCCTGGGGTCTCGGATCCTGTGATCTGCCCGCCTACGCGACCTTCTGCAACCGAGTACACGTCGTGCACGATCTGGCGGCGCTCGAGCAGGTTTCGGTCGACTCGATCACCGCGTGACGAGTGCCGTTCCGCGTAGGATCGCGGCAGAGACCCGCCCGCGGGGCAGGTCCACGGAACAGGCGGGTGACGTGCGGACGAACGGTGCGGACACGACGGTGCGGGCGGGTGTGCGCATCGCCAAGTTCCACACGCCGGAGATCATCATCGGGTCCGGTTCGCTGGCCGAGGTGCCGCGCGCCGCGACCGGTCTCGGGGTGCAGCGGCTGCTCATCGTCTCCGACCTCCGGATCATGGGCACGCCCTGGTATCCGGAGCTTTCCGATCGTCTGAGAACCGGTGGCCTGCAGGTCTATTCGTTCACCGGGGTATCACCCAACCCGCGCGCCCCCGAGGTCGCCGCCGCCCTCGACCACTACGAGGAGTCCCGCTGCGACGGCATCGTCGCGCTCGGCGGTGGCTCGGTGATCGACGCGGCCAAAGGCGTGGCGATCCTCGCGGCGAACGGCGGGCACATCCTCCAGTACGAGGGCATCGACCGGGCACGTCGTCCACTGCCCCCGGTGATCGCCGCCCCCACCACGGCCGGCAGCGGCTCGGACGTGTCGCAGTTCTGCATCATCAACGACGTCGACCGGCAGACGAAGGTCACCATCATCGGCCGCGGGCTGGTTCCCAACGTGTCGGTCATCGACCCTCGGATGCTGGCCACCCAACCGCAGGAGGTGGTCGCGCAGTCCGGGATGGACGCCATCACGCACTGCATCGAGGCCTATGCGTCGGTCGCGCACAGCCGGTTGACCGATCGTGCGGCACTGTCGGCGATCGGCACCGCCTGGCGCAGCATCGAGCGACTCGTCGACAATCCCGGTGACCCCGACGCCGGGCTCGACATGGCGCATGCGGCGCTCGAGGCGGGGATGGCGTTCACCAACGCGATTCTCGGTGCGACACATGCGATGAGCCATCCGGTCGGCGGCCTGGTCGACGCCCCGCACGGCGCGATCAACTCGGTCCTGCTGCCGCATGTGATCCGCTTCAACGCCGAACTCGATCCGCGGCCCTACGTCGAACTCGCCGCGGCCGTCGGCATCGAAGCGGCCGGCTCCGGCCATGCCACCGCGGAACTGTTCGCCGACCGGGTCGCGGCCCTGTCGCGCCGGGTCGGCCTTCCCGGTTCGCTTGCGCCGCTGGGGGTTCGGAGCGAGCACCTCGACATCCTCACGGTCAACGCGCTGGCCGACGCGTGCATGACAACCAACCCGCGCCAACCCACCCGCGCCGATGTGGCGCGGATCTACCGCGAGGCCCTGTGATGGACGCGAACCCGACGGGGACATCAGGGGTGGCATCGGCCGCCGATGCCACCCTCGACGGCGGCCACCTGGACTCGCTGCTCGGTCTGCATTCGGTCAAGGGTTCGCACTATGCCGCCTACCGTGGGGTCGAACAGCGACTGACGCGTGTGGTGGACGCGCTCGACCGCATCTCGCGCGCGTTGGTGCAGACCGCCGAGGGGCCCGAGACCCTGGTGCTGTCGGTCGTTCGGGCGGTGCAGGAACACCTCGATGCCCAATGGGTCGTCTTCGCGCTCTGCGACGGGGAACTCGAACGCACCGGACCGCGGCACCTGATGATGACCCGGGACGGCACCATCTATGCCTTCGAGGGAGCCCAGCGCGCCCGCACACCCAGCCATCTGCCCGACCAGGTGCTCAACCGGCTCAACGACATCCTGCGCAACCAGATGGCGCAGTTGATGCGGCCGGTCGTCGACGACCATCACCTCTACGTCCCGTTGCATCTCGACGGACGGGTGGTGGGTGGGCTGTCCGCGTGGACACCCGAGGTCAAGGTGGTGGACTCCGCCGACCTCGTCGTGATGCGCATCCTCGCCCGGCAGGCCGCGGTGGCGCTGCTCAACGCGGCGTTGCTCGAGGAGAGTCGAGTGCAGCTCGCGCGCGCCGCCGACGCATACGCCAAGGCCACCGAGCAGGCCGCCGATCTGGCGGCGCGCAATGTGGAACTCGAGTTGACACAACGGGAACTGTCGGCGGCCATGCGGCAACGGCTGGTCACCGACGAGCGCGAGCGCATCGCCCGGGAGCTGCACGATTCGGTCACCCAGTCTGTGCTGTCGGCGGGCATGCAGATCGAGGTGTGCCGGATGGAGTCCGACCCGGCGACCGCCGAACGCCTCGAGGTCGCCGGCCGGCTGACCCGTGACGCCGTCGAACAGCTGCGGTCGGTCATCTACGCGCTCAATCAGTCGCCGAGGGTCAGCGAGCAGTCCCTCGGTGAGGTTCTCGACGGACTCTGCTCGATGCACATGCCCGCCGACCTGGCCACCGACGTGCGGGTCGTCGGCCGGCCCCGCGACCTGTCCGACGACGTCCAGCACGCCGTCCTCCGCATCGCCGGCGAGGCCCTGTTCAACAGCGCCGTGCACGCGGAGGCGACGTCGGCGCGGATCACCCTGAGCTACGGGGACGATTCGGTGGCGCTGTCCGTCGACGACGACGGACGCGGGGATCCCGCCCACATGCGACGGGTCATGCGTGCCGCGATGCTCGGCGATCTGGCCGGACGGCATCGGGGCCTGGCGAACATGAGCACCCGGGCGTCCGAGCTCGGAGGCACGTTGAGGATTCGCCGCTCTCGCCTCGGCGGGGTGCGGATCGCCGTGGAGATCCCCGCACACGCGCAGGGGATCGGTGTGCGCCGTCCGGCGGTGGCGGCAAGGGAAGGATGAGGCTGACATGACGGCTCCCGACACCATCGCGGTGCGCACCATGCTGGTCGACGACCACGCGCTGCTGCGTGAGGGCATCCGCTCACTGCTCGACCGAGAATCATCGATCTCGGTTGTCGGAGAAGCGGATTCGTACGACGCCGCGCTCGCCGAGGTGACGCGCTGCCGGCCCGACGTCGTTGTCGTCGATCTCAAGCTGACCGCGGGCACCGAATACGAGGGACTGCGACTGATCAGCGAGATGGCCGCGCGCCACCCCCGGGTCGCGTCGCTGGTGCTCACCACATTCCTCGACGACGACCTCGTCGTCCGCGCGGTCAAGGCCGGCGCACGCGGCTACGTGGTCAAGGACGTCGACACCACCGAGCTCGTCCGGGCCATCCAGGCGGTCTCCGGTGGTGGCAGCGCCTTCGACCCGCGCAGCGCGGCGATCGTGTTGCGCACCGTGTCCGGTGAGGGCGACGGCCCCGAAGCCTTGACCGAGCGCGAACGTGAGGTGTTGCGGTTGCTCGCAGATGGCATGTCCAACAAGCGAATCGGCCAGACGCTCTACATCTCCGAGTCGACCGTGAAGTTCCATATCCGCAACATCATCCGCAAGCTCGGCGTCTCCAAGCGGACCGACGCCGTCTACATCGCGAGCAAACGCGGCCTGATCTGATCGAGCATCGACCACGCCGATCGCGCCGCTCGTTATCGGGAGGTACCCGAGGCCCATCAGGTAGTCGCGGGCCGCGTCATCGCCGCTGATGGGCGGGCGAACCCCTCGATCCCTGAGGAGTGCGCGCCCTTCGGTGCGCTCGTTCCTCGCTTACTCAGGATCCGCGTGCGTTACGAAGGGTCGGTCAGTCCACGTAGTACGGGGTGAGCACCAGCCAGCCACCGTGCTCGGTGAACGTCCGTGCCCCCGCATGCGCCACCTCACCGGCCCATCGCTGCAGGTCATCCTCGGTGAGCCGCAGCAGGTGACCGTAGTGCTCGGTGGGTTCGTCCTCGAACGGCACGGCCACCACCACGCGTTCCCGCGCAACCCGGAGTGCCTCGACGATGGCCCGGACCGCCGCGTCCTCGTCGAGGTGTTCGAGCAGGTGGATGAGCGTGACGGTGTCGACGGAGCCGGACGGGAACGGCAGCGCCGTAGCGTCGCCGACCACGGCATCGACCGGCGTCCCCCGACGGACGGACTGCCTGGTCAGGTGGTCGATCGCACCCGGCGTGATGTCGCAGGCACTGACCGCGTGGCCGTCATCGGCGAGCTGCAGGGCGAGGAAGCCGAAGCAGCACCCGACCTCCAGCACACTGTCGCCGCGCACCAGGTCCCGCGCGCGTCGATGGATCGGGCTGAACGGGGAGCCACCGTCGCGCAGCTCGGCGACCGAGTTGTCATAGAAGGCGGCCCACCCGGCGTCCGCGGTGCCGGCCGACGACTCGATGACCTGCACCGCAGCGTTCTCGAAGGCGTCCTGGCCGGCGAGGACGCCGTCGATCACCAGGGGAGTGAGGCCCGCGATCATCGTCGAGTCACTGATCGTCGACTCATCGAGCGGGTGAAGGATCTCGACCGTGCCGTTGCGACGCTTGCGCCAGGCGAATCGGCCGTCTTCACAGAGGCCGGCGGGCACGGACGACGATTGCCGCACCGCGGCATGCGACGACGAGGCGTCGACGACGGCAGGAGTGCTCACGTCTACGACGCTAGGAACTGATCGGCGTGTGCGGAACTGACCGAGCGGGTCGACCAACTGTCCAAAAGGATGGGCGGGCCATGGCGCAGATCACAGTTGGGTACGTGCGTGCCAATCCGGCGGTTTTCACCCCTCTGGTGGGGGTCGGTAGCTCGATGACCTGGACTTTCTCTGCGCGGGCGCCGCGCTGACCAGGCGATTTGCGTTCCGCCCGCCAGCTGCGTAACTTTCTTCAAGTCAGCGCGCCACGGCGCCGCCCCGGACAGCCGCCAAGGTATTGACCAGCGGGAATACGGGGAAGGGAAACCGGGTTGACGTTGACCGCCCCCGAGAAATCGACCGGGTCGCTTCACGCGCCGGGTACGAAATCTCGGACTGCCAGACATCTCCCAGCGGATCACAACGCGGAGTTGCGAAGCGCCGAGAGGGTCTGGTAGGCTGGAAGAGTTGCGCCGGGAACGGCCAACAAATCCAAACAGAACGTAAAGCTCGCAGGTGAGCGCCCTGTTACAGGGGTAGTGCCGGTGGGTGTGTGTTCTTTGAGAACTCGATAGTGTGTGACGAATTGTCTGATGCCTAGATAGGCATCGTGTGTCCAAGTTTTTGGATATTTGATGATTTTTTGTAGTGCCTACTCGGTGAGTAGGTATTGCTAGTTTTTGTTTGGTCAGGTCTTTATCTCTCTGGCTGAGATTGTGTTGAAAGCGTCGGTTCGCCGGCGATTTTCGATAAGTTTTCATGGAGAGTTTGATCCTGGCTCAGGACGAACGCTGGCGGCGTGCTTAACACATGCAAGTCGAACGGAAAGGCCCCTTCGGGGGTGC
>NZ_JBSFQJ010000037.1:0-15187 GCF_053588655.1 Gordonia sp. NPDC003424
CAGGGCGTGTTTGGGGGAGTCGAGTTTGATCTCCTCGCCGTCGATCAACAGTTGGCCCTCGGTCTGCTGATGCAACCCGGCCATGATCTTGATCAACGTGGATTTGCCGGCACCGTTGTCACCGAGCACACAGGTCACCTCACCGGCATTGACGCGCAGGTTGATGCCCTTCAGGGCGATGATCGCCCCATAGGATTTGCCCACATCCTTGAGCTCGATGAGCGGGACTTTGCCGCCGGCGGAGTCGGCGTCGGGTTTGGTTTCGATAGCAGAACTCATCACTGTCACCTCTTGGATGCGTAGTTACGGAAAGCATTGTTGGCCACGACCGCGAACAGCAGCATCACGCCCATGAAGAACTTGAACCAGTCCGGGTTCCACCCGGCATACACGATGCCCTGGTTGACCATGCCGAAGATGAACGCGCCGATCGCCGCACCGATCGCGGTACCGTAACCGCCCGTCAGCAGGCAGCCGCCGACGACCGCGGCGATGATGTAGAAGAACTCGTTACCCACACCCTGACCGGACTGCACCGTGTCGAACGCGAACAGCAGGTGCATACCGACGAACCAGGCGCAGAACCCGACGAACATGAACATGCCGATCTTGACCGCGGTCACCGGCACACCCACCGCCCGTGCCGAGTCCTGGTTACCGCCAACGGCGAAGATCCAGTTCCCGATCCGGGTGCGCATCAACAGCCACGTCGCGAACAGGGTGAACAGCAACCACCACACCACCGTGATCCGCACCGACACCCCGAACACGGTGAACGAGGACGCGAACACCTTCTGCGCCGAATCAAACCCCTGCATGTCCGCGATCGACGGGGTCGCGACCTGACCGGTCACCAGCTTGGTCACCGCCAGGTTGATACCGGTGATCATCAAAAACGTCGACAGCGTGATCAGGAACGACGGGATCTTCGTCTTCATCACCAGATAGCCGTTGAAGAACCCGACACTGAGCGACAACACCAACGCCAACGCCGCACCCAGCCACACATTCAAATGCAGGTTGTAGGCCAACATGCTCGCCGCCAACGAGGCGAAGGTGACCGCGACACCGGTCGAGAGGTCGAACTCGCCGCCGATCATCAACACCGCCACCCCACACGCCATGATCCCGATCGTCGAGCTGGCATAGAGCACCGTCGCCAACGCTTCGGGCGACCGGAACGGCGGGGCCACGATCAAGAAGAAGATGAAGATCGCGACCGCCCCGAACAGCGCACCCACCTCCGGGCGAACCAACAACCGCTGCAACGGCTTCTGCCGCTTCACCCGCTCATCAGTGACCACCTTGTGGGTGGACAGATCCAAATCTGCTTGTGTACTCATGATTGTTCCTTTGTCCGGGCCCGCGTCAGCGGGTGCCGTTCTTGGCGTACTCGGCGACCTTGTCGATATTCGACTCGTCGATGAACGCGGGGCCGGTCAGCACTGCCTGGCCGCCGCCGATGGTGTTTCCGTTGGTGAGGTAGAGCCACAGCGAGTCCACCGCGAGGTAGCCCTGCAGGTACGGCTGCTGATCGACGGCCCACTTGACCTGACCGTTCTTGATCAGGTCCACGAGCGCGGCGTTGGTGTCGAAGGTCGCGATCTCGGCGTTGGAGCCGGCGTTCTCCTTCGACTTCACCGCGGTCTGGGCGATCGGGGCGCCGAGGGTCATGATGGCGTCGATCGACGGGTCCTGCTGGAGCTTGGCGGTCATCGTCGACTCGACGGACGGCATGTCCTTGGAGTTGACGTTGAGGATCTCGAAGGAGCCACCGGTGAAGCCTTCCTTCACACCGGCGCAACGGGATTCGAGTGCAACCTGCCCCTGCTCCTGGATGACGCAGAGGACGTGCTTCTTGCCTTCCTTGGCGAGGCGCTCACCGGCGGCCTTGCCGGCGATCTTCTCGTCCTGGCCGAAGTACTGCTGGACGCCCATGGCCTTCCAGTTGTCGTAGCCGGAGTTGAACGCGGTCACCGGAATGCCCGCGGCGAGTGCGGCCTTGACCGCGGGTGCCATGGCGTCGGGCTTGGCGAGGGTGACGGCGATGCCGTCGACTTTGGAGTCGATGGCCGACTGGACGAGGTTGGCCTGGTTGGGCGCCTCGGGGTCCGACGAGTACTTGAGGGTGACGTTGTCCTTCTTGGCCGCCATCTCGGCGCCCTTGCGGATGAGGTCCCAGAACGAGTCGCCGGGTACCTCGTGGGTGACCATGGCGATGGTCAACTGTTCCGTTCCAGCGTTGCCGGCGTTGGCCCCGCTGTTGTTCCCGCTGTCGGGGTTGCCGCCGGTGCTCGAGCAACCCGCGACGATCACCACCGCAGACGTCACGGCCGCGGCCATCGCCGCGATCCGACCCATCCGTCCGCCCCGGCGGCGTTCTGTCGAGTTCATCGTTGTCATTCCCTTCGATCTGCCTGCGGGTCGTCGTCGGCCTCGCAGTGTCCGAGGAGCCACTCTCCTGTGAAGATGTAATACCGGTCACAGGTGTCGTGTCAAGACTTTGTTAGGACATTCGGTGTTTATTTCTTTTCAGCGCGGGGACCGACCGCTTGCCGACCCGCCCCGACGGGCAGCCGAAACCCCCCGACCGCGCAGATCGCCATGAGGGCTCCGAGCAGTAGAAACGCGGCCGAATAGGGCCCTGCGGGGAGCCCGTCGGCGGCACTCGTGAACGCGGCGACGGCGACGGCACCGAGAGCCACACCGAAGGCCGATCCGAGCTCCTGAACAGCGGCGTGCAGCGCGTTGGCGTCGCTCAGGTCGTCGGGGTCGACCTCGGAGAAGGCGAGCGTGTTGTACGCCGAGAAGCCGATCGAGCGCAGTGCGCCGGAGACGACCAGGACGGCCGCGATCACGGCCCCGGCCGTCGTCGGACCCAGCATCGCCAGCGCGACGAAGCCGAGCACCGAGCACGAAAGGTCCACGGTCAGCACTCGCCGAATCCCCCACCGCCGCATCAGCGGTGTGGTCAGCGGTTTGATCGCGACATTGCCGACGAACAACGCGGCGACCATGCCGCCGGCGGCAACCGGCGTCCACCCGAACTGCAGCTGGAACATCAGCGGCAGCAGGAACGGCACCGCGGTGATCGCCATCCGGTACACGGTGCCGTAGCCGATCACCGTGGCGAGTGAATGCACCCGCAGCACATCCAGATTCAGCAGCGGATGCGGTGACGACCGCAGCCGCAGCAGGGCCAGGAACCCGACCACGACGGCGATCCCCGCGGTGATCGCCAACACCCACCACCGCGCGTGCTCCGCCGTCAGTTCCTGAGCCGCCAGCATCGCCGCACCGACCGCGACGGTCGTGGTCACCACGCCGGGAACGTCGAGAGGTCTTCGGCCGCTGCCCGTCTCGACCGGACGGCAGACGACGAACCCGACCACGAGACCGACGACACCCAACGGAAGGTTGATCGCGAAGATCCACCGCCAGTCGGCGTGCGTGACGATGAGGCCGCCGAGGAGCGGCGCGAGGACCGGCGCGATGAGCGCGGGCCACGTCAGATATGCGATGGCATGCACGATGTCGGAGCGTTCCACGGTGCGCAGCACCGCGAGCCGGCCGACGGGAACCATCATCGCCCCACCCGCGGCCTGCAGCACACGCATCCCTACCAGGACCGAAAGCGTCGGCGCCACAGCACATCCCGCCGACGCGACCGTGAAGACCACCATCGCCGTGAGAAAAACCCGCCGCACCCCGAAGCGATCGGCCACCCACCCGGAGAGCGGGATCAGCACCGCGAGGGTGATCAGATAACTGGTGACCACCACGGTGGCGTCGAGTGGCCGGACGTCGAATGCCCGTCCGATGGCCGGCAGCGCGGTCGCGACGATCGTCGCGTCGAGGATCTCCATGAACATGGCGCCGGCCCCGAGCAGGGCCAGCGCATGCGGGAAAGTCCGCGGCGCGCCGGTGTGTGCGCGGGTCTCGCCGGTCATGCCGGGACGGTGGTCACTCCCACCGGCGACACCCAGGTGCCCTCACGGACCGAGGTGGTCATCGCGTCGAGAACCTCGGCCGCCCGGACGGCATCGTCGATGGTGGCGCCGGTGATAGTCGGCCCGCTCGCTTCGCTCCCGGCGCCGGTGACACTCGGGCCACCGATCGAGGCGATGAACCGCGCAGCCTCGATGACCTTGAGGTCGTCGTAGCTCATCGACGTGGCCGCGCCCGGCTGAAACGCGCCGTACTCGCCGTGGCCCGGGCCCACGTACACCGTCGAGACGGACTGGTCCTGATAGGCATCACCCGAGCCGACTTCGAGTTCGCCCATCCTGCGGAAGTCCCAGCGCACCACGCCGCGGGTGCCGTGGATCTCGAATCCGTAGCTGTTCTGGGCGCCCACCGAGACGCGGCTCGCCTCGAGGACGCAGCGGGCGCCCGAGGACATGCGCAGCTGCGCCGACAGGTAGTCCTCGTTCTCCACCGGACCGCGTTCGCCGCCGGACGCCCGTTGGTGTCCGGCGGTGGCGCCGGTCGGCTTGGGTCGCTCGGTGATGAAGGTCGCGGTGTCGGCAACGAGCGACTCGATGTCGCCGAGCAGGTACCAGACCAGATCCGCCCCGTGCGAGGCGAGATCGCCCAGGACCCCGTTGCCGCCACGGGCCCGCTGGAAACGCCAGCTCAAGGCACCGTCGGGGTGCGCCGCGTAGTCGCTGAACAGCCGGAACCGGGAGTGGGTGACCTCACCGATCTCGCCGGCCGCGATCAGCTCGCGGGCGGCCTGCACCGCCGGCGCGTTGCGGTAGTTGAAGCCGACGGCGGTGCGCACCCCGGCCGCGTGCGCGGCATCGGCAACCGCGCGGGCATCGTCCGCCGACAGTCCGACCGGCTTCTCGATCCACAGGTGCTTGCCCGACGCCGCAACCGCGCACCCGATCTCGCGGTGCAGGAAGTTGGGCGCGGTGACGCTGACCGCGCCGATCGTGGGGTCGTTGACGACGTCGCGCCAGTCCGCGACCGTTCTGGGCACGTCGAACTGCGCGGCCGCCTGCGCCGCACGGTCGGTGACCTCGTCGGCGATCACCGACAGTTTCGGAACCGGGCGCAGTTCGGGAAAATGGTGACGCAGCCGCGCGTACGCCTGTGCGTGGGCGCGGCCCATCCAGCCGAAGCCGATGATGCCGACGGGTAATACCTCTGACGCCATGGGCGAATCCTTTCGACATGGTCTCCCGACCAGTGTGAATGAGTCTTTGTGATCTCGACCACCACTATGCCAGGTAAGAATGTCAGGACAAAGTCTTGACTTTGACCTGTGTCCTGTCGCACAGTGGTTACCAAGTTCGAAACAGACCGATTCATCACAGAGCGCGAGCAGGGAGCAGTACGTGACCGCACAGCATTCGTCCCCGTCGGGCGGACCATCCACCTTCGACGTGCTGGCCATCGGCCGGAGCGGTGTCGACATCTATCCGCAGCAGATCGGCGTCGGCCTCGAAGAGGTGACCAGCTTCGGCAAGTTCCTCGGCGGCAGCGCCGCCAACGTGACCGTCGCCGCGGCGCGTCTCGGACACTCGGCCGCACTGATCTCCGGTGTCGGCGACGACCCGTTCGGCCGGTTCGTCCGCGGGGAACTCGCACGGCTCGGCGTCGACAACCGGTTCGTCTCGGTCGACGAGCAGTACCCGACTCCGGTGACGTTCTGCGAGATCTTCCCGCCGGACGACTTCCCGCTGTACTTCTACCGCAAGCCGGCCGCCCCGGATCTGCAGATCGAGGTCGCCGACATCGACACCGCGGCCGTCCACGACGCCCGCCTGTACTGGTCGACGGTCACCGGCCTCTCCGAAGAGCCCTCGCGCAGTGCCCATTTCGCGGCGTGGGAGGCCCGTGGCCGACAGTCGCTGACGGTCCTGGATCTCGACTACCGGCCGATGTTCTGGGAGTCGCCCGCCGCGGCCACCGAGCAGGTCCGCAAGGCGCTGCAGCACGTGACCGTCGCCGTCGGCAACAAGGAGGAGTGCGAGGTCGCAATCGGCGAGACCGACCCGCACAAGGCCGCCGACGCGCTGCTCGACCTCGGGGTCGAACTGGCCATCGTCAAGCAGGGACCGCGCGGGGTGCTGGGCAAGACCCGACACGAGACCGTCGAATCCGCACCCATCCCGGTCGACGTCGTCAATGGCCTCGGTGCCGGTGACAGTTTCGGCGGCAGCCTCTGCCACGGCCTGCTGTCCGGGTGGCCGCTGGAGAAGATCCTGCGTCACGCCAACGCCGCCGGCGCGATCGTCGCCGGCCGCCTCGAATGTTCCACCGCCATGCCCACCGCCGACGAGGTCGCCGCACTCGCGGCCACCGCCGGTTCCACCGCCCAGGAGGAGATCAATGTCTGAGGTCGCGACCCGCCGCAAACAGATGTCGGATACCAGCCCCGCAGGCCTCTACCCGCTCGGCGCGCAACCGACGTGCACCACCTATGCGGAAGTGACCGCGGTCCGTGCGCAGCATCCGGCCGCGATCGCCGAGGCGTGGGCCCAACGGCGCCGCCGCAGCACGGTCAACGGGTCCGATCGCCTGATGATCGTCGCCGCCGACCACCCCGCCCGCGGCGCGCTCGGCGTCGGCAACAACCCGACCGCGATGAACAGCCGCTCCGATCTCCTCGACCGACTGCGCACCGCGCTGGCCAATCCCGGTGTCGACGGCGTACTCGCCACCTCCGACATCCTGGAGGACCTGCTGCTGCTCGGCGCGCTCGAGGACAAGGTGGTGTTCTCGTCGATGAACCGCGGCGGCCTGGCCGGCGCGTCGTTCGAACTCGACGACCGGATGACCTCGGCGACCGCCCGCTGGACGATCGACGCCGGCATCAACGGCGCCAAGATGCTCTGCCGCATCGACCTGGCCGACGCCGGGACCCTGAACATGATGACCGCGTGCGCGGCGGCGGTCGACGAACTCGCCGCGGGCGGATCGATCGCCATGCTCGAGCCGTTCCTGTCCTCCCGCGTGGACGGCAAGGTGAAGAACGACCTCACCGCCGACGCGGTGATCAAGTCGATGCACATCATCCAGGGCCTCGGCTCCACCTCGGCCTACACGTGGCTGAAGCTCCCGGTGGTCGACGAGATGGAACGCGTGATGGACGCGACCACTCTGCCGACCCTGCTGCTCGGTGGCGACCCGCAGACCGCCCCGGACGAGACGTTCGCGAGTTGGGAACGCGCGCTGCAGATTCCGGCGGTGCGTGGGCTGATCGTCGGACGTACCCTGCTCTACCCGAGCGACGACGACGTGGCCACCGCGGTGGACACCGCCGTCAACCTGGTGCAGTGATCGCATGAACTCCAAGTGGTACATTCCCGCCCGCTCCGCCGTGGCCCCGTTGACCGTGGATGTGACGCCGGAGTCGGCCGGCTGGACCGAGTCGTCGTTGTTCGTGGTGGAACTCGCTGCGGGCGAGTCTGTTTCGCGGGACAGTGGTCTCGACGAGATCATGGTCGTCCCGCTGGCCGGTTCGGCCACCGTGACCGCCGACGGCACGGCCTTCGAGCTGGCCGGCCGGGCAAGCGTTTTCGACGGACCCAGCGACTTCGCCTACGTCGGCCGGAACACCGAGTTCACCGTATCCAGTGCCGCCGGCGGCCGGTTCGCCCTGTGCGGGGCACGGGCGTCGAAGAAGCTGCCGTTCCGTTATTGTCCGGCCGCCGACGTGCCCGTCGAGTTGCGGGGTGCGGGCAACTGCAGCCGCCAGGTGCACAACTTCGGCACCGCCGGTGTGTTCGAGGCAGATTCGATCATCGCCTGCGAGGTCATCACGCCCGGCGGGAACTGGTCGAGCTACCCGTCGCACAAGCACGACGAGAACTCCGACGTCGAATCGCAGCTCGAGGAGATCTACTACTTCGAAATCGATTCCGGCGCCGATGGTTCGCCCGGCTTCGGGTATCACCGTGTGTACGGCACACCCGAGCGGCCCATCGAGGTGCTCGAAGAGGTGCGCGACGGCGACGTCGTCCTGGTGCCGCACGGCTACCACGGCCCGTCGATCGCCGCGCCCGGCTATCACATGTACTACCTGAATGTCATGGCCGGACCGGGCGACGAACGCGCCTGGAAGATCTGCGACGATCCCGCCCACACCTGGCTGCGCGGTAGCTGGGAACACCAAGAGGTGGATCCCCGACTGCCCCTGCACAACCCTTCCCGATGATCGCCTGGCGGTGCCCCGTTCGCGCTGATCGCCTGGCGGAGCCCCCGTTCCCGCTGATCGAGTAGCCCGAGGCGCCAGCCGAGGGCGCATCGAGATCACACAACCACCAACCCACCAACCACCCGAGAAAGAAGCAATCGTGGCACCGATCAATCAGGGACGCGCCGGCGGACTGACCGGCGTGCGGACTCCCCACGGTGAACCGACCGTCCGCCTCACCGTCGCGCAGGCGACGGTCAAGTTCCTCGCCAACCAGTACGTTGAGCGCGACGGCGAACGCAGCAAGTTCTTCGCCGGATGCTTCGGCATCTTCGGCCACGGCAACGTCGCCGGCCTCGGTCAGGCGTTGCTGCAGCAGGAGGTCGACGACCTCAATGCCGGTGACGAGCCGTCGCTGAAGTATGTGCTCGGCCGCAACGAGCAGGCCATGGTGCACTCGGCGGTCGGCTATGCGCGGATGAAGGATCGACTGCAGGCGTGGGCGGTCACCGCATCGGTCGGGCCGGGCGCCACCAACATGCTCACCGGTGCCGCACTGGCCACGATCAACCGCCTGCCGGTGCTGTTGCTGCCCGCCGACACCTTCGCCACCCGCGCCTCGGCTCCCGTGCTTCAGGAGCTGGAACTCCCGTCGTCGGGTGATGTCACCGTGAACGACGCGTTCAAGCCGGTGTCGCGGTTCTTCGACCGCGTCTGGCGCCCCGAGCAACTGCCCGCGGCCCTCATCGGCGCGATGCGCGTGCTGACCGATCCGGTCGAGACCGGCGCCGCCACCGTCGCCATCCCGCAGGACGTGCAGGCCGAGGCCTTCGATTGGCCGGAATCGCTGTTCGCACAGCGCACCTGGCATGTGGCGCGTCCGCTGCCGGAGTCCCGCGTGATCGCCGAGGCCGCGGAGATCATCCGCTCGGCGAAGCGTCCGCTGATCGTCGCCGGCGGCGGCGTCATCTACAGCGGGGCCACCGGGTCGCTCGCGAAGTTCTGTGCCCGCACCGGGATTCCGGTCGGCCAGAGCCAGGCCGGCAAGGGCTCGCTGCCCTACGATCACCCCCAGTCCGTGGGCGCGATCGGCTCCACCGGTACCACCGCCGCCAATGCGCTCGCCGCCGACGCCGACGTGGTGATCGGTATCGGCACCCGCTACAGCGACTTCACCACCGCGTCGCGCACCGCCTTCACCGGCGATGACGTGCGCTTCGTGAACATCAATGTGGCATCACTGGATTCGATCAAGCAGGGCGGCTACAGCGTGGTCGCCGACGCACGCGAATCCATCGACGCCCTCGACGCACTGCTCTCCGACCACACCGTCGACGGCGCCTACCGGCAGCGGGTCTCCGACCTCGCGGCCGAATGGGACGCCATCGTCGAGCAGGCATACTCCCCGACTGCGGTCGGCACCAACATCGCCACCGGTGATGAGGCGCTGACCCAGGGTGCGGTCATCGGGCTGGTCAACGAGACCTCAGATCCGCGCGATGTCGTCGTCTGCGCGGCCGGCTCGATGCCCGGTGACCTGCACAAGCTCTGGCGCACCCGCGATTCCAAGGGCTACCACGTCGAATACGGCTACTCCTGCATGGGCTACGAGGTGGCCGGCGGACTCGGCGTCAAGATGGCCTGCCCCGATCGCGACGTGTTCGTCATGGTCGGCGACGGCTCATACCTGATGATGGCCACCGAACTGGTGACCGCGGTACAGGAGAACCTGAAGGTCATCGTCGTGCTGGTGCAGAACCACGGCTTCGCGTCCATCGGCTCCCTCTCGGAATCGCTGGGCTCGCAACGGTTCGGCACCAACTACCGCTACCGCGGCGATGACGGCCGGCTCGACGGCTCGACCCTGCCGATCGATCTGGCCGCAAACGCCGCCTCGCTGGGCGCCGACGTCATCCGGGCGACCACCGCCGCCGAGTTCGCCGACGCGATCAAGACGGCCAAGGCCGCCGACCGCACAACCGTCATCCACGTGGAGACCGACCCGCTGATCGGCGCCCCGGACAGCGAATCCTGGTGGGATGTCCCGGTTTCGGAGACCTCCACCTTGGAGTCCACCCAGCAGGCCTACGATGTGTACGCGCAATGGAAGGCCGTACAGCGGCCCTATCTCGCCCCCACCACCGCAAATCCCAACAACACCACCGGAGGACAATGATGTCGTCGTCGATTCTCGTCGGATCCGCTCCCGACTCGTGGGGCGTCTGGTTCCCCGACGACCCGCAGCAGACCCCGTACACCCGCTTCCTCGACGAGGTCGCCGCGTCGGGCTACGAGTGGATCGAATTGGGTCCCTTCGGTTATCTGCCCACCGACCCCAAGCAGCTGCTCGACGAGCTCGGCGAGCGCGGCCTGAAGCTGTCGGCCGGCACCGTGTTCGAGCACCTGCACCAGGACAACGCCTGGGACGCGGTGTGGACGCAGATCGAGGACGTCGCGAAACTGACTGCGGCAGTGGGCGGCAAGCACGTCGTCGTCATCCCGGAAATGTGGCGCGACCCGGCCACCGGCGAGGTGCTCGAGGACCGCAACCTCACCGATGAGCAGTGGCGCAAGAAGACCCAGGGCATGAACGAACTCGGCAAGGCCATGTTCGAGAAGTATGGCGTCCGTGCGCAATACCATCCGCACGCCGACTCACACGTGGACACCGAGGAGAACATCTACCGGTTCGTGGAGAACACCGACCCGGAGTTCGTGAACCTCTGCCTCGACACCGGCCACGTCTCCTATTGCGGCGGCGACAATCTCGCCATCATCCGCAAGCACCCGGACCGCATCGGCTACCTGCACCTCAAGCAGGTCGACGAGGCGGTGCGTGCCAAGGTCGAAGCCGACGACCTGCCGTTCGGTGAGGCAGTCAAGCTCGGCGCGATGACCGAGCCGCCGCGTGGCATCCCCGAGATGCCGCCGCTGCTCGAGGCGGTCGCCGATCTCGGGATCGACATCTTCGCGATCGTCGAGCAGGACATGTACCCGTGCTCGCCGGATGCGCCGCTGCCGATCGCCCAGCGCACCCAGAAGTATCTCGGTTCCTGCGGCGTGCCCGCCGTGCGTTTCCGTTAAGCCCCAATCACTTTCCCACGAAGGAGTAATCATGTCTGACCTGCGCGTCGCCGTCCTCGGCGTCGGCATGATGGGTGCCGACCACGTCGCTCGCATCACGCAGCGCACCAAGGGCGCCACCGTCACCGTGCTCAACGACTACTTCCCGGAGAAGGCCGAAGAACTCGCCGCCACCATCCCGGGCTGCCGGGTGATCAACGATCCGCTCGACGCGATCGCCGACCCGGACGTGGACGCGGTCATCCTGGCCACCCCCGGTCCGACCCACGAGAAGCAGTTGCTGGCCTGTATCGAGGCCGGCAAGCCGGTGATGTGCGAGAAGCCGCTGACCACCGACGTGGAGACCTCGCTGGCCGTGGTCAAGGCCGAAGCCGAATCCGGCAAGAAGCTGATCCAGGTCGGCTTCATGCGCCGCTTCGACGCCGAGTACGAGCAGCTCAAGGGCCTGATCGACGACGGCACCTTCGGGCAGCTCCTCGTCGCGCACTGCGTGCATCGCAATCCGGCGGTACCGCCGAGCTTCGACTCGGTGATGATCGTCAAGGACTCCCTCGTGCACGAGGTGGACGTGACCCGCTTCCTGTTCGACGAGGAGATCGCCTCGGTCCAGATCATCGCGCCGAGTGCGAATCCGAATGCGCCTGAGGGCGTGAAGGATCCGCAGATCGCGATCTTCCGTACCGCGTCCGGCCGGCACGTCGACGTGGAGTGCTTCGTCACCACCGGCGTCGCCTACGAGGTGCGCACCGAGGTCGTCGGCGAGTTCGGTTCGGCGTTCATCGGTCTGGATCAGGGCGGCGTTGTTCGTAAGCAGCGCAACCCTGTTCAGTCCGACACCGGGGACGGCCGCAAGATCGCCGGCATCTGGGGCGGCGACATCACGCCGTCGTTCGTGGAGCGTTTCGGTGCCGCCTACGACACCGAGATCCAGCGGTGGGTCAACGCGGTCAAGGCCGGCACCAACGTCGACGGTCCGGGCGCGTGGGACGGCTACGCTGCCGCCGCCGTCTGCGCCGCCGGCGTCAAGGCGCTCGAGACCGGTGAGATCGTCACTGTCGACATGGTCGACCGCGCATCGATCAAGGGAGCCTGAACATGAAGGTCGCACTCGATCCCACACCGTTCCACCACGATTACTCGCTGCTGGAACTGCCGAAGGTGGTTGCTGATCTCGGCTACGAGTACCTGCAGCTGACCCCGCACGTGGACATGATCCCGTTCTTCAATCACCCCAAGGCCGACGACGACCTGGTCGCCAAGTTCCGCAAGGCCTGCAGCGATGCCGGTGTCGGCATCGCCTCGGTGCTGCCGGTCCTGCGGTGGTCGGGTCCCGACGAGGACGCCCGCGAAGCCGCGGTGCGGTATTGGAAGCGGGCCATCCAGATCACCGTCGATCTCGGTGTGAACGTGATGAATACGGAGTTCTCCGGTCGTCCCGAGAAGGCCGAGGAGTCCGAACGCGCCTTCTACCGGTCGATGGAGGAACTGGTTCCGATCATCGAACGCGAGGGCATCGATGTCCGCATCGATCCGCACCCCGACGACTTCTGCGAGGACGGCCTGGCCGCCATCCGGATGATCCGCGGGATCAACTCGAAGAACTTCGGGCTGGTGTACGTCGCCTGCCACACCTATCACATGGGTGCCAACATGGCCGAGATCATGACCACCGCCGGTGACCTGCTCCGCCTGGTTCATGTCGCCGACACGATGGATCACCATGCGTCGCACGGGCTTCGGTACATCACCAACCCGCCCGGCAACGCCGTCCGCGTGCACCAGCACCTCAAGATCGGCGACGGCGACGTCAACTGGGACGAGTTCTTCGGCACGCTGGGCGAAATCGGTTTCTACGACCGCGACGACACCGTGATGGTGTCCAGCGTGTTCGCGGAGAACGAGAACGCCGCCGAAGTGTCGCGCTACCAACTCGCCACGATGAACGACTACGTCAAGAAGTACAGCTGAACCAGATCTCGATACGCTCGTCGCTTGCGCTCCTCCCTACTCGATCAGCGGGAGGCGACGCCCGCTCCCACCGCTGGTCGAGTAAGCCCGGCGACGAAGGAGCCGGGCGCATCGAGACCGCAACCTGAGCGATCTCGATGCACTCGTCGCTAGCGCTCCTCGTTTACTCGATCAGCGGAGGGTGCGACGCCGCTCCCCCGCCCGGTCCCCAACCCGATGGTCGAGTAAGCCCGGCGACGAAGGAGCCGAGCGCATCGAGACCGAGCCCCACCCCCTCGATGGTCGAGTAAGCCCGCGAGCGCCAGCGAGCGAGCGCATCGAGACCACAGCGATAGAACCCCCAACAGGAGAAACCCCATGTCCGACACCATCACCCACTGGGTCAACAACAAGGCCTTCCCCGGCACCTCGAGCAACACCGCCCCGGTGACCAACCCCGCCACCGGTCAGGTCACCGGCCAGGTCGCCCTGGCCAACGTCGAGGACGCCCGCGCCGTGATCGACGCCGCCGCGGCCGCGTTCCCGGCCTGGCGCGACACCAGCCTGGCCAAGCGCACCGCCGTCCTCTTCAAGTTCCGCGAACTGCTCGACGCCCGCAAGGGTGAACTCGCCGAGATCATCACCGCCGAGCACGGCAAGGTCCTCTCCGACGCCCTCGGCGAGATCTCCCGCGGCCAGGAAGTCGCGGAGTTCGCCTGCGGCATCCCGCATCTGCTCAAAGGCGGCTACACCGAGAACGCGTCGACCAAGGTCGACGTCCACTCCGTGCGCCAGCCCCTCGGCCCGGTCGGCATCATCTCCCCGTTCAACTTCCCCGCCATGGTCCCGATGTGGTTCTTCCCCGTCGCCATCGCCGCCGGCAACACCGTCGTCCTCAAGCCCTCGGAGAAGGACCCGACCGCCGCGATCTGGCTGGCCGAACTCTGGAAGGAAGCCGGTCTCCCCGACGGCGTGTTCAACGTCCTGCAGGGCGACAAGACCGCCGTCGACGAGCTGCTGACCAACAAGGCCATCAAGTCGATCAGCTTCGTCGGGTCCACCCCGATCGCACAGTACGTGTACTCCACCGGCACCGCCGCCGGCAAGCGCGTGCAGGCGTTGGGCGGCGCGAAGAACCACGCGATCATCCTGCCCGACGCCGACCTGGATCTGGCCGCCGACGCGATGGTCAACGCCGGCTTCGGTTCCGCGGGTGAGCGCTGCATGGCGATCTCCGTCGCCGTCGCGGTCGGCGATGTGGCCGACGAGCTGGTCGCCAAGATCAGCGAGCGCGCCACCACCATCAAGACCGGTGACGGAACCAAGAACTCCGACATGGGGCCGCTGGTCACCAAGGCGCACCGCGACAAGGTCGCCTCCTACGTCGACGCCGGCGAAAAGGCCGGAGCCACCATCGTTCTCGACGGCCGTAACGTCGAAGCAGACGGCGGGGCCGACGGCTTCTGGCTCGGCCCGACCCTGTTCGACAACGTCACCCCCGACATGAGCATCTACACCGACGAGATCTTCGGCCCCGTCCTGTCGGTCGTCCGCGTCGAGAGCTACGACGAAGCACTCGAGCTGATCAACTCCAACCAGTACGGCAACGGCACCGCCATCTTCACCAACGACGGTGGCGCGGCGCGTCGTTTCCAGAACGAGGTGGAGGTCGGCATGGTCGGCATCAACGTGCCGATCCCGGTCCCCATGGCCTACTACAGCTTCGGCGGCTGGAAGGCATCGCTGTTCGGCGACACCCACGCCCACGGCACCGAGGGAGTGCACTTCTTCACCCGCGCCAAGGCCATCACCACCCGCTGGCTCGACCCGAGCCACGGCGGCCTGAACCTGGGCTTCCCCCAGAACGCCTGAGCCGCGGTTCTTCCCCCCGAAATGCATTCGTCCCCCGCAAGTCCGTCGGCTGCCAGCATGGTTGTGAGACAGGTGCTGGTGGTGGGTGCGGGGGATGGAGTAGTGATGAGTCAGGTGCAACACCGGTGGCAGACTCCT
>NZ_JBSFQJ010000038.1:0-11514 GCF_053588655.1 Gordonia sp. NPDC003424
ACCACTTCACCGCCAACGCCCGCATCCGTTCCCGATCCGCCACCGCAACCTCCACAGGTCAGGGTGTTGCGTCGATCCCTTGAGTCCGGGCTACAGGTGATCTCGATGCGGCGCCTCGCAAGCTCGGAGCCTTCCTCGATCAGCGGGATGGGTGGCGCCACGCAAGCTCGGATACTCGATCAGCGGGAGGTGCGATCCTTCTGATCAGCCGAACCGATCCAAGCGTAACTGGAAGCCGAGCGCCGATAGATGCCTGCATGGTGACGGTCCCAGGTCAGTCGGAGTCATCCGACATCCCCCGCCGCGCCAACTCATTCGCATCGGCCCACCCGACAATGTCGCCGCGATTGATCGCCACAGCCAGCAGATCCGGAAACGCGTCAGGCGTGCACGCAAACGCCGGCACCCCGAGACCAGCTAGCGCCGCGGCGATCTCCCGGTCGAAGGCGGGCGCGCCCTCGTCGGAGAGTGCCAGCAGCACAACGACTTGCACGCCGTCACCCTTCACCTGCGCCACCCGCTTGAGCATCTCGTCGCGCACGCCGCCTTCGTAGAGGTCGGAGATGAGGACAAAGATGCTGTCGGTGGGGCGGGTGATGAGTGTCTGGCAGTAGGCGATGGCGCGGTTGATGTCGGTGCCGCCACCGAGGGTGGTGCCGAACAGTACGTCCACCGGGTCCTCGAGTTTGTCGGTGAGGTCGACGACCTCGGTGTCGAACACGACCAGCGACGTCCGCACCGAGCGCATCGTGGCGATGACGGCGCCGAAGATCGACGCGTAAACAATCGAATTCGCCATCGATCCGGATTGGTCGATGGCCAACACGATGTCCTTGGTGACCACCCGGGAACGCCGTCCATAGCCGACGAGTCGTTCGGGCACAACGGTCTTGTGCTCGGGCAGGTAGTTGTGCAGATTCCGTGCGATGGTGGCATTCCAGTCGACGTCGTGCAGCTTGGGGCGGTTGACGCGGGCGGCTTTGTCGAGCGCGGCACCGACGGCGCTGCGGGTGCGTTCGGCGACGCGGCGTTCCACCTCGTCGACGACCTTGCGCACCAACGCCCTTGCGGACGCCTTGGACTTCGCGGGGATCGCACGGCCCAGACCGATGAGCGTGGTCACCATGTCGATGTCCGGCTCGACACTGTCGAGCAGTTCCGGTTCGGTGAGCAGCGCATGCAGATTGAGGCGCTCCACCGCGTCGTGCTGCATCACCTGGACCACGGTGGACGGGAAGTAGGTGCGGATGTCCCCGAGCCAGCGGGCCACCGACGGCGCCGATTTTCCCAAGCCGCCCTTGCGATCTCCGCTGCTGTCGTAGAGGGCGCCGAGCGCACCGTCCATCGCGGAGTCGGCGCCACCGAGCGCCGGCAGCGACTCGGCGGCCGCGTCACCCAGGACAAGTCGCCAGCGGCGGCCGCGCTCGTCAGTGGTCTCGGTCATGGCAGCCCCAGGATTCCGGCGACGACGGCGACCGCCGGCGCGGCGAGCTCGGCGTCGAAAGTGGTGGTGGGCGCGGCAGCGACGGGAGCCTCACCCAGCGATGCGACCCGATTGCCGATGTTGCGGCGGACCCCGGCGTCGAACTCGCCGAAGGTTCTGCGCAGCAACGGGAGAACGTCAGTGAAGTCCTGGTCGCCGAGGCTGATCAGCCACCGATCGATGACGGCCAGCAGGTGACGATCGTGCACGAGCAGCAGCCCGCCGTCGCCGAGAAACCCCTCGATCCACTGCGCCTTGGCCACCGGCGTCGCCCCCGTGGACAGCGCCAGGCCGAGCCGTCGGGCGGCGTCGGCGGCGTCGATCTGCCCGCCGTCGAGCAGCAGTCGCGTCGCGCGTCCGACGAGTAGTCCGTTGACGTCGGACCGATTCGCGATCACCCGCACCGCGGCGGCCCACCGATCCCGATCTTCCTCGTCGAGCAGCGACACCGTCTGGTGCACGGCGTCGAGTCCGCGTTTGAACTCGGCGGCCGCATCGTCGTTGAGGTTGGAGATCGCCGCCGGCACGCCGACGCAGACACGCAGCAGCAACGACGACGCGACCGAGCCGAGCGCTGCGGTGTCGGTGCCGCGCACGTCACCGTAGCGTCGCGCTCGACCCAACGCCGGCAACGCCGACATCAGATGTAGCACATCGTGATCCACCGCCACCCGTTCATGAAGCGCGGTGAGTACCGGGGGTAGCGCGTCGGGCAGTTCGGCGAGCAGCGCCGCCTCCAGCGCCCCGGTGACCCGGTCGAGCGAGCCGCCCGAGCGAGCCTGGTCGATGACCTTGGCGGTGGCGGCGGCCGGCACCGTCGTCCCCCACACTGACGCCATCACCACGTCGATGACGAACTCTGGACGCCACCGCAGCGTCCAGCCCTCCTTGAACGTCCCTGTCCCCGACACCTCCAGCGGTGTACCCCACTCGACGCCGAGCACCGAGAGCCGATGCAGCAAGAGCGATTTGGCCTTGTCGGCGGGACGGCGCAGGTCGACGACGAGTTCGCGCGCGGTGGGCTCCACCTTGAGCCGCGCGGAGCGGGCGCTGGAGGTGAGATCGGCTTGCAGCGGCACCACCGGCGCGTCGTCGGGCACACCGCCGAGTCGTTCCCCGATGACCGCCTCGCGGTACATCAGGTCGGCGAGTGCGGAATCGCCCTGGCACATGACGGCGAGGGTGGCCTCGTTGATCTCGGTGAGCCCGGCCAGGGGTCGGCGACGCATCATCGCCAACGTGTCGGCCAGGCGCGCCGTCTCGATGATGTGGGCCGACGACACGTCGATGTCCTTGTCGCGCAACAGGGTGGCCTGGTGGATGAGCCAGCGGACGGTGACATCGTCGGGAGTGGTGAACAGATGGTGATACCAGCCGGGGGAGATCACCCCGGCGCCATACCCACCGGCCGCGGCCAGCCGGGAATGTGTCCACGGCACCCAGGCGAGTTTGCTGCGGACCTTCGGCATGCCGCGCAACAGCTTGCGGTCTGCGGTGGCGGGCGGCAGCTTCCCCGAGAGCGCCGGCGCATGCCAGGCGCCGCACACAACCGCGACCCGCTCCACCCCAGGGCGCTTGAGCGCCTTGCGCAGCGCCTGCCGCATGTGCGCTTCGCGTCGTCGTTCATGCACCTCCTCCGCGCTCGGCTCGCCGAGTTCGAAGGTTTCGGCCGCGGTACGCAGCGCCGCCATCGCTTCGGTGATGGCTGCGAAACCCGTTCCTTCACCGCGGGTTTCGATGACGTCATCCCACCAGCGTTCTGGGTCGTCGTAGCCGGCCGCTGCGGCCAGGGTGCCGATCGGGTCGGCGCGGCTCGGGGCGCGTGGCTCGTCGGCGGGTGCTTCGTCGCGGTGGGCGAGGACTTGCGAGGTGGGCAGGTCGCAGAATTCCACGGGGACTGCATTCTTCACGGCCCAGCGCATCGCCTGCCATTCGGGGGAGAACTCGGCGAACGGCCAGAACGCGGCCTTGGCCGGATTGTCGGCGGCGTAGCCGAGCACTGCCACCGGCGGCGCCATACCGGGATCGACCATCGCACCGATGAGGGGCGTCGCATCGGCCGGTCCCTCGATGAGCACCGCCTGCGGGCGGATGCGGTCGAGTTCGGCGAGCACCGCCCGCGCCGAACCGGGTCCGTGATGCCGGATCCCCAGCACGTACGTTCCCGGTTCGAGTGCGGTCTCGATCATCGACACGATCTCAGCGCAGCGCCCGGCGCGCGGCGCGGTAGAAGTCGGACCAGTCTTGTCGTTCCCGCACAACACTTTCCAGGTACTCGGTCCACACCACCGAGTCGGCCGCGGGATCCTTGATCACCGCACCCTGGATGCCTGCGGCGGTGTCGGCGGGGCGGAGCACGCCGTCGCCGAAGTGCGCCGACATCGCGATGCCGTGCGTGATCACCGAGATCGCCTCGGCGGTCGAGAGAGTGCCACTGGGCTGCTTCACCTTGGCGCGGCCATCCTCGGTGACGCCCGAACGCAGCTCCCGGAACACGGTGACCACCCGCCGGATCTCCTCGGCGGCCGACGGTAGGTCCGGCAGGTCCAGCGACGCGCCGAGTGCTGCCACCCGCTGGGTGACGATCGCGACCTCCTCGTCGGCGGTCGCCGGCAGCGGCAGCACGACGGTGTTGAACCGGCGGCGCAGCGCCGACGACAGGTCGTTGACACCGCGGTCGCGGTCGTTGGCCGTCGCGATGACACTGAATCCCTTGACCGCCTGCACCTCCATGCCGAGCTCGGGGATCGGCAGCGTCTTCTCCGAGAGGATGGTGATGAGGGCGTCCTGCACATCCGACGGGATGCGGGTGAGCTCCTCGAGGCGGGCGATCTTGCCCTGCTGCATCGCGGTCATGACCGGCGACGGCACCAGCGCCGCCGTCGACGGTCCCTCGGCGATGAGGCGCGCATAGTTCCAGCCGTACCGGATCGCCTCCTCCGGAGTGCCCGCCGTGCCCTGCACGAGCAACGTCGACGTCCCGCTGATCGCTGCGGAAAGATGCTCGGACACCCAGGTTTTCGCGGTGCCAGGGACCCCGAGCAACAGGAGTGCGCGGTCTGTGGCCAGGGTCGCGACGGCGACCTCCATCAGCCGTCGCGGCCCGATGTACTTCGGGGTGATCACGGTGCCGTCGTCGAGGTCGCCGCCGAGCAGATAGGTCACCACCGCGGCCGGGGAGAGCAACCAGTTCGACGGTCGGCTGCCGGTGTCCTGGCGGGCCAGGGCGGCCAGTTCGTCGGCGTAGAGCTGCTCGGCGTGCGGGCGCAGCAACTGCTCGTCGGTGATGCCGTCGGTCACGGGAGCTCCTTCTCGAGGACGGATCGGATGCGCAACGCCTCGCCGAGCGTCGCGAATTGGGTGGTGGCGGTCGGTGCGGAGTCGCGCATCGCGTCGACGCTCTGACGCCAGCCGTCGGTGGCAGGCAACCCCGTGGACATCAGGCTGATGATCTGGGCGGCTGCCGGCGAGACGAAACGTGTGCCGGACAGCTCGGCCTGCACCATACGAACAGCACTGCGGCACAGAGCATCCGGCCACGGACCTGGGAGTGCCCGCAGTGCCGCGAGTTTGAGCGGGCCGGGCAGGGTGGCGAACGCCTCGACGATGTGGCGCTCGTCGGCGACCGCGAGAACCTCTGACCTCACCGCCGGATGAGCGAGCAAGGCGTTCGCCCATGGGCGGTTGAGATGGGTGACCGCCGCCGCACACAACGCCGCGACGAACTCGGTCTCACCGGGGTCGATGGTGGCGACGACGGCGTCCGGGGACATCGCGAAGTACTCTTCCCATCGGTTCGGTGGAACGCGGGACACCAACTGCGACAGCACATACGCGCCGATGCCCACACCGCGGGATGCCTTGAGGACGATGCCGTCGCGGGCGAGCGTGGCGGCCGGATTCGCGGGCAGGGTGACCACGATGCGCTGCCCGCGCGAACGTGTCTGCGAGAGTCGGAGACACGCCGCAGCAGCCTGAAAAAGCCTGTCCTGCAATGCCGATCCCTCGATGGCGTCGAGCAACGACGCCGCGGCGGTGCGGACACTCTTGCGCCGGTCGTCGAGCACACCCTCCAGGAACGCCTCGTCGCGGGCCGACAGGTTATGCCGCAGTGCCGTGATGAGGAGTTCACGGTCATCGCCGGACTCCGCGGCCCAGGTCTGGACGAGCAGGTCCAGCGCCGCCTGCGGATCACGGTCGCGCAGCGCAGCCAGGTAGTCGCGACGTTCCTCGGGGTGCCCGTGTGACCAGGTGGAGTCGTCGGGAAGCGTGGTCGACGCGGCCGTGGGCAGCACGGCGCCGAGTTCGGGTGCGTACTGCGCGAGCCAGCGTCCGCGCGGTCCGACGATCCGTGCCACCGTCTCGCGGATCGCCACATCGCGGGCGGTGCGGGCGAGGAGCGCGGGCAGCAAGGTCGGCGGGGGCTGAACTGTGCTGTGCGCCAGGAGGGTCAGGCACCAGTCGGCCAGACGTGGAGTGAGCTCCATCGCCCGTATCACGTAGGTTGCCGCCAGCTCCGGCATCGGGGGGCGTGGGTCGTCGGGGGCGGGTGGGATCGGTTCGGCCACCACGGTATCCGCGCCGACCGATTGGTGTGCCACGGCGGTCAGCGCGGCGATGGTCAGCGTGGTGACGACCGGGTCTGTGGTCTCGGTGGGGAGATGTTGGGCTATCACGGGGTCGATGTCGTCGGTGGTGACCGGACGGGTGCGGACGCCGACCAGCGCTGCGGACACGGTGTCCTCCCAGGTGCTCACAGTCCGATCACCCGCTCGCCGGTGATCACCGAGATCGCGTCGATACCGCGCATGCCGAGTTCGCCGAACAGCCGTAGTTCGGCGCCCGCCGTCGCCGCCAGCAGCAGCGCCCACCGGTCGGCGATGTCGGGCAGAGCGAGTGCGGTGCCGGTGGCGTCGATGATGGCGGGTGTGTCGTCGGCGGTGCGGGCGAGTCTCCCGCTGATCACGACCGGACAGGTCAGCGCCCATGGGTCGTCGGCGATGATGCGGGCGCGACGTCGTCGTGCGGCGGGGATGTCTCCGATGGGCACCGTGTCCACCAAGTCGGCGGTCGGTGGAGGTGGCGTCTCCGATGGCGCGGCGTCGTCGTAGAGGCAGCGAAGTTCGGGCATCCCGGGGTAGAAATGCATTGGCGCAGTGAGGGAGTGGCCGGTGACCGGTCGGTTCGGGAGGAGTCCTCCGGTGGGTGCGTAATCCAGGATCATGCCGAACCGACGGGTCGTGGCGCCCCAAATCCACGTGCGACGGCTCTGCAGGTGATCCTCCTCGGTCTCCCGGCGCCCCAGCACCAGCCAGGTGTCCGAGACACCCGGTGTGGCGAGCACATCTGCTTTGGCAACGGGATAGCCGACGTGGCGGCGGACGGTGCGGGCGAGACCGTCGGGCAGCTCGTCGATGCGTTGATGTGCGGTGCAAAGCGACCAGATTCGGCCGTACTCTTCGAGTAGCTGTTCCGGCCAGTCGACGGCGTCGCCCGAGTACCCGGAGACCAGCGCCGGCAACCGGCGGATGCGGGCGGCCAAGCCGGGGGCCTGCGCGTCGACGAGCCGCGCGGCGACCGCGTCGAACTTTTGGTAGGTGTCCACCTCGGAACCGGCCAGCCCGAGACCGACCTGATCGGTGAGCCAGAGCTGGAGTTCGTCGATGCCCCCGCGCACCCGGTCCACGCGCGCCGCGGCCGTCTTCGCGGCGCGCTCGGGATCCTTGGCCGGGGCTGGCGCATCCGGTTTCTGTTCGGCGCGTGCGGTCCGGCCCGCTAGCCACGCGGCTGCAGACTCCGACGGGGTGTCGGCGTCGAGAACCTCTCCCTGACTCCACAGCAGCAACAGGCCCAAGGCGTGCTTGCACGGGAACTTCCGGGACGGGCAGGAGCACTTGTACGCGGGGCCACCCAGGTCGACGATCGTCTGGTACGGCTGGGTGCCGCTGCCCTCGCCCCAGAGCACGGCGGCCGTGGCGCCGGTCTGACGCCACCGCGTGGGGGTGGCGAGCTTGTCGCCCGCTCGCACCGACGCCACATCCGGCGCCAGCGCCCGGATCTGGTCGGCCGACCATCTGTCCGCCATGAGACCAATCAACCACAGGGCTCCGACATCCCCTTATTGTGGCGCCGTTCGGGTGGTGCTCAGGTGGGAATCGACGGACCGTTCTACCTCCGCCACCGCCAGAGACGCCGTCAATGGCTCGAGCGTGTCCAGATACATCGCAGCCAGAAACTCCGACTCGACCGCAACCCCTCGAATGTGTTCGGTCTGGCCGCGATTGACCACCTCGTCGACCGAACTCTCGAAGTCATCGATCGCTCCGACCCGATCGAGCCACACCCGCTTGTCTTCTCGCTCCTGGATTCCCGCGACCACCGCACGATACTCCGCAAAGGCGTTGAGCCGCTCCAGAATCCCTTCCGCGCGACGATCAAGGGCTCTGGCCTTCTCGATGTAGGCACCGATGACGTCGGCGTCGCTGCGGAGGTGCAGGGCGGCCGCACTCGCGGTGATCGCTGTTACCTGTGCCTCGAGGTCGAGCCGAACGTGGTGGTCGTCGAAGAGCGGCCACTGCCACAACGGGTAGGCGTGGATACGTGCGGCGATCACGCCGGCGAGGAAGGCGAACTGGCCGAGCGTCTGTGTGCGCATCGCCTGTAGCTCCGACTTCTCGTCGTCGCTGAGTCGATAGATCCGCTGAAGGCGACCACGCCCGCATCTCGTCTGTCTCCTCATGCTCGGGCGGGTCGACGAACGGCAGCCAACTCATGCCGACGGCCCGGTTCCGCAGGGTGAAATCACGTCCACGCCACACGTCGAGGGCGAGCATGACGTGGCCGTGTGCCTCGCCGTCGTCGAGGCGGTCGAACGGGGTCAGGTTAGGCACGCAAACAGTCGTGTTCCTGCGGCCGATGGGGGCGTAACGTCAGCAGAGCACTCTCTCAACGACGCGAGGTGGCGCCATGCGTCATGCGGCAACACACCTGGTCATAATCGCAGCCGCGGCGGTGATCGCACTCCTCTGCGGCGGGCTGGCGAATGCCGTACCGCCACCGTCGGCATTCGCGCCGGTGAATCGGCCCGGACCAGCGCTCAGTGTTCCGCAACGCACCCTCGATCAAGCACTCGTCTGCAAGGGCGCGGGGAGCACTCCCGGCCGCGAACAGGTCTTGCTGTTGCCGGGTTCATCGACGACACCCGAGCAGTCGTATGGCTGGAACCTCATCCCCGCCTTCGACGCGCTCGGCATCCCGTACTGCACGCTCACGGTGCCGAAGTCGACCACCGGCGATATCCAGGTGGCCGGGGAGTACGTCGTGCACGCTATCCGGACGCTGCATGCACGGTCGGGGAAGCGGGTGGAGATCGTCGGTTGGAGTCAGGGCGGTGGACCGATGCCGCGGTGGGCGCTGCGTTGGTGGCAGGACACCCGGCCGATGGTCGACAATCTGATCGGCGTCGAGCCGCCCAACCGCGGGACCGCCACGGGTCCATTGTTCGGGTGCACGATTGTCGCGATCGTCTGCCCGCCGTCGACGTGGCAGCAGATGGACTCGTCGAACTTCGTCGCGGCCATGAACTCGGGCCAGATGACCTTCCCGCAGGTGCGCTACACGGTCATCTACAACCAGATCAGCAATGTCGTGCAGCCGAACCTCAATGGCTACGCCTCCGCGCTGCCGCCCGGGCCGAACGTGACCAATATTGCGCTGCAGGACTTTTGCGGCGGCTGGGCGACCATCGCGCCCGACCACGCGGTGACGATGGGTTCTCCCGCGACACTGGCCCTGGTGCTCGACACCCTGGCACACCCGGGTGTCGTCGCCGACCCGGACCGCGTCGATCGACGCGTGTGCGCGCAGCAGCTCGGCTCTCCCTACGTGTCCGCGGCCACCCAGCTCAGCGCAATCGCACAGATCTACGCCAACGCCTTCCGCGTCGCCCCGCTCTACAACGTGCCGGCCGAACCACCGTTGCGCTGCTACGTCTATGCGGTGACGGCCCGGCCCACGCACTGCGCGGCGTAGCTTCGTCTGTCGGGGTGGGCGCGTACCCTCACGCCCATCACACGGTGTGCGGCGCGATAGCCGCACCGACTTTATGCAGGGGAGGAGCCCACCAGTGCCGCAGACGATCCCCGAGCACCCCCGATTCGCCGCCGGCAGCGAGGAAGTCGTGTGGAATCTGCTGCGCGACCAACTGTTCGACGAAGATCTCCTCATCTCCGGGCAGCGGGTCACCGACCACGACAAGGACCACGAGATCGACATCGTCGTCGCGATCGACGGTGCCGGCATCGCGTCGCTGGAGATCAAGGGCGGCGAGGTGTGGCACGACGGCGACTCGTGGTGGCAGAAGCGCACCGGCGAGCCGGACAAGCGCATTGATCCGGTCGAGCAAGTACGAGCGGCGAGCTACGCGCTGCGTGAGTATGTCACCGACGACCCACGATGGACGCAGGGACTGCTGCGCTGGGATCACTTCGTGGTGCTGCCGCATTCCGTGGTGCCCAAGGACTTCGCGTTGCCCGACTGCCCGCGCTGGAAGGTCATCGACCGCACCCAGCTCGACCAGCTGATGCCGTTGGTACGCAACGTCCTCCTGCAGAAGCGGGGCGACTTCCAGGCCATCGACGCCACCGGCGTCGCGCAGCTGCGTACCGTGCTCGGCGGGCGCGGACTACCGCAGCGCGACGTGGTGGCCCGGGCCATGGAGCACGAGGACGCCGCCGATGCCCTCACCACCCAGCAGGCCGTCATCCTCGGTGCGATCGGCAAGCTGTCCCGTGTCGAGATTCGCGGCGGGGCGGGCAGCGGCAAGACCTTCCTGGCCATCGAGCAGGCGCGGCGACTCTCTAAATCCGGCAAACGGGTTGCGCTGGTGTGCTATTCGCATGGTCTGGCATCGTATCTGGAGCGGTTGACGGCGACATGGTCGCGCCGGGCGCAACTCGCCTACGTCGGCGAGTTCCACGACCTCGGCGTCACGTGGGGTGCGCCCACCGGTCCCGACGAACTCGACCGATCGACGGAGGCGGCGCAGTTCTGGGAGGTCGATCTGCCGCAGCGAATGCTCGAACTCGCCGAACAACTGCCACCCGGGCAGCGGTTCGACGCGATCGTGATCGACGAGGCCCAGGACTTCGCCGACGAATGGTGGAAGCCGATCCTGGCCTGTCTGCGCGACGAGGAGGACAGCGGACTCTACGTGTTCAGCGACGAAGCCCAACGCGTTTTCGACCGCCAGGGATCGCCGGCCGTGCCCCTGGTGCCGCTGATCCTGGACCACAACCTCCGCAACACCCGGCAGATCGCGACGACGTTCAGTCCGCTTGTCGGACAACAGATGCAGCTGCGCGGCGGCGAGGGGCCCGCCGTGCGTTTCCTCGCGTGCAGCTCCGAGGATGCACTCGGTGTTGCCGACGACCAGATCGACCCGCTGCTCGAGGAAGGGTGGCGGCCCGAGGACATCGCGCTGCTCACCACGGGCAGCCGACATCCCGAGCAAGTCGAGCGGCAGGAGCAGGGAAACAAGGCGTACTGGGCCACGTTCTGGGACGACGAGCAGGTGTTCTACGGCCACGTCCTCGGCTTCAAGGGGCTGGAGCGGCGGGTCGTCGTACTGGCGTTGAACGAGTCGAAACCGCGGGAGCGGTCGAAAGAGCGCCTGTACGTGGGACTTTCGCGTGCCCGGGATCAGCTGGTGGTGTGTGGTGACCCGGACTTCGTGCGGGAGGTCGGGGGTCCGGATGTGGCGTCTCGGTTGGGATTGTGATCAGCGGGTGATCCCGGACTGCGATCGTCACTTCTCACGAGCTGCCGACTTCGAAAATCGTTGGCATGCAGCTTCACCTGATGTTCCGAGAATCGCGCCAATGGCGCTCTTGTCACTCGGCCACCGATATCGGATTACACCGCTTGGGAACTGAGAGTTAAAGCTGTTTCGGTAATAGGGTGTGTCACTAACATCCAATTAAGCTGCCCTGCTCGATAATTGATGTATGAATGCAGAACCGAAACGTCGCAGC
>NZ_JBSFQJ010000039.1:0-1621 GCF_053588655.1 Gordonia sp. NPDC003424
GTTCGGCGGTGTCCTACTCTCCCACACTGGTTAGGGTGCAGTACCATCGGCGCTGGAGGGCTTAGCTTCCGGGTTCGGAATGGGGCCGGGCGTTTCCCCTCCGCTATGGCCGCCGTAACTTTGTGAAACCCACACACAACGGGTTTGTTTGTTGTGTGTTGTCTCAGAAGATGCATAGTGGATGCGAGCAGAGCTCTATCTCTTAACACTTGTTTTGGGTGTTAAGTGTTGTTGGTAAGTCCTCGGCCGATTAGTACCAGTCACCTACACCTGTTACCAGGCTTCCAGTTCTGGCCTATCAACCCCATGGTCTGTAGGGGGCCTTACCCACTCAATGGTGGTGAGAAACCTCATCTTGGAACAGGCTTCCCGCTTAGATGCTTTCAGCGGTTATCCCTTCCGAACGTAGCCAACCAGCAATGCCCCTGGCGGGACAACTGGCACACCAGAGGTTCGTCCGTCCCGGTCCTCTCGTACTAGGGACAGGTTTCCTCAAGTTTCTAGACGCGCGCGGCGGATAGAGACCGAACTGTCTCACGACGTTCTAAACCCAGCTCGCGTGCCGCTTTAATGGGCGAACAGCCCAACCCTTGGGACCTACTCCAGCCCCAGGATGCGACGAGCCGACATCGAGGTGCCAAACCATCCCGTCGATATGGACTCTTGGGGAAGATCAGCCTGTTATCCCCGGGGTACCTTTTATCCGTTGAGCGACACCACTTCCACACGTTGGTGCCGGATCACTAGTCCCGACTTTCGTCCCTGCTCGACATGTACGTCTCACAGTCAAGCTCCCTTGTGCACTTACACTCAACACCTGATTGCCAACCAGGCTGAGGGAACCTTTGGGCGCCTCCGTTACATTTTGGGAGGCAACCGCCCCAGTTAAACTACCCACCAGGCACTGTCCCTGAACCCGATCAGGGTCCGAGGTTAGAAGTCCAATACGATCAGAGTGGTATTTCAACAACGACTCCACAACCACTGGCGTGGCCGCTTCACAGTCTCCCACCTATCCTACACAAACCGAACCGAACACCAATACCAAGCTATAGTGAAGGTCCCGGGGTCTTTTCGTCCTGCCGCGCGTAACGAGCATCTTTACTCGTACTGCAATTTCGCCGAGTCTGTGGTTGAGACAGCAGAGAAGTCGTTACGCCATTCGTGCAGGTCGGAACTTACCCGACAAGGAATTTCGCTACCTTAGGATGGTTATAGTTACCACCGCCGTTTACTGGGGCTTAAATTCTCAGCTTCACCCTCGAAAGGATTAACCGGTCCTCTTAACCTTCCAGCACCGGGCAGGCGTCAGTCCGTATACATCGTCTTACGACTTCGCACGGACCTGTGTTTTTAGTAAACAGTCGCTTCTCTCTGGTCTCTGCGACCCCCACCAACTCCCACCGCAAGGGCGTTCATCAGTGCGGGTCCCCCTTCTCCCGAAGTTACGGGGGCATTTTGCCGAGTTCCTTAACCACAGTTCTCTCGATCGCCTTAGTATTCTCTACCTGACCACCTGTGTTGGTTTGGGGTACGGGCCGTGTACCAACTCGCTAGAGGCTTTTCTCGGCAGCATAGGATCATGGAATTCGCCGCAACGGCTACGCATCACCTCTCAGTA
>NZ_JBSFQJ010000039.1:1719-3595 GCF_053588655.1 Gordonia sp. NPDC003424
CCTACAGGCTTACACCAGTACTACCACTCACTGGCCCCACTACCTTCCTGCGTCACCCCATCGCTTGCCTACTACCACACAAGGTCCTGTGCATCGCCATCCAGCTCCCCGAAGGAAGTCTTTCCGGTCCTGGACAGTTAGTACATGTGATTCAGCATGGACGCCTGTACACGGGTACGGGAATATCAACCCGTTGTCCATCGACTACGCCTGTCGGCCTCGCCTTAGGTCCCGACTCACCCTGGGCGGATTAGCCTGGCCCAGGAACCCTTGGTCATCCGGCGGCAGAGTTTCTCACTCTGCTTTCGCTACTCATGCCTGCATTCTCACTCCCACACCCTCCACCACTAGGTCACCCCGTGGCTTCCAGGGATGCAGGACGCTCCCCTACCCACCCCACCCACTAGATGATGATTCGTAAACCACCACCGATGTATCGGTGGAGTGCCGCGGCTTCGGCGGTGTACTTGAGCCCCGCTACATTGTCGGCGCAGGATCACTTGACCAGTGAGCTATTACGCACTCTTTCAAGGGTGGCTGCTTCTAAGCCAACCTCCTGGTTGTCTTCGCGACCCCACATCCTTTTCCACTTAGTACACGCTTAGGGGCCTTAGCCGGCGATCTGGGCTGTTTCCCTCTCGACTACGAACCTTATCGCCCGCAGTCTCACTGCCATGCTCTCACTTACCGGCATTCGGAGTTTGGCTGACGTCAGTAACCTAGTAGGGCCCATCGGCCATCCAGTAGCTCTACCTCCGGCAAGAAACACACAACGCTGCACCTAAATGCATTTCGGGGAGAACCAGCTATCACGGAGTTTGATTGGCCTTTCACCCCTACCCACAACTCATCCCCTCCATTTTCAACTGAAGTGGGTTCGGGCCTCCACGACGTCTTACCGACGCTTCACCCTGGCCATGGGTAGATCACTCCGCTTCGGGTCTAGACCCGGCGACTCCACGCCCTATTCAGACTCGCTTTCGCTACGGCTACCCCACACGGGTTAACCTCGCCACCGAGCACTAACTCGCAGGCTCATTCTTCAAAAGGCACGCCATCACCCCCGGTCCACTAAAGAACCCAAAGGCTTTGACGGATTGTAAGCGTCCGGTTTCAGGTACTATTTCACTCCCCTCCCGGGGTACTTTTCACCTTTCCCTCACGGTACTAGTCCGCTATCGGTCACCAGGAAGTATTCAGGCTTACCGGGTGGTCCCGGCAGATTCACAGCAGATTCCACGAGCCCGCTGCTACTTGGGCATCCATCACGCAAGACCACAGGTTTTCAGCTACCGGACTCTCACCGACTACGGCAGACCATTCCAGGCCACTTCACCTAACCCACAGTTTTATCACTCACGCCCGGACAGGTAGATCCGGGAAGACAGACCCCACAACCCCACACACACAACCCCTACCCGGTCACACATGCGCATGGTTTAGCCTCCTCCGCTTTCGCTCGCCACTACTCACGGAATCACAATTGTTTTCTCTTCCTATGGGTACTGAGATGTTTCACTTCCCCACGTTCCCCCCACACAGCCTATACATTCAGCTGGTGGTACCACCCCATCACGGGTGGTGGGTTTCCCCATTCGGACACCCTCGGATCACAGCACGGTTGACAACTCCCCGAGGACTATCGCGGCCTCCCACGTCCTTCATCGGCTCCTGGTACCAAGGCATCCACCGAACGCCCTAAAACACTTACAACAACACCTACAAACCACCCCCACCCACAACGGGCAAGACTGAAATGTAGACAACAAACAAAACTCGAACAAAACACACAAACCAAAAAATGATTCGTCATGCATTGCAAAATAAAGATGCTCGCATCCACTATGCACTTCTCAAACAACACACACCCACAACC
>NZ_JBSFQJ010000040.1:0-2965 GCF_053588655.1 Gordonia sp. NPDC003424
TTATGTGGGTGATCGGTGTCAAGAGGATGTGTCGTCGAGCCGTTTGAGCAGGTTGTCGTAGACGTCGCGGCGGCCGGTTTGGCCTTTGGCGTCGGCGTCGTCGCGTTGGGCCTCGATGGTGGGGCGGTGCTCGATGGTGGTGAAGAACATGGTGCAGGATTCGCAGATGGTCTCGTATCGGCAGTCGAGCTCGATGGGGCGGGCACAGTAGCCGTTGCCGAGGAGTCGTTTGGCGGCTTCGGCGTGCAGGGCGCGCATGGCCGGTCCGGCCGCGTCGGCGGGTAGCACGGTGGGTGTTGTTGTGGTGTAGAGACTTTCGACTTTCTCGGTGACGGCGAAGTACTCGTCGGCGACGGTGCGATCGGCGATGCGAGCATAGACCATGGTCATCGACAGGTCGTGGTGGCCGAGGAGGGCGGCGATCGCTTCGAGGCTCATGCCGCGGTTGATGGCCTGGGTGGCCAGGGTGTGGCGTAGTTGGTGGGGGTGGATGTGGCCCAGATGTGCTGCGGTTGCGGCTCTTTGGACCGCGCTGTCGATTCGGGTGGCCGGGATGGGGCGGCCCCGTTCGGTGAGGAGCAGTTCGCTGGCCTGCCAGTCAGGGCGAGTACGGATCCAGTCGTCGAGAAGGTCTTTGAGTTGTGGATGCAGCGGGATGTAGCGGTCGGTGTGCAGTTTGCCGACCGGGGTACGCAGCCAGTAGCCGGTGCCGATCTGGACGATGGCATCGATGGTGAGCCCGAGGAGCTCTCCGCGACGCATACCGGTGCGTGCCAGTGCGGTGACGATCAGGCGGTCGAGCGGATCGGCAAGCGCTCGGGCCGCAGCCATGAACGCGGCAGCTTGGGCGTCGTCGAGGAACTTCGGGAGCGGTTTGTCCGGCAGGGGCCGGTCACTGGCATAGACCGGGATTCGGGCGGGGGTGTCGTCGTAGTCCCATTCGATGATCCGGGTGAAGAAGGTGTGCAGATGCCCGATCCGCATGCCCAACGTCGTTTTCGACAACGGTTTGCCGCGGTATCCGTCCCGGGCTGCCTGTAGCTGTTTGAACGTTTCGATGTGCTCACGCCGAATATCGCGCACACAGGTGACCGGCGGGTCGGCGGCGAGCACACTGGCAGCGAACTGCCGCAGCGTGGTGTCGAACAACGCCACCGACCCCGGCCGCAGCGACAGAGCGCACTGGCGCAGGTACCGCCGCATCGTGGCCACCAGCACGGGTGCACCCGCGGCCAGGGCATCCCAGTCGACCTCGGCGACCGGCCGCCCGGTCCAGCGGCGACGGATATCGGGCGGATCGGCCTGATGGCGGTGAAACATCACCGCGTCCAAACCGAAAAGCGGTGTCGACAACGTGTTGGGGCGGTATCCCCTGGCAGCGACCACGGCATCGTGGATCGCGGCCCGGATTGCCTGATAGTCGTTGCGTGACAGTTCATCCGGGCTCGTCCCGGCGACCACGCAGATCTTCGCCAGCCACGCCCACATGCGGCCGATCTCCTTGCCGCCGAACCCCAACGAACGCGCCTGCTCACCGAATCGGTCGGCGTGGCCGGGGTAGACGTCATCGATATGTGTGCCCCATCGGCTGCCGCTGGAGATGACGAACTCCACGTCCACCGGGACTCGGCAGGCAACCACGGTGTGCGCGACGAAGGACCGCACCTCGCTGCGGACGTGCTGCCGCTCGGCTACCGAGGTGGTCTGCCACCCCGTCAGACCGCCGAACTGACGACCGAACGCGAAGACTGCCCCACGCCGGCCACGCCGGGCAACGGGCGTGGCACCTGCGGCGATGTAGGCGTCGGCCGCCTGCTCCCACGACGGCGAGTGGTCGGTGATCTCAGGGGCTGTAGCGGTCATGGCTGGTCCTCTTCGAGTCCGTCCAGCACGGCCATCGCCTTGAGGTATTCGCCGGCGAGCCAGTCGTTGGACAGGTGCAGATAGATTCTGGTCGTCTCGATGGAGGCGTGCCCGGCCTGGGCCTGAATCGCCTCCAACGCCATCCCGGCCTCCCGCAGCCGGGTGAAACACGTGTGACGCAACTCGTGACAGGTCGCATGCGTCAGTCCGGCCCGCTTGCGGGCTCCGGCGAGGATCTCGTCAAGACCGGCAGCGCTGAGCGGTTCACCCCGCCGCGGACCTTTGAGCACGACGAACACCTCCTCGCCGACGGCAGTAGCGGGGCGTTCGCCGGCCAGGTAGGCGGCCAGCGCCGCGAAGAAGACACCGGCCACCGGGACCAGACGCTGATGCCCGCCTTTACCTTCGGCGACGAACACCCGGCGATCACCAACGTGCACATCGGCGAACCGCAGACCCAAGACCTCGCAACGACGCAGACCACCGTGCACCATCAGCGCCACCATCGCTCGATCCCGATCGGTCCGCAACGCCGCGGTCAACGCGATGACCTCACTCGGCGACAGCACCCGCGGCAACGTCCGCGCGGCCCGCACCAACGGCACCCCACGCTGCTTCCTGCTGCGAGCATTCATACTGCGTGGCACCGGATTTCGGTCACACAGGCCACGCAGCACCAGATACTCGAACAATGATGACACCGTCGACAACCGGCGCTTGATCGTCGACAACGCCAACCCCGACTCGCCATCGGCCAGTCGAACCACGTTCTCGCCACGCCGCGGCGACCGTTGCTCCTCGATGAATCCGAGGACATCAGCAGCAGTGACCTGCGTGGGTGGCTTGGCCACCACGGAGAAGAACACCTTCAAATCAAACATCCGCGCCTGCAACGTATTTGGCCGCACACGCGCGGCGGTGAATCGCAGGTACTCATCAACCAACGGTTCCCCCAGCGACGGTGGATCACCACCACCGGTCACCAGGCACGGCATGAACACGTCACCAGCCATCTGAACTCCCTCGACATGGCCTGACGACAGCATCCACCCCCGCACCGCCATACCCTGGGACGACTCGCCGATCACCTACATATCAAGCC
>NZ_JBSFQJ010000041.1:0-2024 GCF_053588655.1 Gordonia sp. NPDC003424
CCGGACTTCCGCAGATGTTGGGCACACGATTCCCCGGAAATGGGTGTTGACGTGCGGTGATGATGAATCGACGCGATTTGGTCGTGTTACTACACGACCTCGCTGCGCTCGGGGAGAGGGTGACGAACGCGGTCAGGCGCTGGGTGTGAAGTCGACGAATCGGGGAGGTTCGGGCAGGTCAAGGGCGCCGAGGATGCGGCGCTGGCTCGCGGTGAGCGCGGAGCGTTGCGCGACGGTGCCGTGATCGGTGGCCAGGGTGATCAGGTGCAGCCGGTCGAGTTCGTGGGCGATGGTGCGCCAAGTGTCGCCGGTGGCGGTCTCAGCAACCCGGATCAGCAGTAGCGCCAGCCAGCACAGTTGCACGTGCGCCCGGATGCGGTCTTCGCGATAGTGGAACACCGGACGTAATTTCAACGCGCCCTTCATGTCCCGCCAACCACGTTCCACTGCCAGCAACTGCTTGTAGGCCGCCGCCAGATCTTCTGGGGTAAGGGTGGTATCCGAGGTCCGCAGCAACCATTTGCCGTCCAGCCCGGCTTCCGCCTTGATCGCGGCGGCATCGATCCGCAGCAACCCGGACTTGGTGCGCCGCAGATACCGCCGCAAGCCCGGCTTGGCCTTGAGGGAGCCGACAAATTCGTCGCGGCGGCGGGTGGCCCAGTCATCGGATCCGGCGATCAGCTCTCGCAGATGGGCCACGAGGTTGCTGCGCACCGCGGCGTCACGCTCGGCTTGATCAGGGTTGTGGCACACCACGAACCGCACGGCGCGGGCACCACCCTCGCCGTCACCGTCCCCGCCGGGAGCGACGTGAACTTCCTTGACCCGGAGGTTACCGGCGACGGCGTGGTAGCGGCCCGGGCGGGCCAGCGCGGCAGCCGCTTCGGCGTTGGTGTGGCGTAGTTTCTCGGCGTGGATGTAGTGCCCACCACCGCGGGTGAGGTAGGCGCGGTTGGTCGCGGAGGCGAATCCGCGGTCGGCGACCCACACCAGGCGGCGTAGTTGCCAGCCGGCGAGGTCGTCTTTGATGGTGCGGATGATCGCGGTGTCGGCGGTGTTGCCGGGAAAGGTCCAGCAGCGCACCGGGATTCCATCGCGGGTGACGGCCATCGCGATCACCACCTGCGGCAGGTCGGTACGAAAGTCCTTGGAATGACCGAACGTCCGCGTCCCGGATTCGGTCGGGCGGGTGATGCCGTCATCGACGACCGGGTCAGCCAGCTCGGGCAACTCATCGGGGCTGTCGGTTTCGAAGTAGGTCGATGTGGTGTCGACGAACACGATGTCGAGATCCAAATTCAACAGGTGCGCCACCGAATCGAATACCTCAGCAGCGATATCGTCGAGCGCCTCGAGCAGAAAATCCATGCCCCGATACGCCTGATCATCGGTCAGGGTGGTGATCCCACCGATGGCGACCCGTTCCGCGAGCCAGCCGGTCGCCGCGAGTTTCGAACCGGGTTCCAGCGCGCGTTGGGCGACCAGGGTGAAGATCACCCGCTCGACCTGGTCAGCATCCAGACGCCGCGCCGCAGCCGCCCGGGTGATCGCCGCACCGATCCCTAACCGCTCCCACAACCGGTCCAGCGTCCACGCGCCACCGAGGCGACGGCTGTCGAGGATCTCCACCCCCTCGCCGCTGGCGCTTGCGCTTGCGCTCGCGGCCTGCCCGGGTGAGAGAAACCGGGAGATCGAGCCCACCAGCCGGGCCAGCCCGTCACGATCGACGGTCTCGGCGCGCCCGAAGTTGTGGATCACCTTCGCTGTCGGGGCGCCGGTTTTCGGATGGCGTTCGTTGTGCGCCAGCTGCAGATACGACACGGTGGAACCATCTTTGTTCTTGCGCCGCGTCTCCCGCAGGTACATACCTACACAACACCACATGAAACAGCGAATTACCAGCAGACACGCCCCAATTCGTGTGCCTACAAGTATTCGCGCTTTCGGGCACCCCTCACCGCTCTCACCTGCGCATTCAGCTCAGCGGCAACGCCAAAATGCCTACCAACTGCGGAAGTCCGGTC
>NZ_JBSFQJ010000042.1:0-1937 GCF_053588655.1 Gordonia sp. NPDC003424
CGAGGGGCATATCGGGCTGTTGGGATTTGATTTCGGCGTTGTGAGGGTGTCGGTCAGGCGAGGTTGGTCCGGTTGGCACAGACAGCCCCAGCCTGGGCCTCAGGCTGAGGCTGTCTGTGTGTGGGTGATGGCCTTGAAGAGGTTGTGAACGATGGCGTGGAAGGCGAATTCGGCTTCTGCTCGGGCCAATCCGCAGCTGGTGAATCGGCGGAAGCCGAGGTTGTGTTTGGCGTGTCCGAACGGGGTTTCGGCGATGTGACTGCGTTGGCTGTAGAGCGCGTGTCCGTCGTCGGTGAGGAGTCGGGCAGTCATCACCGCGGTCGGGTTGTCATCGGCTGGTGGCGGGGGCGTGGACTCGGTGTTGGCGGACTGTTCGGCGTGGGCTTTGCGCAGTTTGTGCGCCTGGGCGGTGGCGATGAGCCGGTCGGGGCCCGGGGCGGTGATGTTGTCGGCGGAGTGGTAGCCGGCGTCGGCGAGAAGTACACCAATCCCACCGGTTGGGGCCGAGTCGACGGGTCGGTGGCGCTCGATGTACTCGGCGGCGGCAACAGCTTTGTCCATCATGGGCCTGAATTGTGGTGTGTCGACAGGGTTATCGCCGACCATCGTGGCGATGATCAATCCATCGCTGCTGTTGACGGCCTGGCAGTTGTATCCCTGCACCCACCCACCGCCCCGCAGTGGCATCGGCCGCGACTGCGGGTCGGTGATATTGCGGCTGGTGTCGACCGAGGCTCGGTGTGGTTTGTCGGTGCGCGCCGCCGCTGCGGCCAGTTGAGCTGTGATCTTCTCGTCTTCGGCCCGTTGTGTCGCTGTCCACCGGGCGTGGGCGGCCACTGCTTTGTCCAGCGCAGTGCGTGCTGCAACGACCTTGTCGGACCTCTCGACCGGAGCGGGCGACCTGCCCCGCATGCGTGAGGGCCGGGCGTCGAGCATGGCTTGGTACTCGGCGCGGGCGTGGGCCAGGCGTTGCTCGGCCACCTGCACCCGGATCTGGATCGGCACCGCGGCGATACGGCCGCCGTAGTGACCGGCGGCCTGCTCGCAGTCGGTGAGCCACCGCTGCGCAGCCTCGGCGTCCTTCTGGCGCCGCGCGAGCAGATGATCGCGGTTGATCTCCGCGCGCGTCTTCTCCGGCATCGCCTCCTGGGCAGCCCTGTTGTGCTCACGCGCCGAGACCAGGGCCTCGGTGATGCGGGCCAGCCGTTGGGCCCCCGCTAACTCCAGCAGCTCCTTGGGGACCTCCTCATCGCCGCTCCCGCGATCACCGTCAGCATCGTTGGCCGCATGCTCGATATCAGCCTGCACCGCAACATCTTCGAGCTGTGTACGCAATCGGTCGAGCTCTGTGGCCTGCAGCTTGGCCAAATGCTTCTCGGTCCGGTTGGCTGCCGGCGATGCGTTGGATGCGATCTTGACCCCGTCCAACGCCACGACCCCGAGCCGACCCATCCCCAGGCGTGCGCAGGCGGCCAGGGTTTCGGCGAACAACGTGGCCATCACCGCCGAGGCGTCCTTGCGGAACGTCGAGATCGTCGAATGATCCGGCACATCGCCGGCGCAGATAACCCGGTAGGTCAGGTCCCGACGACACAACCGCTCGATCTGACGCGAAGACCGCTGCCCATGCGCCCACGCCCAGATCAGAAGCGTCAACAGCATGTCGGGGTCATAGCCACGACGACCCACACCCCCGACCCGACGCTGGGCATGCAATGACGAGGTATCAAGCCGATCGACCATCGAGATCACCAGCCACACCGGATCGCTGGGCTGTACCCAGTCCCGCATATCCGGCGGCAACATGAATACCTGATCCCGATCGACCGGCCGATAATCCCTCGCCATGCACCCATCATCCCAGGTCAAACCCCATAAACCCGGCGCGACACACGCCAGCAAGGCCAGCCGCAAATCCCAACAGCCCGATATCCCCT
>NZ_JBSFQJ010000043.1:0-1794 GCF_053588655.1 Gordonia sp. NPDC003424
CGGTGACTCCGGTGGGTAAGTTGGACAAGCGGGGGTTGCCCGAGCCGGTGATCGAGGCCGGTGAGTTCGTGGCGGCGGCCGATGATGCCGAGGCTCTGGTGGCCGGGGTGTTCGCCGAGTTGCTCGGGGTGGAGCGGGTGTCGGTGACCGACAGTTTCTTCGACCTCGGCGGCAACTCACTGTCGGCGATGCGTCTGGCCGCCCGGGTCGGCGAGGCACTCGATGTCACCGCGACGGTGCAGGACATCTTCGAGGCGACCACCGTCCGCGAACTCGTCGTGCGGCTGTCCGGCCGCGGTGTGGCACTCGCCCCGGTGGTGGCCGTGGAACCACGGCCCGACCGAATCCCGCTGACCTTCGCGCAACAGCGGATGTGGTTCATCAACCGTCTCGACCCGGCGTCGCCCACCTACAACATTCCCGCCGTTCTGCGGCTGACCGGCAACCTTGACGTTCCGGCGCTGCACAGCGCTTTGATGGATGTCGTTGCGCGACAAGAGGTCTTGCGGACGACATTCCCGCCGTCGGTCGACGGCCCGTCTCAGTTGGTGCATGGGGTCGACGAGATCGGGCATCGCCTCGACTGGGCCGTCGTGGACTCACAGGCGGAACTCGAGGCCGCTGCCATCGCCGGCTTCGACGTCACCGTCGACTGGCCGGTGCGCGCTCGTCTCTGGTCGCTGCCGGACAACGAGCACTACTTCGCCCTCGTGGTGCATCACATCGCGGCCGACGGCGAATCCATGACACCGCTGATCAACGATCTGGTGCGGGCATACATCGCGCGCATGTCCGGTCACGAACCCGATTTCGACGCGCTGCCGGTGCAACTGGCTGACTTCGCGCTGTGGCAGCACCGTGTACTCGGCACCGCCGCCGATCCGGAATCCGTTGTCGGCGAACAACTGTCGTATTGGTCGGCGCAGCTCGCCGGACTGCCCGAGGTCCTCGAACTGCCGTCGGACCGTTCCCGGCCGCGTGTGGCGTCGAGTCGTGGTGCCCACGTGCAGTTCGAGGTGCCTGCCGATGTCGTCACCCGCATCGACCAACTGGCGAACGACCAACGCGTGACCCCCTTCATCGTCGTCCATGCGGCGCTCGCGGTGCTCCTCGCGCGACTCTCGGCGACCGACGACATCGCCGTCGGCACGCCGGTGGCCGGTCGCGGGCAGGCCGTGCTGGATCCGCTGATCGGCATGTTCGTCAACACGCTGGTCCTGCGCACCCATGTGCGCGAGGACCAGACCTTCACCGACTTCCTCGACGGGGTCCGCACCGTCGACCTGGCGGCCTTCGCGCACGCCGACGTGCCGTTCGAGACCGTCGTCGAGCACGTCGCACCGGTCCGGACCGAGGCCTTCGCGCCACTGGCGCAGGTGTGGCTCTCGCTCAACCAGCAGCTGCTCCCCGAAATGGGTTCCGGTGTCGCGGAGACGGATATCGGCGGATTGTCGATCTCGCCGGTCGATGCCCCGATCACCCCGGCAAAGGTCGATCTGCTCATCGGCATGGATGCGGCCGGTCCCGGGAAGGCGATGACCGGCTCGATCGTGTACGCGATCGACCTCTTCGATGCGGAATCCGTCCGCACGTTCGCCACCCGGTTCGTCGATCTGCTCGACGCCCTCACTCGATCACCGGAACTCCCGCTGCTCGCGGCGCCGATCCTCACATCGCAGGAACTCGACCGTCCGGTGGCCGTCTCGGGTGGGGTTGGTGTGGTGCCGGTGGTGTTGGGTGATGTGTTGGGTGGGGCGGTGTCGCGGTGGGGTTCGCGGCCGGCGGTGGTGGATG
>NZ_JBSFQJ010000044.1:0-1575 GCF_053588655.1 Gordonia sp. NPDC003424
CGTCGGCTGCCAGCATGGTTGTGAGACAGGTGCTGGTGGTGGGTGCGGGGGATGGAGTAGTGATGAGTCAGGTGCAACACCGGTGGCAGACTCCTGGTGGGCGCAACATCTACACGCGGGCCTACAAGCTGGAGATTTTGCAGCAGTGGGACCAGTGTGTCGAGCGCGGATCGAAGACTCGGTTTGCGCGCGAGAATGGGTTGACCACCAGGACGATCCGTGAGTGGGTCACCGCGCGAGATCGTGGGGAGTTCGAGGAGGCCATGGTTGCTGAGGCAACCAAGAAAGAAAGGCGCGGGATGATGGACAGCCGTGATCGTGCCGAGTTGGCACGGCTGCGGGCCGAGAACGAGCGGCTCAAGGCGAAGGTCACTGCGGCCGAGGCTGCCCAGGAGGTGCTGGGAAAAGCATTCGAGCTCTTGGAGGGGATCACCAAGGGCTCGACGGATCCGCAGACCGAGATCCCGCCGGCATTGATGAGCGCCGAGCAGTATCGCGAGTGGTTGGAGCGCAACGGGCTGTCCTGATTGACACGGTCACCGCGTTGAAGGCACTGGGTATGGCGTTGACGGTGGCCTGTGCGCTGGTCGGGGTCAGCCGCGCCACGTATTACCGGCTGGTGCGCGGCTACCGGCACTACACGCCGGTGGCTGATCCGGTGCCGCAGGCGCAGCGTGGGCAGCCGGCAGCGTTGTCGGTCGCCGAGCGTGACCAGGTGGTCGATGTGCTGTGCCGGCCGGAATACGCCGATCTGTCGATCTTCCAAACATATTGGCGTGCTTTTGATTCAGGACTCGTTCGATGTAGTCAACGCACGTTCTATCGGATTGCGAAAGCAGCCAAGCTGGTAGGTGATCGCCGTCGCCGCAAACATTGCGGCACTGCCGCCACCCGCAGGACTCCGCGGGTCATGGCCACCGCCCCGGGGCAGTTATGGTCCTGGGATGCCACCGAATTGCGCGGGCCCAGTCGGCAGCGTTACAAACTGCTGCTGGTGATCGATGTGTTCTCCCGATTCCCGGTGGCATGGAAGGTCGTGGCCGAGGAGAACACCGCCGCGGCGGTGGTGATGTTCACCGAGGCGTTCACCCGCTACGGGCCACCGCGCATGCTGCACGCCGACAACGGTGCGGTGATGCGCTCCACCGATCTACTCGACGCGCTTGAGGCATCCGGTGTGATCGCGTCGTTCTCCCGACCGCGGGTCAGCGACGACAACCCGTTCTCCGAGTCGCTGTTCAAGACCGTGAAATACGATCTGGACTGCCCCGAGTACTTCGATGACATCGACCATGCTCGCGACTGGACCCGACAGTTCCTCGAGGGCTACGCCCACGAGCACCGCCACAGCGGGATCGGCTGCTACACACCAGCATCGGTGTTCGACGGTAGCTTCGTCGAGATCCAAAAGCGCCGCCAGGTGCGCCTCGACGAGCTACACGCCGCTCACCCCGAACGCTACCGTGGCGGACGACCGAAAGCTCCCGTCGTCCCGGCAATCGTCGGGATCAACCACAAACCGACCAAACCGAAGAAGAACCCAGTAACCGACCTGTCTCAGGCAGGTTGACAAAT
>NZ_JBSFQJ010000045.1:0-1506 GCF_053588655.1 Gordonia sp. NPDC003424
GGCGAATTCAGGGGGTCGACGCAACACCGTCGTGTTGTTTCGGTGCTAAGAGTAGCTCATTGAGTTCGTGTGCGGGAGTGCGGAATCCAAGGGTTTTGCGGGGTCGGCGATTGAGTTCGTCGGCGACTCTGCGTAACTCATCCGGGCCATGGATCGAAAGGTCTGTTCCTTTCGGAAAGTACTGGCGCAAAAGCCCGTTGGTGTTCTCATTGGTTCCCCGCTGCCACGGACTCGCCGGATCGCAAAAGTACACATCGACACCGGTCGCGACCCGGAACTGCGCATGCTTGGCCATCTCCGCCCCTTGATCCCAGGTCAACGACTTCCGCAGATGCTCGGGCAACGCAGTGATCGTGTCCTGCAACGCCGCACACACCTGCTCAGCGTTGTGACCATCAGGCAGATACAGCAACGCGGTGTAACGGGTGCTGCGTTCAACCAGCGTCCCAATCGCGGACTTGTTATGCGCGCCGGTGATCAGATCGCCCTCCCAATGCCCAGGCACCGCCCGGTCCTCAACCTCGGCCGGACGATCGGAGATCATCACCATCGGGTCGACGAACCGCTCGCGCGTGCGGCGTTGATCACGGTGCACACGACGGACACGTCCGCTACGTAAAGTGGCCGTGATCTGCGCTTTCAACGCACCCCGACCCTGGAGATAGAGCGCCTGATACACCGATTCATGACTGATCTGCATGCATTGATCATCCGGAAACTCCAGGCGCAACGCACCCGCGATCTGTTCGGGTGAGTGTTTCTCGGCGAGCTTGATCGACACCGCCATATGCAACGCCGGATAGGCCATCAGTTTGGTCATCTTCGGTCGCGCCCGCCCACGCAATGCATCGTCGTGGGCGATGTGGGGCAAGTACAGTCCCTCAACGTCACTGTGGCGGTGGAGTTCCCGCGAGATCGTCGAGGCATGCTTACCCACCCGCGCCCCGATCGCCCGCAACGAATGCCCCGCATGATGCAGATCGGCGATCAACAACCGGTCCGCCAAACTCAGATACCGCCCCGCCCCACCCTCATCCGCTGTGATCACCTGTTCGTCATACCCCGCTACAACGCCCTCAGATCGCTTGTGACGCGGCGTGTCCCGTTCTGCTACCGGTTTCCACCGCGGCCGCTGCAACGGCTCTCTACGACGATAGGAGCGCGGTCGTTCCTCCACGAAACCATGCCGGACCAGAATCGAGCGCGCCCGTCCCTGCGAGATACCCGTCGCCTCCGCGGCACCCATGATCGTGCCTTCACGCCCGAACGCCACGACCACCGCATCCGGGTCCACCGCCGGTACCGGCCCACGCCGCCGACCCGCCGGCCGACCCGCCTCCTCCAACAGGACATAACACGTCCGGCGCTTAACCCCCAACCGAATCCCGATCTCCTCCACCGAGACTCCCGCAGCAAACCACTTCACCGCCAACGCCCGCATCCGTTCCCGATCCGCCACCGCAACCTCCACAGGTCAGGGTGTTGCGTCGATCCCTTGAGTCCGGG
>NZ_JBSFQJ010000046.1:0-1164 GCF_053588655.1 Gordonia sp. NPDC003424
ACTCCGCCGGGCGTCTGGCGGGCGGGAGTGTCGGTGATGAGTCCGGTGACCCGGTGTCCCTCGGAGTCGGTGAACCGCAACTGCGCCCCGGGATGCGGGCGCTCTTTGCGCAGGATCAGCCGGGTGCCGGCCGGCCAGACCGACAGATCGACCAGATCGGTGGCCTCGGCCACCCACGCACCCTCACGGACCTCGCCGTCGTCATCGATCGCCGGTGTCCACGCGGCGGCCGCGTTGAGTGTTTCGGTGGCCTCTTTCATCGCTTCGGTGAACACCACCCCGAAGGAGAACCCCACCCCGCGGTCGCGGCAGGCGGCAGCGAAAGCGTGTGTGGCACCGGCGGAATCACTGCGAATGAGGATCTTGGGGCTGCCGGGGGTGTCGGGGCGATAGGCCGGCGGTAACGCCGCGAGCGCCGCGTCGAGCACGGTGATGTGATCGGCGGCGGTGTTGGACCCGGCGTTGCCCGGCCGCAGGAGCGCGGCGAGGGCTTCACCGGCGGAGATATCGGGGCGATCCAGGAACGCGAGCAGCGGATGGAATCCGTAGGTGTGTTTCCAGGTGGCCGCGGCGTTCTCTTTGTTGTCGGAGTGATCCAGAGTGATGGTGGCATCGACGTCGATGCGTAACCAGTCGCACTCCGGTGACGGGGCCGCCCCGGCCTCCCACGCTCGGGCGCGGGCGATGTTGCGGGCCGCGATCACCGATTCGAGGTGGGCGGCGTTGATACGTTGATCGATCAGGCGCCACATCGTGGTCGTCGAGGCCGACTCGCCGAATACCCACTCTCCTGCCGCGCAGCGGGTCGCGGCCCGATCCACACAGTCGGCGCCATCGGCGATGGCGGCGGCCAGATCGGCGAACACCGCCCCCGGCGCATGCCGCCATGGCCCGCTGTAGGTGTCGGCCAACGCGGCGGTGATTTGATCGGTCAGCCCACTGAGATCGGCGACCTCACGCACCAACGACGCGCCGGCATGTGACAACACGCCGTCCCCGTCGGCCGATACTTTCACCCGTGGACGCTCTGCGATACCCTGCATCTGCGAAGTGCCTTCTCCTCGGCATGGTTGATCCTGAACAAATCGGATCATGCCCTGTGAGACAGGCACTTTCGCGTATCAACACGACGCCACAGCAAATCAGCACGAAAAATTCAGGCTA